>PLSH01000194.1:13266-13475 GCA_003165095.1 Acidobacteriaceae bacterium
TCTCCTTCTTTGAGGGTTGAGACCCCGGAAAAGGCCTGGCTGTTGAGAATCGGATTGCCGTTGATCGAGGTTCCGGAAAGCGTATCGAGCTTCATATCGATGGTGAGCGCGACGTTGCCGCTGCGCATGACCTTGGGGGTCGCCTTGAACGTCAACCCCAGGTCCTGATACTGCACCATGGGGATGGTGGGCACCGAGCTGGTGAGCGA
>PLSH01000194.1:13487-36294 GCA_003165095.1 Acidobacteriaceae bacterium
TTCCCTGGAGTCCGATGTGTTGAGGTTGAGGTTGAAGGTGGCCGGGGGCGGAGACAATCCGGACTCAGTGAGGCCGCCGCCGAACAAGGCAAGTCCATTGGAGAACAGGGAACTGGAAACCTGGCCTGAAGCAAGCAGAATGCCGAGGATTACCAGGGTGTCGCCGGGGCCGGCCAGCCCCGACGAGATGATTTGCTGCACGAGGCTCTGGTTGGCATTCAGAATGGACTGCTCCTCGGCATAGACGTTGAATGCCGAGATGGTCTGTGGCGGCGAGACCCCGGTATTGCGCGTGCTGGTGTGCGCAATCTGAATCATGCGCACGTCCAGCAACACCTGATTGCGCCCGTCGAGAAGAGTGCGGATGGTGGAGTTGAAGGCGGTGAGCGTGGCGCGCGGAGCGCGGAGTGTGATGGTGCCGGACGCGGCATCGGTTGACGTCTTTTGCGCGTCAAACACGTTTTTGGCCACGTTGTTTACATCGGCGAGGTCGGCTTCACTCAGCCCGGGAATGTAGACGGTCTCCAGTTCCTGGCGTGTGAACTGCTGGCGGTTCTCGCGATTGTCGCGAGCCACGAGAACGCGGTGGGGGTCCAGCGGAATGTAGAAGGTATTGGTCACCAGGCCGAGGACGCTCATGGCTACCGGGAAGCTGGCGTCATCGATATCCAGGCGGATGGGCAGGTTGTGCACGCTGTCATCGAACATGACAATGAGTCCATAGGCGGTGAAGACCTGGCGGATGATGGGAATCTGGTCGCCATGGGCGTGAAAGCTGTGCACTCCGGCGGAAGGAGAAATCTCAACCACGTCGGCAATCCCGTTGGACGACTGCTGCGAGACAGTCTGCGGCTGCGGGCGCATAGCGTCGTTGCCGAGTTCGAACAGATGCTGGGTCGCCTGGGCGTTGCTGGGGTCGAGTTCGAGGGCATGAGCGAGGGCGGCGCGGGCTGAGGCATCGTCGCCGAGCAGCCGGGATTTGGCCGCGGACTGAATCATCGCGGTGACGGCGTGACTGCGGGCCACCTCGGCCGCCATGCGGTAATCGGCATTGGAGGGATCGATTTCTGCAGCCTGCGCATAGCCCTGCAGGGCCGCTTCAAACTGTCCATTCACAAACAGCTTGCTGGAGGCCAGGAAGAGCTTTGCGGCCCGACGTTTTTCACTTGCGGTGGGTAAGTGGGCTTGACTGGCTTGAGCCGGAGGCGTGGTGACGGCGGCCGGAGCGTTTTGCACGGGCGGCGCGGATTGAGCGGCTGACGCGGCCGTCTCGCTGGCCGGAGATTGAGCGGGTGGGGATTGAGCGGCCAGGGGCAGCCCGTTCGCGGCCTGCGCCACAATAGTGACCGGGAAGACCGTCAACAGCAATCCGGCGGTCCAGAGCCGCGTCAACGATCTCCACCGCGCATTCCTCTGCCTGAGTGCGCAGGCGCAGGATTTCAGCAACCGCGGTCTCACAGTTCGCTCCGCTTGAGCGCCAGCAGATCGGCCAATGAGGAGGCACAGACCTCAGGCTGATATTTGAGCAGTTCCTCGAAGCTATAGTTGCCGGTGGCAACGGCAATCACCGAAAGGAAGTTGGCGCGCGCGCTTTCAATGTCCCGAGGAGTGTCTCCCACGACACAGATTTTTGTTCCGCCGGTCAATTCCCTTGCTTTGAGCGCGGCCTGACCGATCAATTCCGAGCGGATGGGGAAATGGTCGCTGAACCCTCCGAAGCGGAACCACTCGCGCAAGCCGGCATGTTCGATTTTGATCCAGCCGATCATCTCCAGGTTCCCAGAGGCTACACCGAGCAGCGCGCCTTTTCGAGCCAGATGACTGAGCACATTTTCGACGCCCGGCATACGCACCAGGTCCATCTCTTGACGCCGTTCGGCGACCGAAGTGCGCATGGCCTCCAGGATGGATTCGATTTTTGCTTCGAGCAGATCGGGTGGAACGCCAGCCTGGAGGCACGCCTCGCGCAGAATGGCGGTATCAGTGTTGCCGTAGAGCAGGATGCCGGCCAGCGTNNGTCCCATGCGAAATCCGGCTCGATTACGACGCGGGCTTCCTGGTTCTGCGAAATAGTTTGCATGCTTTTTGCTGCGCTCGATCAGCCCTGGCGGTAGCCTTGGCGGAAGGCGCTAAATACAGGACGCTCGCTGCGTGGCGGACGCTTGAGCCCGGAGCGAACTTCAGCCAATTCCAGCCCCAGTTCCGCCATGGCCCGGCTGAGCGTATTGCGGTGCATGCCCAGTTCTTCAGCGGCCTTACACTGGTTCCCCCGGTGCGCGATCAGGACCTCGCGCAGATACTGCCGCTTGAACTCCCGCACAGCGTCCTCATAACGAACTCCGCTGGAGTGCATTTGCGTCACCAGGCTATCCAGTTCTCTTCTCACGTCGACCTCTTACGGTTTTGTCAATTCAGTTAGTGTAACCGGGGTTGGAGGATTTTTCACAGGCATTCAATCAAGATACACCCTTCTGGCCGTGCAACCAGGGCGGGGATTGCAATTCCAGGGTTCGAATGCCCTTGAGGACCCGGTCGGCCAGTTGTTCGGGGCTCAGGTGGGTGGATGCGTTACAGGCCCCGAAGAACAAGTGGGCAAGCTGCGACTGCGAGAGCCATTGCGCCTTGGGAAAGAAGGCAAGGGTCAACATGATGCACAGGGTGACGATCAAGGCGCCCTGGAAAAAACCGACAATCCCGCCGGCGATCACGTCCAGGCAGCCCAGCCCCATCCATTCAAGCGTCTTGCCGAGGATGGCGCCAACCAGGTTGGCCAAGGCCAACACCAACAGCGCGATGGCGAAAAAGGCAATTGTGTCTGCTATCGCGTCAACGTGCACCAGGGGCAACAACAGCGCCGCAACGTGGTGGTAATTCCACGCCGCGAGAGTCAGTCCGGCGAACAATCCGATCAGCGAACAAACCGTACGAAAAAAGCCTTGCAACAGTCCAGTCAGCACCGATCCCGCCAATACGGCTACTATGCACCAATCCGCCCAGGTCATGATTTGCTCCGTCTCCGCGCTATAGTTGGATGGCGCGTCCGGCCAGGCGGCGGAAGGCCTCGAGATATTTGCCTTGCGTTCTTTCTGCCACATCGTCCGGTAATTCGGGTGCAGGCGCCTGTTTGTTCCAGTGAATCGACTCCAGGTAATCGCGGACGTATTGCTTGTCGAAGGAAGGCTGCGCGCCTCCCGGCATCCAGGATGCTGCCTCCCAGAAGCGCGAGGAGTCCGGTGTCAAGACCTCATCGGCAAGGATAATGCCATCCGCGGTTCTGCCAAACTCAAATTTTGTATCTGCGAGGATCAGCCCGCGCGACTCGGCATGCTGCTGGGCGCGGCGATAGAGGGCCAGGGAGAGCCGGCGCAACTCGGCGGCATCTTCCGTGCCGACGACCTCCTCGGTGCGGGCAAAGGAGATGTTCTCGTCGTGGGCGCCATCCTGGCTCTTGGTGGCAGGCGTAAAGAGCGGCTCGGGCAATTGCGAGCCGTCCAGCAGCCCTTGCGGAAGCGCGATGCCGCAGACCGTCCCGCACTCCCGATACTCCTTCCAGCCCGACCCGGCCAGGTAACCGCGCGCCACGCATTCCACGGGAAACATCTTTGCCCGTTTTACCAGCATGGAGCGGCCTTCGAGCTGGTCGGCATAGGGCCGCAGCGGGGCGGGATATTGGTTCACATCGGCGGTGATCAGGTGGTTGGGCACAAGATCCCGGAGCAACTCAAACCAGAACAGCGAAATCTGGGTGAGGATTTTGCCTTTGCCGGGAATGCCGGTGCCGAGCACGTGGTCAAAGGCCGAGATGCGGTCGGTGGCCACCAGCAGCAGTGCTTCCTGTCCGGCGCAGGGCACGGCATAGAGGTCGCGCACCTTTCCCCTGCCCAGGAGCGTGGTTGTCCCCAGATTGGTTTTTAAGAGAGCGGTCACTTGGCGTCTTTCCTTTGCAGCCGGCTGAATCTCCGATTGTCCAGCGAGGAGATGGCTTTGTCAATGCACCGGGCCGCGCGCGATTTTCTGGTGACGAGGGCTTGATGGGAACGAGGAAGAGAGTGGGTAGAAGGGGTAATTCCATTGGCTTTTCGAGGCGCACAAACTCGTGTGACGGCCGTCACGGTGCGTACGGGAGACATCGGCGACACTCCAATTGTCAACAAGGTTCAGAGAGTTAGCAAGAAGACTCTCTTAGAGCCGGGCGACACGAGGCTGCAGTGGAAAGGGGAAGCCGCGGCTAGCTTCGTTTAGTGCAGGGATCACCAGTAGTCGCGTGCTACCGACCTCCAGCGCCGACTACTGGTCCCCGACTTTAACTTGTGTTCTACAAGCGCCTCCGAAGCGACGTGATCCTTCGGGGGCGATTTTTCGTTTTGGAATTGTTCGCGTCACAATCAGCGGGATGGAAGGCATGGGCGGGGCGGCGCAGTTGTTAAAAGGCGCGGCCATTGGGGGTTTCGGTTGCATAATGTCAAAAATGTAACTACAATATTGAGATTACAGGAATGCGGTTCGAGTGGGACGCGGCGAAGAACCTAATTAACCAGCGCAAGCACGGCATTAGTTTCGAGGAGGCCAGCCAGGTGTTTCTGGATCCGCTGCACATCGTCGTCGCGGATCGGGTCGGGAGCGGGGAGCAGTGTTGGCAGACCCTGGGGCTTGCCAAGAGGGCGACCGGAAGCTTGCTGCTGCTGGTTGTCGCGAACACTGTGGGTGAAGATTTCGAGCGCGACACTTGCATCGAAGTAGTTCGCATCATCTCGGCTCGAAAGGCGATCCCGGAGGAGAGAAGAAATTATGAAAACGAAAATGGTTAGTTACACGCTGGAGACTCTGCCGGAGTTGACGGAGGCGCAGATCGCCAACCTGAAGGCGCTTGCCGCGCGACCGGACATCGAGATCGATACAAGCGACATTCCCGTGTTGACGGCGGAGCAGTGGAAGAAGGGAATACGTGGACGATTCTACCGGCCGGTGAAGCGGCAGATTACGGCGCGAGTAGATGCAGATGTGCTGGAGTGGCTGAAGTCGCCCGGCAAAGGCTACCAGTCGCGGATCAACGCAATTCTGCGGCGAGAGATGCTGGCGGCTCCTCGGGGGAGCGCGGCGAAGTAGTGCGGGTGGAGAAGTTTGTGGGCCGGGCTATCGGTAGACTTCTTTGCGATCGCCGATTTCAAGGACGTATATGCGTAAGGCCTTATCTTGTATCTCGGCAATGATGCGGTAGTCGCCGACACGATATTTCCAGAATTCACCGAGTTTGGAGCCTGTCAGTGCCGCGCCGATGCTGCGTGGGTCATCGAGTTTCGCCACACGCTGGCCCAGGAATTTAATAATTCGTTTCGCGATTTGTTTATCGAGCTTCGATAGATCCTTCGCTGCGCCGGCGTCGTATTCAATCCGCCACGCCATATCGTTTTTCCATTTCTCTCTGGGTAAATGACCTGCTGCGTCCGGCGCGGTGTTGAATGAGGCGCTGCTCGGCAACGTAGAGGGCTTCCAGGTCGCCGATATGTTCCTTAATAGCCTCGATCATGTAATAGGTCTTGCTCCTGCCTGTGCGCTCGGAGAGGCGGGTCAAACGGGTTTTCAGGTCTTCAGGCAAACGAAGAGAAACGGCGGGCATAGGCGCCTCCAATTTCGGCTTGCACTACAAGTATTGCACGAAATCTCGCCCCACACGGTACACCGAGGGTGTCACATCGCTCGGACAATCGGACTCTTGTTACGCTGTGGCTGCGGTTGCGACGGATTGGAGGTTGCGGGCTTCGATTTCGAATTCGCGCATTTTGTATTTTTGAATTTTGCCGGAGAGCGTGGCGGGAAAGTCGCTTACGAAGCGGATGTACTCGGGAATTTTGTAGTAGGCGATCTGGCCCTGGCAGAATTTTCGGATTTCTTCTTCGGTTGCGGCGACGCCGGGCTCGAGGCCGGGACGGAGGCGGACCCAGGCTACGACGATCTCGCCGAGGCGCGCGTTGGGAATGCCGACTACCTGGACTTCGTCCACTTTGGGGTGGGTATAGAGGAACTCCTCTACCTCGCGCGGATAGATGTTCTCGCCGCCGCGAATGATGACGTCGCGGGAGCGGCCGGTGAGGTGAATGCAGCCGTCGGTGCGCATCACTCCCAAATCGCCGGTGTGCAGCCAGCCGTCCTGGTGGATGACCAGCGCGGTGCCCTCGGGGTCGCCGTCGTAGCCCTTCATGAGCGCGTAGCCGCGCACGCACACTTCGCCCTGCTCGCCGGCGGGGAGGGTTTCGCCCGAGTCCAGCGAGGCGATCTTGATTTCTGTCTGGGGCATGGCGCGACCGACGGTCTTGACGCGAATCTCGATGGAATCTCCGGCGTCGCTCATGGTGACGACCGGCGAGGTTTCGGTCTGGCCGTAGGCAATGACCAGTTCGCGGCAGTGCATCTCGTCGAGGACGCGCTTCATCAGTTCGACGGGGCAGGGCGCACCGCTCATCATGCCGGTGCGGAGGCTGGTCAAGTCGAATTGCGAAAAGTCGTCAAGCGCCATCTCGGCCACATACATTGCGGGAACGCCGTAGACGCTGGTGGCGCGTTCGTCGTGAACCGCTTGCAGGGTGGCGCGCGGGTCGAAGGTCCAGTTGGGGAGGATGATGGCGGCGCCGGAGTTGACTGCGCTCATGGTACCGATGACGCAGCCATAGCAATGGAAGAGCGGCACGGGCACCACGATTTTGTCCTGTTCGGTGTAGTGGAATCCCTGAGCGAGAAACTGCCCGTTGTTCACCACGTTGTGGTGAGAGAGCATGACGCCCTTGGGCAGTCCGGTGGTGCCGCTGGTGTACTGAATGTTGGCAATGTCATCGACGACGACATGATCGGGCAGGCGGCCCTCGGCATCGAGCAGCGCCGGCCAGAGGGGCGAGTCGAAATAGACGGTGTGTTGGAGCTCGAGGTTAAGGCCGTGGCGTGCGCGGCCGAGGATCTCTTCGTAGTCGGCGCGCTTGTCAGTGTGCCAGAGGAAGAGGGCCTTCATACGGGAGCGGGTGAGTGTGAAGCTCAATTCGTGGGAGCGGTAGGCGGGGTTGACGTTGACCAGCGCCGCGCCGGCGCGGGCGCAGCCCATGTGCATCATGACCCACTCGATGCAGTTGGTGGACCATAGCCCGACGCGGTCGCCGCGGCGTATTCCGAGCGACCAAAGCCCGCGGGCCACACGGTCGGCCGCGGCGCTCAGTTCCGCCCAGGTCAGTCGCCGTCCCTGGTGAAGCGAAGCAATCGCCAGCCGGTCTGGAAAACGCTGCGCGGCGCGGTGGAGTAGATCGCCGATGGTCAAATCGAGCAGCGGCCGGGACGGCCCTCGAGCGTAGCTCCGGGAACCAAGATTCTCTTCGACGGGCATCGGTATGCCTTTTTCGAGCTTTTTCAGTGATGCAGTAACTAGAGGAGTTTACGCCCGGCGGGAGGAGGGGACATGTGATCCAGCCCACATGGGTGAAGGGTTCGAGCCATGGAATGAGCGGTCTATAAGCCCAGCGAATCCCGTTCGGCTTCGGCTTCCATTCCGGCCAGAATACTCTGCATTGACCGGAATTGCGGCCGTTCCCGCAGAGGCTTGAGGCGCGGATCGGCGAGCATCTGAAAGATCCAGGGGCAGCGCATCTCGCCGGCGGCCTGAAGCTCAGAGAGCGCAGCGTCGTGTTCTCCCAGGGCCACGTACACAGCAGGGGAGAAGGTTCTCAGGACGTAGCGCTCGCGGCTGAGCCATTGCAGCCGCTCGAGGATGGCGCGGGCGTCGTCACCGCGCTGGGCCATGGCGAGCGCATAGGCTTCGACGGCCGTGGCCAGGTCAAAGGAGGGCAAGCGCTGCGCCAGCCCCTGGGCCAGTTCCACAGCGCGGTGACTTTCGCCGTTGTAAGCCAGGATGATGGCCGCGAAGAGGAGGGTCTCATCGTGGTGGGGAAAGCCGTTGAGAGCGGTGCGGATCTGGTCGACGCTCAAGGCAGCTTCACCGGCGAGGTGGTGCGCCCAGGCGAGGCGGGTCTGAAGCCAGGGGGACCAGGGATCGAGGCGGATGGCGGCGCGGAGGAGTTCGATGGCCTCGGCGAAGCGCATGCGGCTTAAGGCGAACGAGGTGCGCATCCTGGTGATCCAGGGGTCATGCGCGAGGTGAGCGGCGTTGGCAAACCACCACAAGGCCTCAGGCAGATTGTGGTCGAGATGAAAGCTGATCCAACCGAGGGCGGGCTGAATGGCCTCAGCGCGAGCCGGAATATCGAGAATCGAATGTGCGTTGCGGCGCGCCATGTCAGCCGAAACCGCAGGCGGCATGAAGCCGAGGAAGGCCTGAGCGACGCAGAGATAGGCAAGGTCGACGCGGGCGCGAACCAGGGATGGATCGAGCTCGGTGGCGCGCAGGAGGCGTTGCTGGGCGTCCTGCATGCGGTGGCGCTCGAGGGACTGCCATTCAAAGTGGGCGCGCTGGAAGATTTCGTATGCGTCGCGGTGCTGGGGCGCCTGCTCCGGCTCCTCGGGGGTTGCGGCGGAAGCGAAGATCGACAGGGCAGGATTGTTGAGCCGTAAGGTGAGGCGATTGACCAACTCGGTCTCGACCGCGGCGATGCGGCTTCGCGCAACGAGGAGGTCTTCTGACCAAAGCTGCCGCGAGTCTTTCACGCGCAGCATTTCAACATGTAGGCGGTAATAGGATGGGCGGACACGCAAAGTACCGCCGAGCACGCAGTCAGCGTTGAGGGCATCGCCGATCTGCTGCGGGGAAAGCCCGCGGCGGGCGAGGTTAAAGACGGAATCGATGGGCAGCAGGAAGGCGATTGGGGGCCGCACGGCGTCAAGCCGCGTAATGACCTCCTCGGCAACGACGGCGCCAAGGTATTCCTGGGCGCTGGATTCCGTGGCGAAGGGCAAGATGGCAAGCCTGGGCAGCGCGGCAGAGGGTTCGAGGCCGAAGGTGCTGACTTCAGCGGTAAGACAGTATCCACGCTTGTAGACCGCCCGGATGCAATCGTCCGGTTCGAGCAGCTTGCGAAGGGAATCGAGACATTCAGAGATGCTGTCGGCGGAAACGTGCGCATCGCCCCACAGAGCCCGCTTGAATTCGAGCGGGGTGACAATCCGGCCGGCATGGGCCAGCAGCAGGCGCAGCGCGCCGAGTTCTCTCGGGGGCAGCGGAAGCGGCGTATGCCCACGCAGGAGCGTGCCGTCGGCCTCCAGGCGGAAGCCGGAGAACACATACCCGAGCGGGGATGAGCCGTCAGGAGACGTACTAAGCCTGACCATCGAAACCAACGCACTTCCGCGGTGTCCGAATCTGCCGTCCTGGCGGAGTTGACCTGATTGCAAAGGCAAACTGGTGTCTCCATCACTGGCAGGAGTGGAACCGCATCACGAACAACGTGGGAGAAAAGCGAAACGAATACCAGAGTCTGCTTCTACAAGGAGCCCGAAGAATTTGTTAGTGCAATCCTAATGCTGCGTGGGCGGGGGATGGGGGTGAATTTGATTTATTTAATTCACGAAGTAATCGGTACGGATTACTGATTGCGGTTTTGCAATTGCCTCATTTCAAGACAATTCGGTTGATTGGAGAGAAAGTAACCGGATGGTGCGGGCCGCTGCGGCGCAAACCAGCGGCCGGAAGCATGGAACCACGCGCGTGGCCGAGGTGGGCTAATACCGTGATTTGATTGCGTAGGTGAAACCCATGGTGAACTGAAACGAGTTTCGCTGGGTGGGCGGCTCTGAAGCCGGAGGGTCGTTCAAGTAACTATCCATGGTACCCATTGAGAAGCTGAGATTTTTGTACGCCGGAAATGCGAACGTATTGACTTTAGTTGTGGAATACGCGGCAAAATAATTGTAGGCCGGGATGCAGGAGAGGCTCTGGGCGTAATTGACGCGTTTCAAGTGGAGCAAATAATTCGCCGAGACGGTCGATCCCACCAGGTTCTGATTGGTGTTTCCGGCGCCCTGAATGAATTGCCGTTTTTCGTACTGGATGGTTCCCCTGAGGTCGACCACCTGTTTGGGGGTCTTGATTGCGGTCCATCCAATACCGCCGCCGTAGATTTGCTGCAAGGACAGGTCTTGACCGACGATCGAATTCGGAGCGATGCCGGAATTTTGCCTGAATTTGCAAGGTTGCGCGCGCCTTGTGGGATGGTGGCATAGACTGGTTGACAAGATCCATCGATAATTTTATCGCAATCTCTGAGGGAGTTTCCGATGTCCAAGACTGTTCTGTACGCGCAATGGTCTCTGGAACCCTACTGCATAGGAATGAAGCTTCGTTCTTTACGAATGCAGAAGCGGCTAACGCTGGCGCGGCTGGCGGCGGAGACCGGGCTTTCCACGGCGCTGCTCTCGAAGTTGGAGACGGAGCGGATGATTCCCACGCTTCCGACGCTGGCAACGATCAGCCGGGTTTATGGCGTGGGCATGAACTATTTTTTTGCGGAGCCTTCGCGGCATACGCTTTCAATTACGCGCAAAGTGCATATGAAGGGGAACCCGCGCAGTCCCGAGTCTGTGAAGATCACTCCGTTAAACCCAAGGGAGGGATCCCACCTGAAAGTGCAGATGATCGAGTTTCCCGCCGGCGGCTCCACGATCGCGATGAATACGCACCACGAGGCCGCCGGGCTGATCTATGTGCTGGAGGGAAAACTGCGGCTGGATGCGGGCGGTATGCACGAAGTGCTGGAGGCCGGCGACTGTGTTTGCGTGGAAAGCGACATGCCACTGGCCTGGGGCGCGGCGGACAAGCAACGCTGCCGAGTGCTGACAGTGATGCCGGGCGCGGCCAACTGAACGGACATGTTGGCTGGCCTGACTACGCCGCAAGAAGCTCTTTTTCGAGGGCGATGGCGCCGGGAAAGAGCAAATTGTTTTCCAGGTGCAGATGCCGGTACAGATTGCGCTCGAAGGCTTCGAACCCTTTGTACAGACCGGTGAGCGTAGTGCAGGCATCGTCGGGCAAGAAGAAGCTTCGGGTTTCAGCGCGGATTTGACCGAGCAGGGCAGCGGCGGCCGCGTGTTCGCGCAGAATGTCTTCAATCGGGTCTTCAATGCCGGCGAGGGCAGCCTGAGAGACTGACGTACTCGCTGCGTGGATTCGCTCCAGCGATTCAATCTGGCGGAACAGGATTGTTTCTTCCTTATTCATATTGAAGGTCAAGTCGCCGGCCAGGCGGCGCAGCTTGCGGCTCACCGGGAACAACTCTGGATGCAAGCCTGCGCATGTGGCGATGGAGAGCTCGGCCATCGAATAGAGGCGAGGCAGCTCAGAGCGAATGAAGGCGTGGTGGGCAAGGACAATATGGCGAATCAAGGAGGTGAGGGGGGATGAGGTGGAGTCAGTAGCCGCGAATTCAACGCCCGCAGCCTTTGCCAGCGTGGCGAGCACCGCACCGGCGAGGATGCCTTTTCTGGTTATGTCCTGGGAGTTTGGGCGGCTGTTGGCCGGCCTGTAATCGGTCGTAAGGAACTCCACCCCTGCGTGAGTGTTGGGGGACTGGTCGAATTCGATGGCTTGGAGGTTGTATGCGGGCGGGGTCATCGCCAAAACCGTCCTCGGGGAATTTGATTTAGTTGCGAGGCTATGCCGACAATGCTGCGGGCGCAGTGATCTATATCACATGAAGAGTGTTTAATTCTCTGGCGGCGACGAATTGAATCGTTCAAAAGGGCAGATTGTGAATCCGATTCGGAGAACGCACCGGGAGATTGGAGCAGGCGGCCAAGGCGAATGAGGGGCGGGGGCGGCTGGAACCGGTCTCATAAACCATCTGCATCTACCTGCGGGGAGCATGAGCCCCTCCTTGTTGTCGGGTCTCACAGTCGGCAAAATGAGTTGGCGGCATTTATGAGACCGGTTGAAATGGCGAATGACGCCGCAGGCCCTTGCCGGATTTGAGTTTGCGGGTTGCGAAGCCAGTCTGTAGGATGGTCTGGGACTCGAAGAGAATCGAAACTATGCGACCGAATTTTCCTTTAACGAGGGCGACGCTGACCGGAGCCCTGGGCGGCCTGCTCTTTGGCTTCGACACGGTGGTGATATCGGGCGCCATCGACGCGCTGGTGAAGCTCTACGGGCTGAGCCCGCAGAACAAGGGGCTCACGGTGGCCATTGGTCTGGTGGGCACGGTGATCGGCGCGCTGGGCGCCGGCCATGTGGGCCAGAGGCTGGGCAGCCGCGAGACTCTGCGCATTACGGCAGTGCTTTACGTTATCTCTGCAGTGGGTTGCGGGCTGGCGTGGAACTGGCCGGCGTTCATGGTTTTTCGCTTTATTGGCGGGCTGGGAATTGGCGCATCGTCGGTGCTGGGCCCGGTCTATATTGCGGAACTGGCTCCGGCGAAATGGCGGGGCCGGCTGGTGGCGGCGTTTCAGTTCAACGTGGTCTTCGGAATCATGGTGGCCTACACGTCGAATTACGTGATTCGCACCATGCACCTGGGAGCGACCGAGTGGCGCTGGCAGGTGGGCATTGCCGCGGCGCCGGCGGTCTTTTTCCTGGCACTCCTTTTTGGCATTCCGCGCAGCCCGCGCTGGTCCGCCTCGAAGAACAGGATTGATGAAGCTCTGGCGGTGCTGAAGCTGATGGGCGATCCGAATCCGCAGGCGGAGCTCGATGACATTCGCTCGGCTCTCAAGCAGGAGCACGCTTCGGCGCACGAGCCCGTCTTCCAATGGAAGTACCGCTATCCGCTGTTTCTGGCCATTTCGATTGGCGCATTCAACCAGTTGGCGGGCATCAACGCGATTCTGTATTACCTGAACAACATCTTCGCAGCGGCGGGATTCAGCCAGATTTCGAGCGACCAGCAGGCGATTGCCATCGGGGCAACGAATTTTCTGTTCACGATAGTCGGCATGTCGCTGATCGATAAGGCGGGACGCAAGACGCTGCTGCTGATTGGCGCGGCGGGCTGCTCCACTTGTCTTGCGGGCGTGGCATGGCTCTTCGCCACGAAATCACATCCGGGCGCGCTGCTCTGGCTGCTGGTGACTTTCATTGCGTTCTTCTCGGTCTCGCAGGGTGCGGTGATCTGGGTCTACATCGGCGAGGTGTTTCCCACGTCAGTACGCTCGAAGGGCCAGGGCGTGGGCAGCGCGAGCCACTGGTTCATGAACGCGATCATCGCGCAGATGTTCCCGGTGGTGGTGCACTCGATGAGCACGGCTACGCCGTTTGTGTTTTTCGCGGTGATGACGGCGGTGCAGTTCGTGGTGGTGCTGTTTGTTTACCCGGAGACGAAGGGGCAGACGCTGGAGGCGCTGCAGCGGAGACTGGTGCCAGGGGATTAGAGACTGAGAGGGGAATGTGCGCCGGAGTTCCGATTGCAAATGGACAATCATGACTGGCTAATTTGCGCCCCGTAGAAACGATGCCGCAGTTGCCTGTGCGTATTTGCAGTCCGCGGAAAGCGGACATTGATGGCATAGCGGTGCTTTGTCCTTGCACAGTGTTTTTCCGTGCGTGCGCAGGAGGAGATGGGCCTCCTTGAGTTCCTTTGCGCCTGCAGGCAATTCCGCTTGCAACGCATCCTGCACGGAGCGATAGGTGGCGCCGTAATTCTTCTGCGTTCGTCCCCATCCAAGCCTGGCGAGCACGCGCAATCCATTCGATTCCAGCGGCAAGCCGGAGAAAACTCCGCAGAGGAGCAGAATTTTTTCCGCGCCGGGATCGCCAATGTTGGGAAACTGCTTCAGCGTTTTTTTAGCTTGCGCGTAGGGCATCTTCAGGATGCAATCGAGGTCGCCGCCGTATTGCTGCAAGGTAATGCGAGCAAGTTCGCGCCAGCGGAAGACGCGGGTTTCAGGCCGCATTCCGCCCATTTTTGCCAGCGGCAACAGGACCTTGTCCGTTGCGGCGTCTATGGCGGCTGCGTTCAATCCCACCTGGTTGCGCAGAGCCTCAAAGACCTGCGAGCGGCGGTCGTCGGGAAGCAGGTAGCAGGCATTCTCCCACAGCACAAGTTCAAACGGACCCTTGGCCGGGGGAGCTTCCGGCGGCCCGTAGTGGCGCTTCAAGCGGGCCATGATTTGTTTGAAGGTCTGCATTGGCTTGGTTGCACACTTCGCGCGGTTCCATNNTGAATCTGCGCGCGGGGCGACGCGGCGTGGCGGAGCGATAACGGGAGCCTGGGAGTGCGGGATGCGCATCCGTGGTACACTGTAGTTGCGCTCAGTGATTTGGCCGTGAGCGGCGGTTTGCCCTTTAGATGGCATCTCCGCCTTGCACAGATTTCCCCAAGCCCCTACAGCGTAACCACGTGGTCTCCGATGAGGAGATTTTGCCCTGGACTGCAGTCGGGTCGGGCTGACGGAAAGCGATCGGCCTCCTTGAATGGAATGGCGCGCTGAACCCGGAACGTGGAGCCGGCCGGCAATGAGCCGAGCAGGCGTACCAGTAGCGTGTGGCAGCTCCGGGCCAGGGCATTCTCCCCTCTTGAATGCCGGTGGCCAGTCTTCTAGAACGACTTTCGGTTCTCCCTTACGCAAATCGATAGACAGGCCCGCGCCTGAGCAGTGCAAGTGTGCGCGCCTCCAGTCCGGTTCCGACGGCAAGCCGCGAGGAAAAGCNNGGCTGCATTCCTCCCGCGCTTGAAGGCCGCGACGTGCTGGCGACAGCGCAGACCGGAACCGGAAAGACGCTGGGCTTCCTGATTCCCATCGTGGAGCTTCTGCAAATGGCAGAAGCACGCGGACCGGCGGCGCACGCGCTCATCCTGCTGCCCACGCGCGAGCTGGCGATGCAGGTGGAGCAGGCATTCCTGGCTATTCGTTCCAACTCTTCGCAGACCGTGGCCCTGGTGGTGGGCGGGATGCATGAGGGCGGTCAGCTTGACGCCATACGGCGCGGCGCGAAGCTGATTGTGGCTACGCCCGGCCGGCTTGAGGACTTTTTGAAGCGCAGGCTGGTGCGTCTCGACCAGGTGAAGATCCTGGTTCTGGACGAAGTGGACCGGATGCTCGATATGGGCTTTCAGCCGGCCATTGCGCGGATCGCGGCCACGCTGCCGGCAAAACGGCAGACGCTCTGCTACTCCGCCACGCTGGAAGGCGCGGTAAAGGAAGTGGCGCGCAAGTATCTCAACGATCCGACGCGGATCGAGATCGGCTCAGTGCTGAAACCGGCAGAGAACGTGGAGTTGCGCACCTTCGAGGTGCAGCCGGACAAGAAGCAGGAGCTGCTCGAGCACCTGCTGGGCGCGGAGAAGGGCAGCTTTCTGGTCTTCGTTCGCACCAAGCATGGAGCGGAGCGGGTGGCGCGGCGTCTTACGCGCTCCGGCTGGTCGGCGACGCAGATTCACGGCGACCGGTCGCAATCGCAGCGTAACGCAGCGCTGCGCAGCTTCTCAGAGGGACATCACCGGGTGTTGGTGGCTACGGACGTGGCGGCGCGGGGCATCGACGTGGCCAACGTGGCGCACGTGGTGAACTTCGACATGCCCAAGGTTGCGGAAGACTTTGTGCACCGCGTAGGCCGCACTGGGCGCGCGTCGGCGCATGGAGTGGCATCGACATTCACCGGACCGGCGGAGCGCGGGGAATTGCGCAAGATTGAACGTACGCTGTCGATCCAGATGAAGCGCTTCCGGGTCCGCTCCGTAACAGAAAACGCCGCCTGAAGCAGTAAAGGCGGAGGGAAGAAATAAATCCGGGCGCCCCTCCTTCAGCTTTGGTTGACTGTTTCAACACAGACAACCGCAGCGGAAGGGGGCGCCCATTTTATGCGCGGGATGGCACGATACCCGCGTAGCGCGATAAGGCGGCCTATGCCGTGGCGCGCTGCTGTTCGTGGCCTCTCAGCTTGACGCTGATCACCTTTGACACGCCCGGTTCCTGCATGGTGACTCCATAAATCATGTCGGCGGCCTGCACCATGCGCTTGGAGTGGGTTACGACGAGAAACTGCGTGTCGAGGCTCAAGGAGTGCATCAGGTCGGCGAAGCGGGCCACATTGGTTTCGTCGAGCGCCGCGTCCACTTCATCGAGGGCGCAGAAGGGGCTGGGCTGGAACTGGAAGATGCCTACCAGCAGGGCAAGCGCGGTGAGCGATTTTTCGCCGCCTGACAGCAGGAGAACGTTCTGTAGTTTTTTGCCCGGAGGCGAGGCCACAATTTCGAGCCCGCTCTCGGCCTGGTTTTCCTCGTCGGTGAGGCGCAGGAAGGCCTGGCCGCCGTGGAACAGCCGCGAAAAGACCTGGCCGAAGTTTTCGTTGATCCGCGCAAACGCCTCATCGAACTTGGTGCGAGAAATCTGGTCGATTTCCTTGATGGTTTCCTGGGTGTTCTCGATCGACTCGATCAGATCCTTGCGTTGGGTTTCGAGGAAGCCATGCCGATCCGCGGTTTCCTTGTATTCGTCGAGCGCCATCATGTTCACCGGGCCCATCTGCTCAATGCGCTGACGCAGGGCGCGGCAACTGTCTTCCTCGGCGGCCAACTGGCCACCCTCCAGCCTGTCGATACTGAAATCGTCACGCAAGACCTGGGCCTCAACATTTACTTCGGCCAGGCAGCTTGTCTCAAGGTACTCGAGGTCTGAGCGGAGCTTTGCCAGTTCGCTGGAGCGGGCTGCGCGGTCTTCGCGCAACTGATCGAGGGCGGCTCGTCCGGTCTTGAGCTGGGTCTCCATCTCAGCCAACTGGTGGCGCAGCGCGTGCGCCTGGCCGGCAATCGTCTGCGCGTCCGCAAGGGCCTCGGCGCGCAGGTCAGTCAGTTCTTTTTGGCGCGCGGCCAGCGTGGCGCATTCGTTGATGCGCTGTTCGCGTTCCGCCGCGGCGTCGGCGCGTTGCCGCTCGACCGCGAGTACGCGCCGCTCGAGATCGGCATGGAGCCGGTCGATTCGCTGCCAGGCCGCCTCCGCGCCGCGGCGCCGCTCCTCCAGGCCAGCAAGTTCCGCGGTTAACTGCGCCGCCTCCTGTTGCAATCCCTCGCGTTGCTGGCGCAGCAGATCCAGCTGGGCCTGCAAGGCATCGAGGCCAGCTTCGGCCTGAGCATGCTCGGCTTCGAGCCGCGCAGCTTCTTCGCGCTTCTGGGCTATCGACTGGCACTTGACCTCGGCGGCATCCTTGTTGCGCACCGCCTGCGCGCCCCACTCCTGCAGCCTGCGGTCGATGCGCTGCGCCTCGGCTTCCATCTGCTTGAGCGCCGCGCCCAGGTTTGCGCTCTCGGTTTCGGCCTTGCGCCGCTCCTCACTTTGCGATTCCAACTGCGCAGTCAGTGCTTCGATTTCCCGGGTCAAGGCCGCTGCACCGGTCTCAGCCTGCGCCAGCAAAACCTCAAGGCCGGCGAGGCGATGTTCTGTTTCGCGCAGATCGCGTTTGAGCGCCAGCGGACCTTCGCTGGCCGGCTTGCCGCCGGTTACCGTCGAATTGTGAAAGCACTCGCCTTCAGGGGTGAGAAAAAATGCATATGAGTAGAGTGAAGACAGCCGCTGGGCTTCGCTCGAATTATCCACCAGGTAGCCGTGACGCAGCTTGGGAAGAATCGATTCGAGCGGGCGGCCAAAGGCGTTGAGCACTTTGATCGCATCCCGGAGCGGCGTCAGGCCGGGCGAGGTGATGACGCCGGCGCTCTCGTCGAAGAGCTGGCCCTGGGCGTCATTGTGGATGAGAAAGGTGGCTCGTCCATCGCCGGTTTTCAGCAGCCGCACGCCTTCCTCGGCGATTCCCCAGCTTTCCACGACCACGTAATTCAGCTCTTCGCGCAGGAACTCGTCCACCACGGCTTCGTACTCGCCGCTCACTTCAAGAAAATCGGCCAGAGTGCCGACAGGCGCCAGGCCTTGGCCGAGCGCTCCGGGCTTGAGCAGTTTTCGCACCGTATCGGTGGAGTAGCCGTGGTTGCGGATAAGCGCTTCGAGCGAGTCGCGTCTTCCGGCAGCGGCGGCCTGCTCACCGCGCAACTGGTTGGCGCGTGCCCGCTGCGTATTTTCCTCGGCACGCCGGGCCTGGAGCGTTTCGCGCAGTGTACCAATCTCGGCCTCCAGGCGCTTGAGCGCACCGTCGGCCGACTCGAACCGCGCCCGCGCCAGCCCGCTTTCCACGCCGAGGTGTTCCTGCTCATTGTGTGCCTGGGCTATCTCCGTTTCGAGCCGCTCGGCCTCGCGTTCCAGAGCCGCCAGACTTTCTTCTCCCTGAGCGGTGTGGTTGCGCGCGTTGCCGGCGAGGGTAAGCAGATGCATGGCGTGGCGGCGGCCGCTCTCCAGTTGGCGCTCGGCGCTGAATACTTCCTCTGCCGCTGCGCGCGCTTCCTGCTGCCGGGCCTCGACTTTTTGGCGGAACTCGCGGGCTTCGCCGGCCGCTGTTTCAAGAAACTTGTGCTGCTGGGCACGCTCTTCGGCGATGCCGGCCAGTTGCGTCCGGGTTTGTTCCAGATCGGCGGCGGCCGCTGCAATCCGCACTTCAAGCTCGCCCACGCGCTCCTTATTGCTGCGCTCCCGCGCCGTGGCGCGCTCGAGTTCCACGGCTGCTTCGCCGGCCCGGTTCTGCGCGGCCTGTCCGTCGCGGTCCAGCTCGTAGCCGCGCTCAGTTTCCGCATGCTGACTGGCCTCAATGGCTCCGATTTCAGTGGCCGACCCGTTGATCTGCGCGGTGAGCGCGGCAATCTCCTGCTCCAGCCTCAACTGTTCGGCATCCATGGTAGCCATACGGCTTGCCAGCACCACGCGCAACCGCGCGCGCAGCTCATCGCGCACGGCAGCAAACCGCTCCGCCTTGGCTGCCTGCCGCTTCAGGCTGTTCATCTGCCGGGTCACTTCTTCAAAAATGTCGTCGATGCGCGCCAGGTTTTGCCGGGCGCTTTCAAGGCGCAACTCCGCCAGCCGCTTTCTGGTCTTGAAGCGGGTGATTCCGGCAGCCTCCTCGATAATGGCGCGGCGATCATGGGGCTTGGAACTGAGCAGCTGCCCAATCCGCTCCTGTCCGATGATCGCGTAACTCTCCGGGCCCAGGCCGGTGCCCATGAAGATGTCCTGAATGTCGCGCAGGCGGCAAAGTTTTCCGTTCAGCAAGTACTCGCTCTCGCCGGTTCGGAACAGGCGGCGGGTAATGACGACCTCGCCCTTCTGGGGCGTGCGGTGAAATTTGCGACGCCTGATCTTGAGCAGTACTGCTCCCTGCGGGTGGGCCGACGCCTGGTCGATGACCTGCGGCGGGGATGAAACCTGGTCGGCATCCTCGTCCAGGACCTGGCCGGGCTGCTCGCTGGCGACGATCTCCTCAGCCTCGGCTGCCCGCTGCCGCCGCACTTGCTCCTCGTCCCAGTCGGCCGGCTCATCGTGATCGACCTCAACCTCCGGTTCGACGGGCACCGGGCCTTCGTAGGCTTCGGGATCGACCATGGTCAACGTAACTTCGGCCATGCCCAGCGGTTTGCGGTCCCGGCTTCCGGCAAAGATGACGTCCTGCATGTGAGTGCCGCGGAGGCTTTTGGCGCTCTGTTCGCCCAGCACCCAGCTAACCCCATCCAGGATGTTCGACTTGCCGCACCCGTTCGGCCCCACGACCACGGCAACCCCGGTTCCCGACACGGTCAACTCCGTGCGATCACAGAAGCTCTTGAAGCCGAGGATATGGATCTTCTTTAGTTTCAGCATTTTCACTCCGGGTTGAGGGGGTTGGAGGACTTTGAAGCATTCTGCGCCGGCAATCTGCTGCCGCAGCCGTGGCGGATAAGAAAGATTATCCTTCGTTTACAGACTCTACGGAGCGGAAGAGGTGGGGTCAACGGTACAAAAGCCGGATTTTGTGGATAAGGCGGGCCGGAATTCGTGTTCTCGGGGAATAGCTGGAGGCTGGCGGAAAATGTGGGATTTCCTGGGAATTATGCGCCGTATTTCCACAAACGATCTTCGCGAGGATCTCAGTTCCGCGCTGTCGCAACAGCGCACAGATGGCCGCCCGGAGGCGAAGCCAAGCGGCGGATAGAATGAGCTCATGAGTTTTGGCGACTTTGCGGTTCCTGCGCCGATCGTACTCATCGGGGGCCTGATTGTGTGGCTCTCGATCCGGCGCATCGTTCGGCTGCGTACGAAGAACCATGCGCCGTGGCGGAATCTAATTGAGCGCAGCGCGCTTTCGGTGGCAGCCCTGGCGGCATTAGGAGTAGCTGGAAGCAGCGTATTCAACGCGATGATGCTGCACCATACCAGCGCGAGCAGGCCGGGAGCGACGTATGAAGTGGACGGGCACCGCATGCACATGGACTGCGTGGGGAACGGCTCGCCGACGATTGTGCTGGATGCGGGACTGGGCGACGACGGGCTTATCTGGGGCGGTGTGCAACCGGTGCTGGCGAAGAGTACGCGGGTTTGCTCCTATGACCGGGCTGGATTCGGGTTGAGCGACGCGCTGCCGGGGCCGCGCGACGCCGACCATATCGCCGCCGAACTGCACGGGCTGCTGGCGGCGGCGGGGATCGACGGCCCGATCGTGCTGATGGGACATTCGATTGCAGGAATCTACATTCGCGATTATGCGACGAAATATCCGGCAGATGTTGCGGGGTTGATTTTCGTGGATGGCTCAACGCCGCTGCAGGATCAGAATCCCGCGTTCAAGGCTTTGGAGCGCAAAGGCCGGGGAGTGTGGCTGGAGAAACCGCTGATGGAGGCGGCGGTCAATACGGGCATTCCGCGGTGGTTTGGGTTCTGTTCCCGCCAATATCCGGGGTTCGATGCGCGCGCCGCGAAGCTGTTTTCGGAGGACCAGTGCAATCCGAAAATTGCGGCGGTCGACGATGAGATGGCGAGCTTCGACCAGTCGGGCGAAGAGACGGTGCATTCCGGGCCGTATGGCGAATTGCCGATTTTGATTTTTTCACAGGATCCAACGAGGCATGTTTCAGCGATGCCGATCGATTTGGCCAAGGCCTGGGAGCAGATGCAGAAGGACCTGATGAAGCTCTCAGCGCATAGCAGAAGGATTATCGCCAAGGGCAGCGGTCATGCGATCCATTTGGAACGGCCGGACCTGATTGAAAGGGAGGCGCGGCTGTTCCTGGCGCAGATTCGCGGAACAGCGCCGCAGGGGACGGATTACGGATCAACGACGACGGAATAAATCCTGGGTCACGGTTCGAGAATCAATTGATTTCACAACCCGGGATGGCGAGGCGTAGGCTGGAGTTATACGCAGGGTTATGCCGAAGTCATCAGCGTAAAGGAGACCCCATGTCTGATAGAGAGACAAAGACACCCGGACCACCCATAGTCGACGATCAGAACGCCATGTCAGGCGACGCAAAATGCCCGTTTTCGAATGGCGCCCGCAAACACACAGTGGCTGGAACCCCATCGAATGCAAACTGGTGGCCGGATCAACTGAACCTGAAAATCCTGCACCAGCACTCGCAACTGTCCAACCCCATGGGCGAGTCGTTCAACTACACCGAGGAGTTCAAGAGTCTCGACCTGGATGCGGTGATCAAGGACCTCCAAGCCTTGATGACGGCCTCGCAGGACTGGTGGCCTGCGGACTACGGCCACTATGGGCCGTTCTTCATCCGTATGGCGTGGCATAGCGCAGGCACCTATCGTATCGCCGATGGCCGCGGCGGCGCGGGCTCTGGAACGCAGCGATTTGCACCGCTGAACAGCTGGCCGGATAACGTGAGCCTGGACAAGGCGCGCCGGTTGATCTGGCCGATCAAACAGAAGTACGGCCGCAAGATCTCGTGGGCGGACCTGATCGTTCTCACTGGGAACGTGGCGCTGGAGTCGATGGGATTAAAGACCTTCGGATTCGGAGGCGGGCGCGAGGACATCTGGGAACCGGAAGAGGACGTTTACTGGGGACCTGAGAGCAAGTGGCTGGGAGACGAACGCTACAAGGGAGACCGCCAGCTCGAGAATCCTCTCGGCGCTGTTCAGATGGGCCTGATCTATGTNNTGGCGATGAATGACGAGGAGACAGTGGCCCTGATCGCCGGCGGACACACGTTCGGTAAAGCTCATGGCGCGGCCGATCCGATCAAGTATGTAGGGCGGGAACCGGAGGGCGCACCAATCGAAGAGCAAGGCCTGGGCTGGGCGAACAGCTTTGGCAGCGGCAAGGGCGTGGATACGATCAGCAGCGGGCTGGAGGGCGCATGGACCACCAACCCGGTGAAGTGGGACAACAATTACTTCGAAAACCTATTCGGCAACGAATGGGAACTCACGAAGAGCCCTGCCGGCGCTCAACAGTGGACGCCCAAGAACGGAGCTGCAGCGGGCACGGTGCCCGATGCGCACGACCCCAAGAAAAAGCACGCCCCCAACATGTTCACGACCGATCTCGCTCTGCGAATCGACCCGAGCTACGAGAAGATTTCGCGGCACTTCCTCGAGAATCCGCAGGAACTCGCTGACGCATTCTCCAAGGCCTGGTTCAAGCTGACGCACCGCGATATGGGGCCTATCTCTAGGTATCTTGGCCCGCTCGTTCCCGCGGAGCGGCTGATTTGGCAGGATCCGATTCCCGCAGCGGACCACGCATTCATTGGGGAACAGGATACTGCTGTACTAAAGGCCAAGATCCTGGCATCCGGACTTACCATCTCCCAACTGGTCACGACAGCCTGGGCGTCGGCTGCAACGTTTCGCGGCAGTGACAAGCGCGGCGGGGCTAACGGTGCGCGCATTCGCCTCGCGCCGCAAAAGGATTGGGAAGCGAACCAGCCGGCCGAACTGGCGAAGGTTCTCCAGACACTGGAGGCGATCCAGACGGAATTCAATGCGGCTCAATCGGGCGGCAAGAAGGTCTCGCTCGCCGACGTGATCGTTCTCGCCGGTTGCGCGGGCGTCGAGCAGGCTGCGAAGAATGCCGGTCACA
>PLSH01000050.1:0-7814 GCA_003165095.1 Acidobacteriaceae bacterium
TGATCCGGCTGTTGGCATGGCGCAGAAGTTCCTGAATCGTCTTGATGTTTTCGCCATTGGTATTGAGAAGCGTGCCGATCGAGTGGCGAAATGTTTGCCAGCCGATGTGCTTTTTCACGCCTGCCTTCGCGGCTGCTGGGCGCACGTGGTTTTGTTCTTCTCTTTTTGGGCGTGCCAGCTTTTTTCTTGACTCTTGGCTCTCCTGTCTATCTAATCGCGCTAACATCACCCAGCTGCCAGGACGAAGGCAGGTTCGCTCCCCGTTCCCCGAGGTTTCCTGTGCATCGCTTCAATTGCCTTGTGTATTTCCGCAAGAGTCTTCGTGTGCCTTTTTTCTGTGCTCCGGGCACCCGCGTAAGCGGCCCAGTGGCTGCTTTCCTGTCTCTGCTGGGGCTCTTTAGTCTTGCCGCCTCGGTATCCGCGCAGGTCCCCACTTTGACAGCACTTACGGTGACAAATACGGGCGGCAGCACCGTCACGTCTGTGGATACCGGAACGGTCGTGGTGCTGACGGCGACCGTGACCAAAGCGGGAGGGGGCAACGTCACACTGGGCACCGTCAACTTCTGCGATACGGTGTCGCCCCACTGTGAGGATGAGTACCTGGCTGGCTCGGCTCAGCTGAGGTCGAATGGTACGGCGGTTTTGAAATTCAAGCCGGCCCCCGGCGAGCACGTCTACCAGGCATTTTTTCATGGAACCACTTCGAATGCAGCGAGCACCTCGGACGCGCAATCGCTCACAGTCACGGCGGGCCCTTTTAATACCAGCACAGCTATTTCATATTTCTCATATCCTCTCTCGTTTGCATATGGATTAACCGGAACGGTGACAAGCGTAAACAGCCCGCCTTTTTCCCCCACCGGCACTATCGATTTTCTTGACACGACAAACAGTAACTACGTGTTGGCCAGCGCCGCGCTTATTGCGGGCGCGAACACATCGAGTCTGTCGAGTTATCTCACCTACGGCGCTGGCTATCAACCCTCCCTCATCGCCGTGGCGGATATGAACCAGGATGGAATACCCGACCTGGTGGTGGCAGACTACTCGGTTGAGCCAGAATCGCAGGGAGGCGCAGTCTCTTACAGCGCGATCAATGTGCTGCTTGGCAAAGGCGATGGAACCTTTGAGGCAGCCATTGGTTCCCCGATAATAGGCGTGGAACCGCAAGCGATTGCCGTGGGAGACATGAACGGGGATGGCTACCCCGATGTAGTCGTGGTCAGTAGCTACTCCCCTACCGTGTACGTGTTTCTCAATGACGGCAAGGGAGACGGAGGCCTGACCGGCCCGAATACGTATAACTTCTGGGATCCGAACGACAACAATCGAATGGGCGAGATCGGGAGCGTCGCTTTGGGCGATGTCAATGGAGACGGCAAACTGGATGCGATTCTCACCTTCCCTTATCCCGACTACTATATGGGCACGAGTTGCGAAGGTGGTCTTACCTGCGAAATTTTTGGCGTGATGTATGGAAACGGGGACGGCACTCTGCAAATGAGCAGCACCGCCAATCCCCCCCCGTGGGTGCCGGTCTTTAGTGACGGTTTCGGAATAACGGGCACCGTCGAACAGTCCACTGTGGCCCTCGCAGACCTGAACGGGGACGGGAAGCTGGATGTGGTGAACGTCGAACTGGATGCGGAGACCGCGCAGCCCTACGTTTCAGTAATGCTCGGCCATGGCGATGGAAGTTTCGCGGCTCCGGTGCTTTACAACATTGGCGGCTATGGGGCAGGCGCGGTCGCGGTCGGCGATTTCAACGGTGACGGCATCCCCGACCTGGTGGTTACTGGATATGGCGCTGCAGGCGGCATGAGCAGCACCATTGGGGTGCTGTACGGCAATGGAGATGGAACCTTTCAAGCGATCGAGTCATACACAATACCCAGCGCAGAGGTGCCAATTTCAGTCTCGACGGCAGACATGAACGGCGATGGCTACCTCGACGCTGTCACCGCGAACAAAGACAGTTCAATATCTATTTTGTACGGGAATGGCACCAGCCCCTCGTCCGGCGGGTTCTGCGGGCCCTTTGGAATCGGGTGCGGGGGCGGGGGCGGGGGCACACCCTTCTCGTCCGCGAGCAATTTTCCCGCGAGCCTGCAGGGAGCCCAGGTGCTTTCGAGCGACATCCCGACACCAGGGATCGCCGCAGTGGGAGATTTTAACGGAGACGGCGTCATTGACGTTGCGGTCCCCAATTACTCCACGGGAGACGCGAATGTACTGCTTGGCTCGATAACGAGCACAGCAACTGCGACTTATCAGCCCATTTTAATCATAGGAAAGTCGGGGTCTACAGATTCGATAGAGTCGCAGTATCAGGGCGACGCATATTTCGGGCCAAGCACCTCCGGAACTGTTTCCCTCCAAACGGCGCCCGCAACGACGTCACTCGCACTCCAATCGAATGCTTCAACGGTTACCGTCGGCGACCAGGTGACGCTGACGGCAACAATCATACCTGGTTCCGCGCAAGGCCACTCGCCGAGCAACCTCGTTACGTTTTCTTCGAACGGCACCAGCATCGGACAAGTGACGCCCTCAAACGGCGTGGCTGTGCTGACGCCCAACCTGGAGGTTGTGCAGACGGATACGATCACGGCCACTTATGCGGGCGATAACAACTTCGCGGGAAGCTCGTCAACGGCGTTGGTCCAGATAACGGTGCAAAAAGAAGCAACCACCCTGACCTTGCAGGTTTGCAACTTTGTGGGGACCGCCTGGGTCTGCCCGGCCACCACCAGCAATTACGGGGGTGAGATTCAGTTCACGGCCTCGCTCACGCCCTTTAACGTAGCGGGCGGCCCAAGTTCAGACAACGAGACGGTGACCTTCTACAACAACGGCAAAACGGTTCTTGGAACCGCGACGCTCACATCAGGCACCGCTACGCTCCAACTTGACCAGCCTGCGGCGGGGGTCTATTCGGTCACAGCCTCCTACGGCGGAGACGCAAGCTTTGATGCCAGCAGCACGTCCCCAGCGGCCACTATGACGGTGCAGCAGGTGACACCCAGCGTGACGCTGGGAATCTCCCCGGCGCCGGTGGGAAACTCCCCGACGAGCATCAGCCAATTTGGCCAGCCGGTCTATTTGTCGGCCTCATTCAATACTTACCCCTACAACGTCGCTGGCGAAACGGTCACCTTCTACAACGGCACAACCGTTGTAAATACCGCGAAGTTCGGTAGCCAGAGCGGGCCTGCCATGCTCACGCTGAGCAATCTTCCCGTGGGGACCTATAGCTTCAAGGCCAGCTATCCGGGTGACTCTAACTGGAATTCCACCAACACCTCCACTGCCGCTTTGGCCGTGCAGACGCTGCCAACCGCCCTGACGATCATCACCTCGTCGGGGTCCTCTATTTACGGCAACCCAATTACGCTGCAGGCTCAGCTCGAGCCCTTCAACGTGACGGGGGTGGGCGGCAACACCACAGACGGCGAGACCATCACCTTTTACCAGAATGGCGTCAACATTGGAAGCAGCACGCTCACCCACGGCGCAACCATTTTCACGGCCCCTCTGCCTCCGGTGGGGACCGATTCGTTTACAGCGAGTTACGCCGGCGACGCAAGCTTTGCTGCCAGCGGTACATCTCCTGCCGTCAGTTTCATGGTGGGGAAGGCGTCAACCACCATGGGGATCACAACCAACGCGCTTAACGGCAATATCGGTAGCGGCCAGCCGATAACGCTGACGGCCACGGTCGCTCCCTCCACGGCCACTGGCACCGTAGCTTTCTACAACGGATCAACCGACATCGGGAGCGGAACGCTGTCGAATGGCGTTGCCACATACACCTTATCCAACGGGCTCGCAGAGGGGAACTATACGTTCAAGGCCATTTATGGGGGCGACACAAACTACAGCGGTTCAACCTCGTCCCCAACCGCCAGCCTGACGGTTCTGCAGGCAACCACCCTGACGCTGACAGTCAGCCCGGCAAATTTCGCCGCGGTGAATCAGTCGGTCACAATTACGGCCACGCTATCGCCCTACTCCGTTTCCAGCAACGAGTACGTGAACCTTCTTAACGGCACCTCCACCATCAATGACGCGCCGCTGGTGAATGGCGTTGTCACTTTCAGTTATCCCAACGGGTTGCAGCAGGGGAGCTATTCCTTCACCGCTGTCTACGACGGCGACGGCGTCCTGGCCGGCTCGACCTCGGCCCCGGTCGCGTTTTCGGTGGCTACAGTTGAGAACTTCGTGGTGAACGTCGACACGGACGATAGCGGTACGGCAGGGAACTGCACCCCGCTGAGCTCGACAACCAGCAACACCAAAGACAGCGCCTGCTCGCTGCGCGATGCGCTGCTTGCCGCCGCGAGCGCTCCTGAAGGCGCCAATATCACCTTCGACGTCAATCACTTTTCGGCACCGGACACGATCACGTTGACCAACGGCACGCTCACTGTGCCGACGAACACAACGCTCACCGCACCCACTTCGGGTAGCGGACCCAACCTTACCAACCTGGTGACGGTGAATGGCAACGGCACCTCCATCTATCAGACATCGACTACCGTTTTTGCGGTGACCGGGACCGGGACCGCCATGAGCAACCTGATCATCACCGGCGGCTGGCCGCTCAGGAATTACGGGGGTAGTTCGAACGGCGGGGGTATAGCCAACTCGGGCAGCCTGGTGCTGACCAACAGTACAATCACGAACAACGGCGCACTCAACTTCGGCGGCGGCATCTACAACACCGGCACTTTGACGGTAGTTGGCTGCACCTTCGCCGGCAACACGGGCGCTGCCGACGGTATCGGCGATGGCGGCGGAATCGATAACGCGAGCGGCACGCTGACGGTCATCAATAGCACCTTTGCCAACAACGCAACACCGGACGGCTGGGGCGGCGGCATTGCTGTGGATGCCGGCACGGCGACGATAACGAACAGCACAATTTCAGCCAACTTGGCCAACGGCGGAGGCGGGGGCATCTCCACCGTTGTCCCAAACAGCGAGGGCATCACTTCCAATGGCGGCACTGTCACGCTCGCCAACACAATTGTGAACGGAAACTCTGATTTCCTCAGCGATATCGACGACGGCACCGTCCCCTATACCGACAAAGGCGGCAACAACATCGGTTTTCTCAACAGAACCGCTCCCGCAGTAAATGACCCGAACCTTATGACTCTGGGCCCGCTCGGCAACTACGGCGGCCCCACGCAGACAATGCTTCCTCTGCCGGGGAGCTCGGTTATCTGCGGAGGCACATACGGCAATAGCGAATCGCTGTGGACGAACCCGATCAATATTGATCAGCGCGGCTATCCGAACCTCAACACAGCCTATTACTTTTTGTTGCCGTATTCCGCAGACGTGCCGGAAGGCTGCGTTGACGCCGGCGCCGTGCAGACCAACTACACCTCGGTCCAGTTTCAGCAGTCCAGTTACACCGGCGTCGCAGGCGGCGCGGTCACACCTGCGGTCACGGTCTCAGTCACCGAGAATGGCGCGAACCGCGGAGGAGTGCCACTGACCCTGAGCTACTCAGGCCTGGGAAACCTGAGCGGCAACACTGCCACTACCGTTGACGGCGCCGGCGCCACCTTCTCCGGCCTGTCAGTCGACACTGCGGGCAGCGGCACGCTCAGTACGACGTTCTATGTTGTGGGCACGAAGCCGCTCAGTGCCTCGACTAGCCTTACTGTTTTGGCTCCGCTGCAGATTTCGCCGGGCAGCGAGACCATCTCTGCTGTGCCTGCGGTTCCCCTATCGCAAACGTTTAGTGTCTCGGGCGGTTCGGGCCACTATCAGCTGACCAGCTCGGGAACGCTACCGTCTGGGCTGACGTTGACGCCCTCAGGAACGGTTACCGGCTCAAGTTGGACGCTGAGCGGAACGCCGACGCAGAACGGTAGTTATAGCTTCACGCTCTCTGCGACTGACGCGAACAACAGCTACCTCACCATTTCGCAAAACTACACTGTCACGGTAGCTCCGGCCACTACTACCACGCTCGCAGCTTCGCCGGCATCTCCAGCGCCATACGGGCAAACGGTAACGCTCACGGCTACGGTCTCTTCCCCTACGGCCACAGGTACAGTTACCTTCTACGACTCAGGCAATCCGCTTGCCTCGGGCCCGGTGAGTCTCAGCGGCGGCTCACCCAACACCGCATCGCTCGCACTGAATGCCTCAACACTTGGCTCCCCGCTGGCTTTTGGCGCGCACAGCTTCACGGCGCAGTACTCGGGTGACGCAGTTAACGCAGCCAGCACCAGCAACACCCTCGCCTACAACGTAAATGCGCCGTATTTTGTGGTGAATACAACAAGCGACGACAACGGATCGGTCACCTGCACAGCGCTCGCTTCCACCACGAGCAATACCACCGACGGCAATAACGGCGGCAATCCCGGCCAGTGCGCGCTGCGTGATGCGCTGAATACCGCATCTGGTTACGGAGCGGGCAGCATCTATTTCGACACGACGGTCTTTGCGGCCGCTAGCACCATTTCGGTAGACGTCACTGATTACGGCTCGCTCAACCCGCCATCGAACACGACCATCTATGGCCTTACCGCGGGTAGCGGCGCCACTCTCACCAACCTGGTTACAGTGAATGGCGGAGGCGCAGGCGGAACTATCTTTGTAGCGAACGCAACCAACGCGGCGATTGACAATCTGAACATCAACAACGGCTATGCCCCGGGCGGGGGCAGCGGCGGAGCCATCACCAACTTCGGGTCGCTCACCATCTCCGGCTCTTCGTTCACCGGCAATCAGGCCACGGGTTCCGGCGGAGGCATCTACAACGGCGGCACTTTGACGGTCGTGAACAGCCTGTTTTATAACAACTCCGCTACAGGCGGCAATGGCGGAGCCATCGATAACACCTGCATTTACGGCTGCGGCGCTACCACGGTATCGAACAGCACGTTCTACCAGAACACAGCGGTCAATGGCGGTGGCGGTTATGGTGGGGCAATCAACAACGTCGGCAACGGCTCCGTCACGGTGACGGTCAACAACAGCACAATTGTTGGAAACTCCACCGACAACAGCAACCCCATCGAAATGTACCCTGGTAGCGGTGGCGGCGGCGGCATCAACAGTCAATACTCCTTGTACCTCGCCAATAATGTCATTACGGGAAACACAATCATCGGCTCCGGCGAAGATGACCTTGACGACAGCATTTCGAATAGCAACTACTGGACGGGGAACAATCTTACGACCGGCAACAACATTATTAACGGCAACCTGATCGGCATTTGGAATGGCGAGACGGAGAACGGCACCAACGTCGCCCTGGCTCCTTTCGGCAACTACGGCGGCCCGACGCAGACCATGATTCCATTGCCGGGCAGCGTGGCGATTTGCGCGGGCATTGCGATCGGCACGACGACCGACCAGCGCGGTGACCCGATGCAGCCAACCGGCGGCTACTGCCCGTCGGGCACGGTGGACGCCGGCTCCGTTCAAACCAACTATGCGCTCGCCTTCACGACCCAGCCGCCGTCAAGCGTAACCGTGAATCTGCCCATCTCGCCCGCGCCCGTGGTCAGTTTGACAGAAAGCGGCACGGCGGCCACTTTTGCAACCGGCACAGTGACCATGACCGACAGCGCCAGCCTGCTGACCGGAACCACATCGGAAGGTCTCACTTCCGGTTCAGCCACATTCAGCAACCTGGTCATTCCCTCGGGAGCCAATAACGACATATTTGCGGCGACGCTGGCGCTCAATCCGCCGTTGAATCTAACCGCAACAGCAACCGTTGGCGTGACCGTGCTCCCGAGCCCGGCCGTGCTCTATTCTCCAGCTCCCAACGTAGGCAC
>PLSH01000050.1:7831-7984 GCA_003165095.1 Acidobacteriaceae bacterium
ATCCGCGACCGTAACGACATTGCCGGCTGATGGTGTGACGGTTTATGCCCGGTTATATTCCCTTGTCGGCGCAGCCTGGCAATCCGCCGACTACACCTACGTTGAAGGCGGATCGATCACTCTTGCCACGCTCAGCCCCACGGCGGGCACCGT
>PLSH01000229.1 GCA_003165095.1 Acidobacteriaceae bacterium
AAAGAGCCAGTCCGGGGAAGCGAGCGCGCGGCGTTTGTAACGACGGCACGGTGTGGTGCGCCCGACTCCTTTTGCACCATTGGAACGGATGCAAGAAGGATCGCCGGCGGAGGCAAATGCGGGCATATTGCGTCGTAGCCGGGAGGTAAAATGGAAGTCCTGGCTTGGAGAAGACCGCGTTGACCGGGCCATACCTGGTTCGACCTCTTTTCAAGATGGAGGTTGCGCGCATGTTTCGCAAGATCCCGATCCTGGCCGCTCTTGCCGTCCTCTTTTGTCATTCCGCTATAGGTCAACCGCAGAACCCGACACCGCAGCTGGTGACCGTGGCAGTGGATGCGACCCAGCGAGTTGCGTTGGCGGGTAACGTGTGCCGGCTGGCCCAGGCTGGATATGACCTGGGGCCGATGAACGAATCGACACCGGCGGAGCGGTTGCTGATGGTTCTGAACCGGCCGGCACAGCGGGAGGCCGCGTTTCAGCAATTCCTGAAGGATGCGAACACGCGAGGGTCAGGGTCCTGGCGCCGGTGGCTGACGCCGGAGCAGATTGGCGAGCGGTTCGGGCCGCCAGACGCAGACGTGGAAGCAGTGACCCGATGGCTGGGATCGGAGGGTTTTCGCGTCGCGCGAGTTTCGAAGGCGAAGCGCTTTGTGGAGTTCTCCGGAACCGTGGGGCAGGTTAACGCGGCCTTCGAAACGCGGATCGACGAGTACAGGGTGAACGGCGGCCAACATCATGCAAATGCGACGGGGCTGACGATTCCCAAGGCGCTGGCCGCGATCATCGGAGCGGTTGCTCCACTGGACGATTTTTCGCGTCCGGCGCCGCAGGTGGTTGTGAATGGGAAGGGTGAGTACAACGGAATGGACAGGAGGTTCGAGCCGGAGTTTACCGGGCCGACGGCGTCGAGCACGCCGCTTTACGCACTGGCGCCGGCGGATTTCGCGACGCAATACGACCTGGGGCCCGAGTTGAATGGAGGGGTGACCGGCACGGGAGTGACCGTCGGGATCGTCAACGAATCGAATATCGACCTGAACGTGGCGGCGGCGTATCGCAGCGTGTTTGGACTCACGGTGAACCCGGTCCAGGTGGTGATTGACGGGGAAGATCCAGGAGAAAACAGCAGCGCGACGGAGGCGTACCTGGACGTGGAGATGGCGGGCGCAGCGGCTCCGGGGGCAGCGGTGGACCTATATATCTCGGCGGGCTCGGGATTTCAGGATCCGCTGCTGCTGGCAGCGGCGCGCGCCGTGGACGATGACCAGGCCGACATTCTGAGCGTGAGCTACGGCGGCCCCGAGGGTGGAGATCCGACCTGGAACGATTTGTGGGAACAAGCGGCTGCGCAGGGCCAGACGGTATTGGTGGCTTCAGGCGATTTAGGACAGGCGCAGAGCTTCTATTTCTTTCAGCAGGTAAACGGACTTGCCTCGACGCCGTGGGACGTGGCAGTGGGAGGAACAGATTTCTATTATGCCGACTATGCGTCGGGGGCGCCGAGCGCGGCGTCGGACTGGAATGCGACCAACAATCCGGCCACGAAAGGTTCGCTGAAGGCTCCGCTGACGGAGCAGGTGTGGAACGATCCGTTCGGGCTGAATGCGATAAACGAACTTGACGAGGGCCAGGACGGAGCCGGCGGAGGAGGCGCGAGCAGTTGCGCCACGCTGAATGCCTCAAAAGAGTGTGCAGGCGGGTACGCGAAGCCGAGTTGGCAGACGGGCAACGGTGTGCCGGCCGACGGAGTGCGCGATTTGCCCGATGTATCGCTTTTTGCTTCGAACGGACCGAATTACTCAGCGTACGCGATTTGCGCGGAAGAAGGAGATTGCACGCCGGACGCGAGCGGGAATTTTTCAGTGTTTCTGGTGGGAGGCACGTCGGCGGCAGCGCCGGCGATGGCCGGGATCATGGCGCTGGTAGACCAGAAGTACGGGCGGCAGGGACAGGCGGACTATACGCTCTATCCTCTGGCCCAGCAGCAGCCGGCTGCATTTCACGACATTACGCTGGGCGGAAACTGGGACCTTTGCGAATATCCCCCGGACTGCGACCTGGGCGTGGATAACCTGGGGCCGTATTGGGGCGAGTCGACGGTGTACAGCGCAACGCCGGGTTTCGATCAGGCCAGCGGATGGGGCTCAGTGGATGCGNNCGCACGGAGCAAATGTGACGCTGACGGCGGATGTGGCGGCGGCGGGATCGGGGACTCCGACGGGAGCCGTGGCAGTTTTGAGCAGCTCGGATTTGCCGTCGAGCAAAGGGCAGACAGCGATTTCGCTGGCCGGCGGGAGCGGGTCAACAACGGTGAATTATCTTCCCGGAGGCACGTATGAGTTGACGGCGCAGTATGGAGGGGATGGAGTCTTCGCGAGCAGCACCTCGCAGTCCGAGACGATAACGGTAATGCCGGAAAAGACCATCCTGAATCTTCAGGGCGGCAACACCGTGTATGGGTATCCGTTGTATATCAGCGCGCAGCCGCTGGGTGCGAATGCGCCGACGGGGGGCACGGACGGGAGCGCTACGGGCAATGTGACTTTCACGCTCGATGGAGTGACCAGCACGGTGGCACTGAACGTGGGCGGAGTGGCTTCGTGGGAACCGAATGCTCTTTTGCCGGGGGATCATTCGGTGAGCGCGAGCTACCCGGGCGACAGCAGCTTCGAACCTGCATCGGCGGGACCGGTCACGATCCCGGTCAGCACGGCATACCCATCGATCACGGTGAATCCAAGCGCTTCGTTCGGACTTTCGGGACTAAGTGGCTCGCCGGTGTATGCAGGTAGCAGCGTGGTGCTGGGCGTGGAGTTGGGACCCGGTTCGCTGCCAATTGGGTATGCGCCACCGCCGGGGACATTGGCTCCCACCGGCACGGTGACGGGGACGTTCTCAACCTACTTGATTGACATGAACTGCGCCCAGCCAACAGGCAGCTTCAGCCAGACGGGAACGCTTTCGTCGCCGGGCGGCATGTATGCCGAATATAGTTTCGCGCAACTCACTTTTTCGAATCTGCCCGTGGGTACTTGGTATTTCTGCCTGCTCTACAACGGCGACTCGAACTGGAAAACGCAGGAGTATGCCAACAACTCGGGGCTCACTCTGGTAGTGACAGCACCTTCGGCGGGACTATTGGCTTCGACGACGACGGTGAGCCTGACGCCGGCAAGCATTGCGGGCGCGCAGACCACGAGTTTTGTGGGGACGGTGTCGGGACCCGCGGGGGCGACGGTTGCGCCGACCGGGTTGCTGGAAGTGTTCGACAACGGGAATGAACTGTGGCAATACTCACTGACCCCATCCGCGTCGGGCGCGC
>PLSH01000062.1 GCA_003165095.1 Acidobacteriaceae bacterium
AAACCTGTGCAGTTGCTCGTCATACTGCTCGATGCGGCCGGTGAGGATGTCGTAGTACCAGCCATGCACGGTTAGCCGGCCCTCGTGCATGGCGTGCTTCACGGAGGGCTGGGCCTTGAGGTTGATGAGTTGCGCGACCACGTTGCCGCGGATGAGCGCGGCCAGTTCCGCGCTGTCGCCGTCGGCCGGATTGAGCGGCGGGCGGTGGGCAAAGGCTTCCTCAACGTGGTGCAGCCAACGCTCGGCCCTGGGCAGGCCTGCGAGAGCGGTGGGGTCCAGCGCGGCCTTGAGCGCTCCGCAGTCGGAGTGCCCGCAGAGAATGGCGTGGCCGACTTTGAGCACCTCTACGGCATATTCGATGGTGGCCGTAACCCCGTCCACGTCGAGGTTGGTAACGGGCACGACGTTGCCGGCGTTGCGGGTGATGAAGAGATCGCCCGGTTCGGTACCTAGAAACAGGTCGGGTACGACGCGCGAGTCAGAACAGGTGATGAAGAGCCACTGCGGCGCCTGGCCCTCTGCCAGCAGATGAAAATGACTTTTCATCTGAGGAAAGACCTCGGCCAGAAAACGCCTGTGCCCCTCGATTAGCCGTTCCATCTCCGCCTCCGACAGGCTCCATTTGTATCCAGACCCGTCTTTGCCAGCGTATCGCATTGTTGCTGCGATATAGTTACTTCGATGCTTCCCCGAAAGCTCCTGGCCGTTGGATTTCTGCTGCTCGCTGCCTGCGCACCCTACGCAGGGGCGCAGAACACTGGGCACGGGCCCACGCCAGGCCAACTGAATCCGCGCCATTTCGACGCCTACTGGCTGGGACTTCGGGTGAATCTTGGCCCCGACTGGCTTTTTTCGCCGGACGACAACTCCGCCTACGCGTCGCCAACTTATGACGACAGCGGCTGGAAGACGGTCTCACAAAACAAGCAGTTGACCGACTACGGCGTCCGCAATATCCCTTACGCCTGGTATCGCATCCACGTTCACGTGGACCCTCGCTGGAACAACCTGGCGGTCGAGGTCCAGTACATCACGGGCAGTTATGAACTCTACGTCAACGGAGTGCGCATCGGCGCGAACGGCGCGATGAATGGAATGCTTGAGTCCAGCCAGGACTACCTGACCTCTTACGACATTCCCGACAGCATGATTGCCCCCAATGGCGATCTCGTCATTGCCATTCGCTTCGCCATCAACAAAATGGGCGACCAGGGCCCGGGCACCAGCACGCCCCTCACCGCCGATCGCATCTTCATTGCCAACCGCGAACAGGCGCCGCGCGACGCCAGCTATGAGGCGTCCCACCAGACCGCAAGCTACTTCATCCTCTTTGGCCTCAACCTTGTCGTGGGCATCGTTGCACTCGCGCTTTACCTTGCCATGCGCAGTCAGGCGGAGTATCTGGCCATCTCCATCGCGCTGCTTGCCACCAGCCTTCAGGCGGCCGTGACGATCTGGATTCATCTCCACGCCTCGACTGCCGCTGATGACTTTCTGAGCTGGCTTGCGATTGGCATTACGGGAGTTGCGGGCATTGAGTTCGTTCGCCTGATTGTTCACTTGCGACGCTCGCGCTGGCTGCTGGCGTTGGAGATCGTATTGTTCCTGTGCTACTTTTCCAAACCACTGCTCGATATCGGCCTCTGGACGGGATATTCAGCTTTCGCCGCGTTCTTTGTTCCGTCGCTGATCGTTGCTGCACTGTTACCCGCGCTGCTCCTCAGGGCCACACTGCGCGGCAACCGCGATGCTCGCCTGTTTCTTCCCCCCGTCGCGTTCATTGGCTTTCTCAATTACTGGAACTTCCTGGCGCAGCTATCTTTCTACTTTCACTTGTCTCTGAAGATCCCTCCCATACCCTATTTCCATCTCGCCAGTTACGGATTCATCCTCTGGGACGTGTGGGGCATCATCTACTGCGTGACTATGCTCCTGTTCCTGGTGCTGCGCACCATCGGCATTGCCCGCGAGCGCGCCCAGGCCGCGGCGGAACTTGAAGCGGCGCGGACTGTTCAACAAGTATTGATCCCGGAGGAGACTCCGACGGTGCGGGGATTTGCGATTCACAGCGTCTACAAGCCGGCTGGGCAGGTGGGCGGGGATTTCTTTCAGATACTCGGTACAGTCAACGGCGGCGTTCTGGCGGTGATTGGGGATGTAAGCGGCAAGGGAATGCCGGCGGCGATGACGGTTTCGCTGCTGGTGGGCACGGTGCGGACGCTGGCGCACTATACGCAGAGCCCGGGCGAGATTTTGGCGGCGATGAATCAGCGGATGTTGGCACGCAGCGGCGGAGGATTTACCACTTGCCTGGTGCTGCGCGCTGATGCAGATGGAAAGCTGACCGTTGCCAACGCGGGGCACATTGCGCCGTACCTTGGCGGCAAAGAGCTGCCGCTGGTGAATGGGCTGCCGCTGGGACTTGCGGCTGAATCGAACTACACCGAAACGACATTTCAGCTGGGGCCGGGGCAGCAGCTCATGCTGGTGACCGACGGGGTGGTGGAAGCACGCGAGAAGGACGGCGCGCTGTTTGGATTTGAACGCACGGCCGCTCTCAGCGTTCATTCCGCCGAATCCATCGCCGACGCCGCCCAACAATTCGGCCAGGACGACGACATCACCGTGCTTACCCTGCAAAGGATAGTCCCCACATGACGGCCGTTCTTCTGCTGGGCGCGGGGTACCCGCTGCTGCAGCAGCTCTTTCCGCCCGTGCCGCTCATCGAGCAGGTGCAAAACACACCCTTGCTGATCACCGCCGTGCTGATGTTCTGCCTGGCGGCGGCTTTCCTGGCGCTCTGGCGAGCCGCGCCCGATTTTCGAGCGTTTCGCAGCCTGGGCATCTTTTTCGCAATGGTTGCCGTGACCCAGTCATTCGATTACTTCGGGGGCCTGGCCCCCTATTGGAGTCTACGAGCCATAGCGTCAGGCATGCTCGTGGCAACAGCGGGCGAGGCAATGCAGGTTCCGCGTCGCCGCTGGACATTGTTGTTCTGGCCAATCTATCTCTTTGTTTTCATCGCGGTGTGGTTTCCAAACTTGTCTTTTACCGCCGAATGGCCGGTGCTCGCATCCGAGGCGCCGCTCGCCGTTCTGATCGTCCAGGGGCTCAGGCGCCGTAGCGCACGCGACAGAATGATTGCCGCGGCATTCCTGTTTTATTGGTTCGTGCGCCTCACACTTTCCACCTCTTTGGGGCTCCTGACGGGCATGAAGCAATACGCCTCTATCGGTGGCTGGCACTGGCAGTACACCATCACCACACTGACCCTCCTGGGAACCGTGACGCTTGCCATCCTGGCTCACGACCTTATCCGCGACCGCCGCGAGAAGCAGCGCATGGCCGCTGAACTCGAGGCCGGCCGCGCCGTTCAGCAGGTTCTCATTCCTGAAGAGATTCCCACGATCCCGGGATTCAACATTCAATCGGTCTACAAGCCCTACGGGGAAGTTGGCGGTGATTTTTTCCAGGTGCTACCGGTCAACCGCAAGGGAACCGCCGGCGGAGTGCTCGTGATCATTGGAGACGTGAGCGGCAAGGGAATGCCGGCTGCCATGACTGTCTCTCTGCTGGTGGGCACCGTGCGCACGCTGGCGCACTATACGCAGAGCCCGGGAGAGATTTTGGCGGCGATGAATACGCGCATGCTGGCACGCAGCGGCGGCGGATTTACCACTTGCCTGGTGCTGCGCGCCGATGCGGATGGGAAGCTGACCATCGCCAATGCGGGCCACGTCGCGCCTTATCTTTGCGGCAAAGAACTCCCCATCGAAAACAACCTGCCTCTCGGCCTCGCCGCCGACACGACTTACGCCGAATCCACTTTCCAGCTCGCGCCCAGCCAGCAACTCACCCTGCTCACTGACGGAGTAGTTGAAGCCCGTAACAAATCCGGCGCGCTGTTTGGATTTGAACGCACGGCCGAGATGAGCGTCGAGCCCGCGGAGACCATCGCGCAAACGGCGCAGAACTTTGGCCAGGACGACGACATTACGGTGTTGACGCTGGCCCGCACTGCCTGATCCAGGCGCGTGTCGCTGGCAGAAAATCCGCCTCCACAATCCCCCCGCCGCAAGACTCCGGTAAACTTGAATCTGACCTATGTTTGATAACCTCACTGACAAACTCCAACGTGTGTTCAAGACCCTGCGCGGCCAGGGCACGCTTACTGAAGAAAACATTGCCGAGGCTCTGGCTGCCATTCGCGTGGCGCTGCTTGAGGCCGACGTCAATCTCAACGTGGTCAACGACCTGATCGAGCACATTCGCGTGAAGGCCGTGGGCACTGAAGTTTTGACCGCGCTGTCGCCCTCAGAGCAGGTGATCAAGATCGTCCGCGACGAGCTGATGGAGCTGCTGGGCAAGGACACGGCGCGCTTTAAATTCGCATCGCAGCCGCCGACGGTGATTCTGATGGCGGGGCTGCAGGGATCGGGCAAGACCACAACGAGCGGCAAGCTGGCGGCGTGGCTCAAGAAGGGCGGGCACAGGCCGATGCTGGTGTCGGTGGACGTGTACCGTCCGGCGGCGCGCGAGCAGCTCAGGGTGGTGGCGAAATCGATTGAGGCCAAGCTCTACGAGGGCGACCAGAAGGGCGAACCGGCGGGGTCGGCGCTGGTGGAGCGGCTGGCCAAGGAGGCGCGCCGCGAGGCCGTCATCATGGGCTGCGACACGCTGATCGTGGACACGGCGGGACGGCTGCACATCGACGAAGAGCTGATGGGGGAGATGGAGCGGCTGAAAAAGCTGCTCAACCCGCAGGAGATTCTGTTCATTGCCGACGCGATGACGGGGCAGGACGCGGTGAACTCCGCGCAGGATTTTCACAAGCGCCTGGGATTGACGGGCGTGATATTGACCAAGATGGACGGCGATGCGCGCGGCGGCGCTGCGCTGTCGATTCGGCATGTGACGGGGCAGCCGATCAAGTTTATCGGCGTGGGCGAAAAGCCGGACGCGTTTGAGCCGTTTCATCCCGATCGAATTGTGGGGCGGATTCTGGGGATGGGCGACATGATGTCGCTGATNNATGGGCTCGATGGAATCGATTTTGAAGATGATGCCGTCGGTGGGTCCGTTTGCGGGATTGCAGCAGGCCTCAAAGAACGTGGATGAAAAGCAGTTTACGCGGCTGGAGGCGATCATCAATTCGATGACGCCGAGGGAGCGCCGGAATCACGAGATTATTTCGGGATCGCGGCGCAAGCGGATTGCGGCGGGATCGGGAACGAGCGTGCAGGACGTGAACCAACTGCTGCGGCAGTATGCGCAGATGGCGAAGATGTTCAAGCAGATGGGCAAGGGCGGGCTGGCGGGGAAGATGATGCGCGGCGGGCTGGGCGCGATGGGGATGGGCGGGAAACAGCGGTTTGGGCGGTAGGGTGCGGATCTGAACGGCGCCCAATCGTGGTGACGCAGGCCGCTCTCGCGAAGTCAAGATATGAGGTAAGGTGAGAGTCTCAATGACCGCGCTCCAGGACCAACTCGACGAGATTACGGCTAATACGCGGCACTTGGTGCAGGCGGAGCGGCTGGCGGTTGGGGAGCGGGCGGTCGAGGAGCTGTTTGCTTCGAACATCGAGGAGCGCATTCTGCCGGTGGGCACCATCGCGCCGGAGTTTGCGCTCAAAGACGCGTCGGGCAAGCTGGTGCGGAGCGTGGACCTGCTTGCTATCGGGCCGCTGGTCGTCAAGTTTTTTCGCGGGCGGTGGTGCCCTTATTGCATGACCGAGCTCGAGGCCTGGCGCGATCTCTATGGGCAACTGCGGGAGCACGGCGCGCTGATGGTTGCGATCGGGCCACAGACGGAGCGGCAAAGCGACTTCATGGCCGGCCAGCA
>PLSH01000190.1 GCA_003165095.1 Acidobacteriaceae bacterium
CGCGCGATCTCGCCCAGCGTGGCATTGGTGGCGGCGATCTGCGAACGGTTGCAGCAGGCCGGGATCAAGGCGGGCGACATCATTGTGTGGGACCGCGGCAGCCGCGAACTGGAGTCGGCTGGGTTCAAGCTGTCGAACGCGCCGGGTGCGGTGCGCTTTATCGGATCGGACACGGCGGGCTATGAGGACGCCTCGGTGAGCTACGGATCGGTGACGACGCGGCTGGCTAAGATCCTTGCCCAGAGCGATGTGCTGATCAATCTGCCGGTGCTGAAGAGCCACAACCTGGCCGGCGTGACCATGGCGATGAAGAACATGTATGGCGTGATCAACAATCCGAGCTCGCTGCATGGCGCGGCATGCAATCCGTATCTGGCCGACCTGAACATGATTCCTCAGATCCGGCAGAAGGTGCGCTTTGTGGTGGGCGATCTGAAGACCGCGGTGTACGAGGGCGGGCCAAGCTACCGGCCGGAGTACTCGTGGAACGAGGACGGATTGCTGGTGGGCGAGGACCGGGTGGCGATCGACACAATCAGCGCGCAGATGATCGAACGCAAACGCGCCGAGAAGGGCCTGAACACGCTGGCGCAGAAGGGCACGCCGACCAGTTTTCTGGCGACTGCGGCGGATGCGCAGCACAGACTGGGGACGAACGATCCGGCGCGAATTGCGCTGATCGAGCAACGCATTGCGTAAGGAGACGGGGATGGCTTCCGAGAAGCCGGTTGCGGACAATTCGACTGCTGAGAACCTGACCGCGAAGGACCGGATGACTCGGCGCGAGGCGATGCTACAGTTGCTGCGCCTGACGGCTGCTGGCGCGGGCACGGCGGCAGCGGCGGTGTGGCTGGCGAAGCACAGCGAGCTGCCGGGCTCGACCGCGGCGGCGAACGTGCGGCGCAATCACACGGTGGAGGCCAACGCGGCGCTGCCGGAGATGGTAGTGGTGCAGGGAGACGGGCCGAACGCCACAGACCCGCGCGCGCTGGTGCGGCGGGCCTTCGACGATCTGGGCGGAGTGGGGCGGTTCATCGCGCATAATGATGTGGTTGTGCTGAAGCCGAACATCGCGTGGGACCGCACGCCGGAGCAGGCGGCAACCACCAATCCCGATGTTGTCGCTGAAACGGTGAAGCAGTGCGTGCAGGCCGGGGCGAAGCGGGTGATTGTGACCGATGTGAGCTGCAACGAAGCGGAGCGGTGCTTTCGCCGCTCCGGCATTGCGGCGGCGGCGCGCGCCGAAGGCGCCGATGTTATTCTGCCCGATCCGGCGCGCTTCCGCGAGGTGGACCTGGGCGGAGAGGTACTACAGAACTGGCAGGTCTTTGAGCCATTCCTGCTGGCCGACAAGGTGATCAACCTGCCGATTGCCAAACACCATGCCCTCACCGGCGCCACGCTGGGATTCAAGAACTGGTACGGGATACTGGGCGGCGAGAGGAACCGGCTGCATCAGCAGATCCACCAGAGCCTGGTGGACCTGGCGGCGTTCATGCTGCCCACGCTGACCCTGCTCGACTGCTACCGCGTGCTGCTGCGGAACGGGCCAACGGGAGGCAATCTGGAGGACGTGGCGCTGCACAAGACGCTGGTTGCGGGAACAGACCCGGTGGCGCTAGACGCGTACGTCGCCAAGGCGTACTGGAACCTGGACGCAGAGGCAATGCCATATCTGAAGCTGGCCGAGAGGCGCGGACTGGGACAGTCGGATTTTGCGCAGGTGCGCACGAAGTTCAGCCAGATTGCGTGAGAGCGGGGCGGGAGCCGCTCTGGGAAGGAATCCAGCCCGGCATCGAATTTATTTTGCAAAAGGGCTTGTAGTTCGCCGTTTATTCGCTACAATCGGCGCATGGCTATTACACGGCGGCAAAAAGAAGTTATCGACTTTCTCAGCAACTTCACGCAGAAGAACGGCTTCTCGCCTTCGTATGAGGAGATCGCGCACGGACTGGGCCTCACCTCGCTGGCAACCGTTCACAAACATGTGACCAACCTGCAGAACAAGGGGCTGCTGCAGCGAGCGCACAACCGCAGCCGCTCGATCGACGTGCTGCCTCCGCGCTCCAGCAAGAAGGGCTTCGACCGACTGCCGCTGCTGGGTCGCATCGCGGCGGGCCAACCGATTGAGGCCGTCCAGATGGCGGAGACGATCTCGCTGGGCGACATCATCGGCAACCGCGAGGTCTTCGCGCTGGAGGTGCGCGGCGACTCCATGCGCGACGAGCACATCGTGAGCGGCGACTATGTGCTGGTGGAGCGCACCGCGACCGCGCGCGAGGGCGAGATCATCGTGGCGCTGGTGGATGGCTACGACGCGACGCTGAAGCGCTTCTACCGCGAGGGAGGGATGATCCGCCTGCAGCCGTCGAACAAGGAGATGGCGCCCATCTTCGCGCCCGCGGCCAACGTCGCCATCCAGGGCAAGGTGCTGGGAATCCTGCGCAAGTACGCCTGAGCAACTTCCATGGAACCGCCGCGCCTGCTTCTGCGTAGCTATCTTTCGAGACGGCTAGGCAGA
>PLSH01000353.1 GCA_003165095.1 Acidobacteriaceae bacterium
GTTCCTGCCGGAGGGAGCAGGGGCCTTCAGGCCCCTGAAAGCGAGCCCGCATTAAAGATCGGGCTTTAGCCCCGGAAGAACGGCGCCTTGTAACAGGGCACGACTGGCAGTCAGGGCTTCAGTGACTGCCTGAGAACTCGTTCCCGCGCCAACTTGCCAACTCGCCATGCCCGCGAAGCGGGCGCCAACCTGCTGCCTTTGAGTAAAAAACGGGGCCTCTCTCCAGCCCCGAAAGAACGTTCTCACACACTCTCCTCAGCCCTCACTGCCCTCGAAAGTGCATCGATTCAACTTTGAATGGGCATGGCCCCAGCCATGCCCCAACCCACTAAGAAAGCCCATCCGCGCGGCAACGCCGCGCGGAACGCCTCAGAACGACAGCTTGAGAGCCAGTTGCACCAGCCGAGGATTGTTCACCGTCGAGTTCACGGCGCCGAATCCGAGCGCGTTGATATCGGCCACCGGCATTCCGAACTCGGGATGATTGAAGATGTTGAAGAACTCTGCGCGGAAGTTCAACCCCATTCCCTCCCGGTGCAAAGGAAATTGTTTGATGACAGAAAAGTCTGAGTTGACAAAATCCGGTCCGCTGACGGGAACGCGCGCCGCATTGCCCAGCTCGCCGGCGGCCGCCGGGGCGAAAGCGGCGGGGTTGATCCACTGATGCTGGCTGTGGTTGGCGGCGTACGGGTTTTTACCGGGAACCTGGTCGGGCCGGTTGTAATTGTTGTCGTCGCCGCCGGCATTGAAGGTAGTGCCAGACTGGTTAGAGCTGTCGATCAGTGGAACCGGGAACCCGGAAGAGATCCTTTCGATCAGCGTGACCTGCCAATCGCCGAGAAGCGTGTTGGTCACAGGGTTCCAGTCGCCGCCAAACGTCTTGCCCTTGCCCAGAGGCAGATCGTAAATCACGCTCCCCGTAAAGCTGTTATTGAGGTTGATCTGCGACAGCGACCAATCGAGTTTTTGCCAGTTGGGCAGCGGAAAATAGGGGGCGCTCAGCTCTGAACCCAGCCCGTCTGACAGGCCGTTGTCGTAGGTATGAGAGTAAGTGTAGGCAACCAGCGCATAGAGGCCGTATTTCGGTGTCTTGGTCTCAGCCTTCACTTGCACCGAGTTATAGGTTGTCTTGCCCACATCGCCGAAAAGCAGGATCGCGTTGTAGTTCGGCGGGTTGTAGGGATAACTGTAGGCAGTCCCGTTGGGCTCGCAGCCGATCGAGTAGCCGGCCGTTCCGCAACCCGAGGGGCTGTTGGTGTTCAGGTCGTTGCCGCCCACCAGCAGATGGCCGCCCGTCGAACCGGCATAGCCCGCGGTGAGCAGCACGTTGCCGGGCAACTGGCGTTCCACATTGGCGTTATATTGGTGAACCCGGCCCGGCTGGAAGTTCGGCGGCTGGTAATTGAACGTTCCCGTGTAGCTGGCCACATTTTGCGGCGTGGGAAGGGGTGTAAAGCCACCGGAAGTGGTAGGGACATTCTCGACTGTCGCGTTCGGCAACGACGCGCAGTAGGAATAGGCAAACGCGCAGCCCGCTTGATAAGTGGCGGGAAATTGATCGGACTCGCCGAGGTTGGGCGGATTTTGCCACAGGCCCTGCGCGCCCAGGTTCCAGGACGAATCGTGATAGATGCCAAACCCGACGCGAAGCACGGTCTTGTCGCTGCCGAGAACCTTCCAGTTCAGGCCGACGCGGGGCTCGTAGGCGCCCCAATACATATTGATGCCCGCCGATCTGCTCACTCCGCCCTGGCCCGCAATCATGAGATTTCCCGTCGAGGGAATGTAGTCCGCCATGCGGTTATGCACTTCGGTGATGGGCGTCGTCATATCCCACGCCAGGCCCAGGTTGAGGGTGAGCGACGGCGTAACGCGCCAGTCATCCTCGACGAAAGGCCGTATGATCTTCCAGCGGCGGCCCGTGATGGCGCCGTCGTATGTCTGGTCGTGGATCGCCCCTCCAGCAATTCCCATCAGCAGGTCCGCTTCGGGATTGCCGGGGGCGACGCCTGCGCCGCTGAAATCTCCGAAGCCGCCGACCAGCCAGTAGCCGTCTTGAAACTCCTCTGTGCCCACGTTCATCTGATTGGCGCGCAGATCGATGCCGGTGTGGATTTCATGCTTGCCGCGAATCAGGTCCAGATCGTCCTTGAACGAGAAGATATTCGTTCCGCCCTGAAATGGAGAGTAGCCGCGATCGCCGAGCGACCAATAGCCGCCGTAGACTTCGGTGGAGACCAGGCCTTGACTGTACGATCCGCCGGGCTGAGGAGAACCGCTGGCCGAGCAGCCCAGATCGGCATTCGGAATATTCAGAATGGCCGACTCGCAGCTGAAGTTACCCAGTGAGGCAATGTAGTTGAAGATGCGGTCGTAGCCCACGGTGGCCAGGTTGAGCGTGCGCGGCGAGAACACGTGGGTTTCGCCGGCTGCGATGTTGCGGCCGTGGTTGATCAGGTTCTCGTTGCTGCCGAAGGCGTTTGACTCGGCCAGTCCCGGCGCGCCGCCGGGGACAAAAGAAAACGCCTGGTCGTAGCTGAACCGCGCAAACAGATTGTCCGATGCGGTCAGCGTATGGTCCACACGCGCGTCGAATTTGGTTTCGTTCAGTTTGCGGACGGGCTCGTTGACGTAGTTGTATCCGGCCGTAGGATCGTTGGCGTTCGCCAGCGGATAGATGTTCATCATGGACTGCCCAACGTGGTCGATCAGGTTGGAGGGGATCTTGTTGCAGTTGACTCCCGGAGTCTGGCTGCCGTCGGAATTTGCCATGATAGATTTGCCGGAACTGTCGCATTGGAAGTAGGGATTGGACGCGCCTACCATGTTCGGATTTGCGATTGGATACTGAACGACATTGCCGGAGGAGTCTTTCACGGGGTTGCCAAAAGGGTCCAGTGAGAAGTCGCCGCCGCGCATGCCCGTCCCCGGCAACGTGCCTGAAGGCGACGTGCCTGAAGGCACCAGGCCCGTGAAAGTAATTCCCTGGCGCTGATACTTCTGCTCGCCATCCACAAAGAAAAACGTCTTGTTGTGGCGAATGGGCCCTCCGACGGACCCCCCAAACTGGTTCAGATTGAACTTCGGGGTTGTAGGGTCAAAGTCGCCCTTCGCGTCGAGGTCGGTATTGCGGACGAACTCAAAGAGCGATCCATGAAAGTCGTTCGTTCCCTGTTTCGTCGTCACCAGGACGGTCGGGCCCGCGCGCGTTCCGAACTCGGCGGAGTAGGTGTAAGTCAGCACCTTGAACTCCTGAATGTCGTCGATCGAAGAAAACACGCCGATGCCGCCCGCGGTGAGCTCGTTGTTGTCTACGCCGTCAAGCAGCCAATCCGTGGCGTTCGGCCGCGATCCGCCCACTGACAATGAAAACGAGCCGCGCGCCGCCACTTCGCTGTCGCTGCCTTGCGTGAAAAAACTGTTGGGGTTTGTCTCTGCGGTAGCGCCGGCCGTCAGCGTCGCCAGTTGCACAAAATCGCGCCCGTTGAGGGGCAGATCCGTCACCTGTTGCGAAGTGATCACCTGCCCGAGAGATGGATTCGTTGTCTCCACGGCCACAGCCTCGCCGGATACTGCCACGGTGGTGACCACGGCAGCCGGCGCCAGCGAAAAATCGAGCTCGCGGGCTTCATCCACCTGGAGTCGCAGATCCTTTGATTCCGCGCTTTGAAACCCCGTCGCATCCACGCGCACGGTGTAGCTGCCGACAGGCAATAAAGGCAGCAGATAGTGTCCTGCATCGTCCGTTTTCACCTTCCGCGCCAGCCCGGTTCCCTCTGAAACAACCCCAACCGAAGCTCCAGGAATCGCCGCTCCCGATTTATCCAGCACGTTGCCCGAGAAACTTCCCGTAGCCTGCCCATGCATGGCCGGACATATTGTGAGCAAGAGAATCGAGACAATCGCGGTAAACAGTATTTTGTAGGATTTTGTTCCGGTAAACAGTGCCTTATGGAATTTTGTTTCGGTAAACAGTGCTTTATGGAATTTTATTTCGGTAAACAGTATTTTATGGGATTCTATTTCGTTCCTGTTTTCCACAGATCTCCAACAATTCGCGTCAAACACTGGCCATTTCATAGACAGACCCCTTTCGGAGAATCGGTTCAGGTGGTTTTTTCAACTAGATCTCTGATCGGCAAAAGATGTGTCTCCGGCGGATAGTAGCGCCGGTCTCCAGACCGGCTGTCCTGGCGGCGTCCGCGCCGCCAGCAGGCATACAACCCCAAAGAACATTTCCTCCCGGTCACAGGCTAGGTTGCGCTTGATGAATTGAATGTAAGGAATGCCCCCCCGGAAGTCAACGCACGATCTCACACTCAAAGACACCACAGCATGTTCAAGCCGGAATGTTGAGATAACGAATGTGCAACGCCCATGCCGACTCCGATCCTCAATGCCGCCAAAACCCTGGCGGGTGGCCCCGGTCACGGTGCCCTTTCCAAACCACGATGAGGGTGCCCCCGGTCCCTCGCACTTGGGGACCGGGGAGACTGCGGACCTCAATTGGCGGGAAGAAGCCCTCAGTCTAGCAGGATCACTCCCGGCAAACGCCCCCGCCTCCGCCAAAACCAACGGGAGAATCCGCAGTGCCAGGATTGGCGCACATCCAGCCCTGAAATCAACTCCGGAAGCACTCGGATTCCCACCCGCGAATGCAAGCCGCAGCCGCACCCAACCACCACCCCACAAGTCCACCGCCCCCCGTTTCCGCAGTCCCTCAGTCCCTATTCCCTATTCCCTATTCCCTGACCCCTGAAACCTGAAACCTGACCCCTGACCCCTGTCCTCACTTCACCTCCACATCAAACGAATCATCCGGAAGCTTGATCTGCAAATTCTCATCGCCGAGATCCCGCACCTTCCCGCCGGGCAGCGGGTGCAGCTTGTAGAGCACCAGCAAATTCCGTTCCGGATCGTCAAACGCAGGAAACGCGGCCACCTGCTCCAGCGAGTAATACAGGTGCAGATCTTCGAGCTCGTAGGCGTCGAGATGGTTCCAGTCCGCGTACCAGCCCGGCCGATACACGTCCAGCTTTTCTGACAGATCCATGGTGCCGAAGTCGTCGCACAGCGTCGGCAGTTGCGTCACCAGCGTGATCTCGTCTCCGCTGCTTGACACCAGCAGCCGCTTGCCGTTGGGATGCGTATCGATATAGTGCGTCAGTCCGTCCGCCGCGTTCACAAACGTGTACTGCGGATGCGCTGCGTAATCCACCGTCTGCGCGCCATTCACGCAGGCCGTCACCACGGCCAGCCCAATCGCAATCCCGCCCCAGCCGCGCAGCCCAAACCCGCTCCGGGAGCCATCTTCCCTTACCCGGATCGTCAACGCCTCCGCTCCCTGCGCCACAATCATGAAGCAGAACACCGCCGCCACGGCAAAGTACCTCGGCTGCGGATGGTCCTGGTAGGTCATGAAAAGCACCATTCCGCCAACCGCCAACACCGAGGCCCCAAACACCGGCGCGCCAGACGCTGATTTGCCCAGCAGTCCCCGTCCCCACGCGCCCCACCCCGCTCGCGACCGCCTGTCCGCCACGCCCCATGTGCGCATCCAGGTTCGCATCCAGGCAATCGCCGCGCCCAGCGCTAGCACCCCCGCCACCGGAAACAGAATCCGGTCAATCCACAATCCGCCGTGAAACGACCACCAGAAACTCACCACCGGCCAGTAGAATTCGCTCGGCTTGGCGTAGTGATTGATATCAAAGTAGTATCTGAAGTCGCCGATAAGCCCACGGTCGGCCAGCATCGCCATCCAAAATCCGTATCCCGCAACAAATGTGCCGGCCGCCGCCGACGCGCACCGCACCGCAAGTTTGCGGCTCTTNNAGGTTCATCGCCGCCAGCGTCAACAACGTCAGCAGCGGTTCCAGAATCGCCAGCCTGCCGAAGCAGTAAAGGAACGGGCTGGTCACCATCAGCGTCACCGCCAGCAACCCCATCCAGCGCGGCCCGCGCGTCCGCAGCAGCGTGTAACTCAGCAGCAGATTCAAAAAGAACATCGCCACGGCCAGCCCCCGCGCCGCCGCCACCGTAACGCCGGTAAAGAAGAACAACACCCACTCCAGAAACGGCCACACCGGAACCGCAACCGCCGGATTGAAGTCCCCCGCCATGTACCAGTTGCCAAACAGGTGGGCCCTGACCGCCGCATCCCCGTACCAGCCCTCGTCGGTATATTTGGCCCAGTCCGCGATCCACATCGTGTGATTGGGAAAATCGGCGCGCAGGTTCAAAGCATGCAACACCGCGAAGCCGGCGATCAGCGCCAGCCAAACCGCGTAACCCCATCGCTTGCTCGCGTTCGTCAACGTCCGCTCCTTCGCGGCCAGGCTCTCAAAAAAAGGCCATCGAATGCCTGTTCCCGCTGCCGGCGGCCGTGAAAACTGCGCCGCGCGCGCGACTCACGGCAGTCAGGCCGTTCTGATTGGAAAATGCCTCGGCGGGAATGCTTCGAGTATAACCCGCATCAATCTCTCAATTTCCCCTCCCGGCAATCGGGCAACACCTGCACCCCACTCCCAATTCCGGTTCAAGTTTCCCACCCAAACGCCGATGAGACCTGTGTGAGCCCAGTACGTCTCCTGGCCACGAAGGCGAGGCACGTTGAGATCCATGCAAAGCGCCGCTCAATTCCAGATCCAGCCTTCCGTCCCCGGACTCACTCTCGTCGAGGTCGACGCCGCGCCCTTGAGCCAGGTCGTGGGAGTAAGCGCAGCCTGGCGCAAACTCATCATGCAGGCGCAGATGGCCGCGCCTCACCTCCAGATTGCCGCCATCGAAGGCGAACAGGGCGCAGGCAAACAAACCCTGGCCCGCCTTCTCTTCTCGCTCTCCCCGCTCGCCAACTCCGGTTTCGAACGCCGCGATGCCCGCGAATGGCTCGCCATGGGCGCCGACCCCACCTCTCTCGCCGGCTTCACCTACCTCGACCGCGTCGACTTGCTCGCCCCTCCCGGCCAGGGACTCCTCCTCGGCGTCCTCAAATCCCTCCAGGATCGCGCACCCGGCCGCGCCGTCGTCCTTACCTCTTCTGAATCGTCGCTGCGCCAGCTCGCCGGACAGGGTCTGATCATGCCCGACCTCGCCTTCCGGCTCACCGCCATTCGCTTCGCCATTCCACCCCTGCGCCAGCGCCGCGAAGACATCGCTCCCCTCGCCCAATCCCTCCTCGAACGACTCTGCAACCGCTACCAGCAGCGCCCCGTCATGCTCGGACCCGGCGCCCTCGCTCGCCTCCTCCAGCACGACTGGCCTGGAAACGTCCGCGAACTCTCCAGCGTTCTTGAAACCGCCCTCCTCGAAGCTGTCAACGGCGTCATCCGCGCCTGCGACCTCGCCCTCCCTGACCATGCCTCCTTACAACTCCAATCCCAGCCCTCCCTCCAACTCGGCAATCTCTCCCTCGACACCGTCATCCGCCACCATGTCCAATACGTGCTCGACCTCAACCGCGGCAACAAGCTCCGCACCGCTCGCCAGCTCTGCATCAGCCGTTCCACCCTCTACCGCATCCTCGGCAACGAAGGCCTCCTCGCCCACTGATCACTGATCACTGACCACTGATCACTGCCCGTTGCCACTCCCCAAACGACGCCTTCTCCCGGCAATCCAAACACGTCGTCGTCGCATACCGCGCCGAGCAGCTCGGACAAACCGACCCGCTCCCAAACGTGTCGAATCCCTGCCCGCACTGCACGCACTTCCAGTAATCTCCCAGCGGCGGAGCAGTCCCGCAACTGGGGCACGCGTACCCCAGCCGCCGCGGCAGCTTCGCCACCTTCAGCAGCGCCCGCGCGTGCTGCAGGCCCGCCCAGCAATTCAGCAGCAGAAAGACCGAGATCGCTCCCAGCCACACACTCCGCGACCAGAGCGCCAGCCCGAAGAATCCCACGATGCCCACAAATCCCAGCACCGTGGCCACCATCAGGCTCCGTCCGCGCCCCAGCCCATACCACAGCAGCGAACGCAATATCTGTCCCCCATCCAGCGGATAGATAGGCAAAATGTTGAACGCCAGCAGGACCACATCGATATAGAAGACATGCCACAGGAAATTGAGAGCATCGGGCGAGCTATCCGCCCATCCCAGCGCGCCGCCCAACAAATACGCGCCATACAACAGCGGCATCAGCGCCACGTTCACCAGCGGTCCCGCCGCTATGCTCCACAGCGTAGCCCCCGGCCGTTGCGGCGGATTCACATACGCCACCCCTCCAAACGGCCACAGCACAATCTGGTTCGCCGTCCCGCCCACCTGCCGGCAAGCCAGCGCGTGTCCAAACTCGTGCATCAGCACAATCGCAAACAGCGACAGGTACTCGAGCACGCTCCACGCCATCGAGCCATACTGCCCGCTGCGCGACTCGATTCCCCATAGAGCCAGCAGAAACCACGACCAGTGCAGATAAAGATCGACCCCGGCAAACCGAAACAGATGAATGGAACCTTGGCGATTTGGCATGGTGGAAGCTTACCTCATCCCCCGCAACCAGCAATGTCAGCCCCGCAGTCCCGCAGTCCCTATTCCCTGACCCCTGAAACCTGAAACCTGAAACCTGACCCCTGACCCCTGACCCCTGACCCCTGACCCCCAAAATCCAGCCCCTGGGAAGCAGCCCGCCGGCATCGATCGATTTCTTATAGCTCCGGCCTGATAATTTGCATCTAACATGGGGAGAGGAAACTCCATGCCTCAGAGTTCGCACGATCGAGCCGCGGAACTTCACAATCTGGCATCCCACGCCCACGCCGTCGCAGCAGTCGCCCACGGCAAAGAAGATCATCAAACCGCTCACGAACTCAGCAAGCAGGCTCACGAGCTCTCTCGGAATGCCCTGAAGCACTCCGAGCAGCTCGATACAGCGGCGGCTGAGTCTACCAAAGCGGAAACAGGGAATGACGAGAAAGTAGAAGCTGTGCATACTGTCCGCCCAGGACTTCCCGGTTAGCCGGCTTTTGTCAGCTGCTTGTTTATTTTGAAACCGACTCCGTACGTTGTGTGCCCTGGGCGCCCCTGCAGTTTCGCTAGTTCTTTGGCCGTATGAAAATGTTCCATTTGGAAATGTAGCGCCGGCCTCCCGGCCGGCTGTAATGTGGGCCTCCTGGCCCACGTTCGCTCATTAGATAGAACATCTTCTCCCGGTCACAGACCTAGTGGTGTCTCGAACGCTCGTATCAAGAAAGAGCCGTCATCCTGAGCGGAGTTTGACGCGCCTTTTGCGTCAAACGGAGTCGAAGGATCTGCGGTTCGGGGTCTCAGTTTATTAAATGAACTTCAGAGACAGTACGCTGGGAGCATTTCACAGACGCTCTCCAGGATCACCCTTCAAAATTCAGCCAGCGTCCGCCAATCCGTCTCGCCACGATTCTCAACTCACGTCAACAGCCGGGTGCCCCATGTACCGATTCTGGGACATGGGAAACCACGAACCCAAACGCAGCCTTGTAACAAGGGCACGGCTTTAAAGCCT
>PLSH01000347.1 GCA_003165095.1 Acidobacteriaceae bacterium
TCGAGGCCGTAGAACTTGCGCAGCGGGATGGCGAGGGTGAGCACCATGGCGAAGCCGGAGTAGATGGCGCCGGCGACGAAGTAGGGCGGGAAGATGGTGGTGTGCCAGCCGGGCAGCACGGCGACGGCGAAGTCGAAGCTGATGACGGTGTGGACCGAGAGCACCAGCGGCGTGGCCAGGCCAGCGAGCAGCAGCGAGGCCGTCTCATAGCGCATCCAGTGGCGGGTTGAGCCGCGCCAGCCCACGGAGAGGATGCCGTAGAAATATTTGGCAATTTTCGAATCGGCGCGGTCCCGGAAGGTGGCCAGGTCGGGAATCATGCCGATGTACCAGAAGACCACGGAGATAGTGGCGTAGGTCGAGACCGCGAAGACGTCCCAGAGCAGCGGGGAGCGGAACTGCGGCCAGACGGTCATGGTAAAAGGCAGCGGGAAGAGCCAATATCCGAGCCAGGGCCGGCCCACGTGAATGAGCGGGAACAGGCCGGCGCAGACCACTGCGAAGATGGTCATGGCCTCGGCAAAGCGGCTGATGGAGTTGCGCCACTGCTGCTTGAAGAGGAGCAGGATGGCCGAGATGAGGGTTCCGGCGTGGCCGATGCCGATCCACCAGACGAAGTTGATGATGGCAAAGCCCCAGGCGACTGGCTGGGTGATGGCCCAGATGCCGACGCCCTTGAGGAACAGCCAGGTCACGGCGACCAGCAGGACGGTGGCGCCGCCGCCGGCAAAGCTGAAGAGCGCGAACCAGCCCAGAGGCGTGTGCGGGGTGAGCACAATGCGCGAGATCTTCTCGGTGATCGACCTGAAGGTCTGGCCCTGCCCGACCACCCGGAATTCTCCGGTTGCGGGATCGACGCCAGGATCTTTGGTTTTCAAATCGCTGGTTGCCATTGTGAATTCAACCCTTTGCCGGGAGATGTTCTTCCGGCGCTGCTTCGAGTTCCTGGTTCAGATTGAGGACCTCGGCCACATAGGTGGTCCGGGGACGGGTATTTTGATCGGCGATGACCTGGTAGCTGCGTTGGTTGGCGCGGAGATTTGAAACCCGGCTTTGCTTGTCGTTGATGTTTCCAAAGGTAATGGCGGAGGCCGGGCAAGCCTGCTGGCAGGCCGTGACGATCTCGCCGTCGCGGATGGGGCGGTTTTCCTTGTCGGACTCGATTTTGGCGGCCTGGATGCGCTGCACGCAGTAGCTGCACTTTTCCATGACGCCGCGGGAGCGAACGGTGACATCGGGATTGCGCATCAGCTTGAGGCTCTCGGTCTCGTAATCGGAGAAGAGCAGGAAGTTGAAGCGCCGAACCTTGTAGGGGCAGTTGTTGGAGCNNCCCACGCAGCGGTTGTAGACCATGGTGTTGAGGCCTTCGGGCGTGTGTACGGTTGCGCCGACGGGGCAGACCTGCTCGCAGGGCGCGTTTTCGCAGTGCTGGCAGGCCATGGGCTGGAAGTGGGCGCGAGGCGCGGATAAATCGCCCTCGAAGTAGGTATCGATGCGCAGCCACTGCATGTTGCGGCCTATGCGGACCTGCTGCTTGCCCACGACGGCGATGTTGTTCTCGGCGTAGCAGCTCACAATGCAGGCATTGCAGCCGGTGCAACTGTTCATGTCGATGGACATGCCCCAGGCATTGGCTTCGTTGTAAGTCCAGTTGGGAAAGAGCGAGGTGCCCATCTCCGGCGTATCCCGGCCTTCGCCCTCATGCGCGAAGTTCGGATTAGCCTTGAACTCATCGAGCGTGGCGTAGCGGATGATGCCGCGCTCGCCGATCGCCTCATCGCCTTCGAGCGAGTTGTTGCCGTTGCCCTCGCCGCTCACGCGTGCGGAGCGGTGATCCTGATAGTGGCTCTTGGTGATCGCGGTGCCCCATTTGCCATCGACCTTGCGAATGGAGCCGGTGGCATAGAACGGAGCCCAGGTGTTGCGAATCTGGTAGGCGTTGAATCCCGCGCCCGAGCCGACGCGGCCGGCAAACTCCCGCCCGTAGCCGAGATAGACGGTGACGGAATTGTCAGGATGGCCGGGAGCGACGATGACTGGCGCCTTGACCTTGCCATTGCCAACGGTGATCTCGACGATGTCGTCTTCTTCCCAGCCCTTCGCGGCAAGCGTTGCGCCGGAGACGATGGCGGCATTGTCCCAACTCAGGTTGGTAACGGGCTTGGGCAGTTCCTGGAGCCAGCCGACATTGGACCAGCGGCCGTCGTAGATGGTGGGGTCGGGGCGGAAGATGATTTCGAGCGAATCCTTCGGGGTGGGCGCGGGAACGCTGCCTCGGAATCCGACATTCGCAGTTCCCTTCCCGGTTTTGTCGAAGGCGGTGTTCTCAATCCAGCCGTCGTGGAGCGCCTTGCGCCAGCCGGTTTCGAAATCGCCCTTGATCGTCGATTTCCATGTCTCGCGCACGGCGTCATAGGAACTGACCATGGGCTCGTCGAGCAGGATCTGGAAGACGTTGTGCGCGCTGCGGCCGCCGTAGAGCGGGTCAATCAGCGGCTGAACGATGGAGACGGTTCCGTCGTAGGCGCGGGCATCGGACCAGTACTCAAGATAGTGCGCGGCGGGAATGTGCCAGTGCGATATCTGGCCGGTTTCATCCACGTGCGAGCCGAGATGGGCCACGATGTTGGCCTTGTTGAATGCATCGGCAAAATTCAGATCGGCGGGCGCGTCGTAGATGGGGTTGGCGTTGAGAATGACAAGCCAGTCCACTTTGCCCGCATTCAGATCGGCCACCAGAGATTTGAAATCTTCCAGTTGGTCCGAAGGGATGGGATTGAGCGGGTCGGATGCGGCGAAGACCGTCTTGCCGATATTGCCGAGAGCGTTGTTGATGGCCAGCGCGAGGGCCGCGACCGAGGGGTCCTGATAGAGGCCGGGAATGACCGCACTTTTGCCAGCGTTGGATTTGAGGTCCTTGGCGAGCGCTGCGAGGAACTTCTGCTGATCGGGAGTCCACGCATAACTGGGAGCCTGGACGCCCGCGGCTCCGACAGCCTGCGCCAATGCGGCGGTGAAAGCGGGAATCTCGCTGGCGCGGAGGCCAAGGCGATGCTCGGCCTTCATACCGGTCGTGGTCGGCGTTGACTCGATCGCGTAGAGGCGGTTCATGCCGTTTTCAGGCTGACGGCGGCGATTGGCGTAGTCGCGAACAAGTTTGTGGAAGCCGGGATACGAAGCGCCAGAGAGGAAATCGGCATCGAGCGAGACGATCACGTCGGCCTGGTCGAGCGCGTATTGAACGTTCAGGCCGTTTGCGAGGAAGGTGCCGGCCAGCGCGGGATCGTACTGCACCAGCTTCGCCTTGGGATACGCCTTCTGCACAGCCTGCCATTGCCGCGCCAGCGTGGGCGAAGTGATTGTTGCGCTCAGAAAGTAGATGCCGGATCCATCCTTGGTCGAAACTGCCTTGGCGCGGAAGACCTGAGCAAACTCCTGCCATTCGCGAGTCTCGCCGCGATAGGTCGCGTGCTGTGAGCGGTCGGGATCATAGAGGGCGAGGAGGGTTCCCTGCGAATAAGGGTCAGAGGAGCCCATGTTGTAGGCGTGTTCGGGATTGCCGTCGATCTTGATGGGGCGGAACTCATCGCTTTTGACCAGCAGCGGAACCGCGCCGGTGGTGAAGGGATGGGCGGTGGCAAAGTACATCGGCTTGCCGAGGATGAGATCCTCAGGCGCCTTGACGTAGGGATAAATCGGCTCGTCGGGCTGCTTGGTGCAACCGGCCAGTCCGGCGAGGGCCATGGATGCGCCCATGAGCTTGAGGAAGCCGCGGCGAGAGACGGGATCGACCCACTCCTGGGCCGCGCTGGGAAACTCTTTCTCGACGGCTGCCTGAAAGTCCGCCGTATCGGCCAACTCGTCGAGCGAGCGCCAGAAGCGCTTGCCCTTTACGGCTTTCAGATCCTGGCGAACGGCATCCAGAGTCATGGGCGCGAGGGCCGTACTCGCCTGATGCGCGGGTTCGGGCGCGCTCGCTGTCTTCTCGTTCACGGCATACCCCATTGTGTTTCGCACCGTTTTTGTGGTCCCGTTTTTTCCATTTCCGCTCATCGGTGGCACACCTCGCAACTGGTCAGATCTTTAGGCGTGCGGATTTTGTAGCGATCGAGCAGGAAGTGGCCGAGGTCGTTCTGGCTGGTGAATTTCTGGTATGCCGTGAATCCAACGCTCATTACCGGCACGCCGCCGATCCCACGACGAGCTGACTCTTCTTCTTGGATCGAGGCAAGCTCCACCGTTCCGCTCGGATCCTTGGTAGTGCAGTTGACGTTCTGAGCTGTCGGGACGCCGGTCTTCTCATCGTTGGCGGCGCACCAGACGGGACGATCCTCGGCCGGTTTTTCCCAGGCCATGTTGTAGATTTCGCTGGTGGGGCGGAGATTTTTGGCAGGATTGCGATGGCAGTCGAGGCACCACTCCATCTGCAGGGTGTTCTGCGCATACATGAGCGGCATCTGGTCAACACGGCCGTGGCAGGATTCACAGCCGATGCCTTTGTTGACGTGGATTTCATGGCTGAAGTAAACGAAGTCGGGCAGGTCGTGGACCTTGGTCCAGGGGATGGAATTGCCGGTATACCAACTGTCTCGGACGGGCTCGAGGAGTTGGGCGTTGGTCCAGATCTGGGCGTGGCAGTTGATGCAGGTGCGGGTGGGAGGGATGCCGGCGTAGCTGGATTTTTCGACAGTGGTGTGACAGTACTGACATTGGAGGCCGAGGCCCTGGACGTGGTGCTTATGGCTGAAGGGGACGGGCTGATCGGGCCGCTGGCCCTGCCGCGTGACCCAGGGCGAGCGCTGCAATTGATCGAGCGTGACCCCCAGAGCGATCACAATCAGCCCCGTCAGCACGAGGCTCATGCGGGCCAGGGCATTGGAGCTGCGGTCAAAGATTTGCGGCATGAATTGTACCCTGCTTGATTTTCGTGTCTGGATGTGGCCGCTGTGATGGCGGACACACAGGTTATGTACAAAGATCGCTCTTGAGCAAACAAGAATAGAGAGCTGGAGAAGCCCGACGATTCAATATAACAGTCTGGAAGCTGCGCGCAAAGGGGTTAGGGGCCAAAAGCGAAAAAATCCGGTGCAAAAAGTGGATTTGTAAACTTTTGAAAGAAGGAGCTTTGTGATAAGGATGGACACGGAGAAAGGGGCACCGTGCCTCTGGCGGTCTGCGTACCAAAGGTTGGGATTATGAGAACAACTTACCACAACATTGCATGCATGCGCCACCACTCTCGCCTGCGGCTGCGGCGTAGAGCGAGTGGACGCCGCAGGCGCACTCTGCAGCGGGGTTTGGGCGGCGCCTGGTCAAGGGAAAATGACATTCGGCGGCACCGGATTCAGGGTGCACAGTTTTTGGGGCCGCATCGGTCGATGATCAGTGTTTCCCCAAGGCAGTCAGGTGCGTTTGGCGGGGCGCGGCTCCGCAAAAGTCTCCCCAAAGGCCTCGTCGGGCGATGAGGCCGGCCAGCCGGCCATCACCAGGAAGACATCGAGGACGAAGAGCGCAATGGCGATGTCGTTGAAGAGGGTGGCCTGGCGCAGATTGGGCCAAAGCTGATTGGCAGCCCAGAAGAGGAAGGCGAGTGCCAGGAGGATGGCCTTGACGGCTTCAAGAGGCGCAGGCCGATGCGCGGCCTGGTAGACGAGGTAGGCGAGAGCAATGGTGGCCAGTGGAAAGGCGGCGAGAAAGTCATGGGCTGGGGGAGGAAACAGGCGTGGATAAGCGTCCCATGCTAAGAGAACGGCGACGCCGGCCAGGGTGATCCCACCGAGAATCATGGGGAGCGACCGGCGGGCGCGATCAAGACGAGTGTACATAAGCCATTATGGAATGCAGTTTCAAAAGAAAGCATAAGGCCGCTGGCGGCAGAGAGATGGCGCGGGGACGGAGCCAAAGGACACAGCTTTGGCAAGCGGATTGAAACCGAGTAGTGGGTCAATTTGAAAGAACTATCCCTCATCGATCTTTGCTTAGGAAGTCGCAAGAACGGCGATCTTGGCCAAAGGCTCAAGATTCTGCCCAAAAATTCAGGGACTGGCCCAAAACTAAGAGTCCCGCCCCAAGACCGTGTGCGTCCGGGTCCGCGGGCCGCTGGATTAATGTGCGCGGGAACTTTGTTGAAATAGTTTACCGGTTAGGCGGTAATACAGGCACAGCGGCCAAGTGTGTCCCTGCACGGAGCACCAACCAATGTTGTGGGGTGAGGCGACTGCTACTGAACGTGACGCAGGCCTCCCTGTCGAACGAGCGCCTCCTGATATGCCTTCGCAGCGGCGATATTTCGCGCCTTCTCCCGGGCCACCAACTCGGCTCGCAGAGCTGGGCTGGGCGATTGACCGGAGGCTCGACCCTCATTCTCGATCTGCATCCATTCCAATTCGCCCAGATTGGACGCGATCATCGCGGAAGTCCAACCCAGTTCGTACTTGCGGTCGGTAAATATACCACCAACTTTTGAGAAGGCGGTGATCATTTCGGGACTGCGCCGCGCTACTGCCGTTTCCGATGATCCGGCTTTGGTGTAATGGTCCGTGAACTTTCCGCCTGCTTCTGCAAATGCCACAATGGTCCCGACGCTCTGGACCGCCGCATACATCTCGGCTGTCCTACCACCCGAGCTTTCCTGCTCGGTAAAGTGGCCTCCGGCTTTCGCATAGGCTCGGATGGCCTCGGGGCCATTGGCTATTGCCAACATCCCTGCCGTCTCTCCATGCATGTTTTGCTGATCGTTGAAATGGCCGCCCACCGATGAGAAGGCTTCAATTGTCGCGCCACCCACGTTGATGCGCCCGAGAAACCTTCCCATATGCCATTCCGACCACCCCAACTCATCTCTTGCCTCGGGCCAAAACGGATCCTGGGATGAGGCGGCCCACATTGCCGCAGTCATGCCGTGGTGATCCTGCTGTTCGGTGAAGCGGCCTCCAGCTCTCGCGAACGCGCGAATTGCGTCAGGTCCAGACATGACAGCGGCCATGGCTGCTGTGTAGCCGTTTTTGTTCTGCCAATCCGGGAAGTGACCTCCCGCTCCGTAAAAGGCGTTGATGGCGTCGGGCCCGCTTGTGGCGGCAATCATGGCGGAGGTCAGGTCCTTTTCATTTGGCTTGTCTGTGAACTTGCCTCCGGCGCGGACGAAGGCCTCGATTCCCGGAGCACCAATGCGAGCGGCCTCATACTCGTTGGCGGGCGTGGGAGTGATGAGGCCTCCCTGCCTCCGCACGGCCTCGTTGCAGGCCGCAAGGGAGCCTCTTTGCCCCGCTATATCCGCTGCCGTCTCTCCCATGTGGTCCTGCTGGGTAGTGAATTTGCCCCCGAAGCGGGAAAATGCCTCGACAATTGCCGGGCCGTTCCAGGCTGCGCGCATGGCAGGCGTCATGCCGCCTTGACCGGGTTTGTTATCGAAATGTCCCCCGGCTTTCACAAACGATTCAACCGCCTCTGGGTTCTTTAGAGCAGTGAACTCATCGTCCGAGGAGATATAAATGAGGCCACCTTGTTCCGCCACAGCCTGCTGAAACACCTTGAGCACTTCGCCTCCCGCCTCTTGGGCCATATCTGCAGCGGTCCTCCCGCCGACCATCTGTTGGGAAGTGAATTTGCCGCCCGCCTCTGAGAAGGCGCGGATACTCGCAGGCCCATACATGACGGCATACATGCCGACCGTATAACCGGTTGCGTTCTGTTGATTTCCGAAGTGGCCGCCGGCCTTTACGAATGCGGGAACCGCGCCGGGGTTCATCACGACCCACATCGCTTCCGTTTCCCCGGTTGCATCCTGTTCGTTTGTGAATCTTCCCCCGGCTTCGGCGAAGGCCTCGATTCTCCTGGAACAGTCCTCGCATGATTCGTACTCAATACCGACGACGTAGGCAAGGTGCATTGCAGGTGTCCGACCGCTCAAATCCTTCTCGTCCGTAAACTGGCCGCCCGCTTTGTGGAAGGCCGCAATGACGTCCGCGCCGTTTTGAGCCGCAATTACTGCAGCAGTCTGACCAAATCGGTCTCTTTGGCCGGTGAACTTGCCGCCGGCACCGACAAATGCCTCAATTCCCGCGACCCCGTGTTCGACCGCGTAGATTTCGGGCGGAGTGCCGACGACTTGGCCGAAGGCGCCAGGAACGTCAGCTGCACAGGACAAGAATAGACAAGCGATAACAAGCTGCGGGCAGTGTGAGGATAAGTTGGCCACAGTCGTCTTTCCAGGTGCCTTCGAGAATCTCCGCAACAAACCTGCTAAGCGCCAGACTCGGTTGACCAAAGTCTACGCCGGACAGATTCGCGCTGCCAGCTTTTGGTGTTCCGGTCGGTTTGTCGCCAATCCGGAAATTAACATGTAGTCATCCGGGCAACGCAGGTAGAGTTCGGGCGACTGCGGTGGAATTCGGCTTTTACCCAAAAAGTCAGGATCCTGCACAAAAATTCGGTCCAGAAGGGAACTTCTTAGGCAAGGTCCCCTCAGGGGCTATTGATTCCTGCAAAGAAATGTCCTGCACCGTCCCTACGGGACTACAGAGTTCCATGTGAAATCCGCTTTCCCGGCGCGGCTACCAGGAAATTGCTTACGCAGCCATCAATAAAGTCCGTCCTTTCTTTTGGGGCATTTGCGGCAGTCAGTCAGGGCTAAAGAGGCTGCGGAAAAAGGCCAAAACTGGAGTGAAATGCCTAAAGAGCATCCCTCAGGGGCTAAAGCCCGCCCTTTATTTTGACGCATTTGCGGCCCGGCTGAAGTCGGGCCCTGTTACAAAACTTCTAAATACCCCGCCCATATTGAGTTTTTCCGCAGCCCGTAACGCCCTGACCCTACCAGCCCTGACCTACCAGTCGTGCTCAGTTACAGGGCATCATTTTTCCGCAGCCTGTGAGGCCCGAACCTTTCAAGCTGAAGGCCGTGCCCTTCAAGCTGGCCCATTTCCTGTCGAGCTGGCCTTTTACCTGAAATCGAGCCTGGCGCACTTTTCTTAACGAGCGAATGATTTAAAATTCTTCAAGGCGTAACCGCCGATCTCAAGGAAAAACCCACCCGGGAAGTGCAGACCGGCTTCGAATGGACCGGGACAGGCGGATGTCTATCCCGGGATGTTGCCTGGCGCACAGGCCGTTGAGAAGTTCTGAGAAGAAAGACAGGTAAGGCCATGAAATACGCCGGATTGCTGGTGATGCCAGCCGGATTCTTTCTCACCATTGCCGCGCTGGTGTTGTTTTCAGATCCCGCGGAGCGGGTTGCATTTGTGATCTGCGGCCTGGCGGTGGAGGGATTGGGGCTGGGCGTGGCGATTCGCGGGCACATGCCGGCGCGGGGAGAAGACCGGCCATGAACGCGACCTTGCCTGTGGTTCCCACGCCGATTCCGGCCATGACGGACTTGGTGTTTGCGGTTACGCTGGCGCTGCTGCTGATGGCTCCTCTGGCGATCGCCGGGGTGGCGCTGATCAATACTGGGCTGGGACGCTCGCGATCGGCGGCGCAGGCGCTGCTGGGCAACTTGGCGATGGTTGCGGTTGCGACGACGGTATTTGCGCTCTTCGGCGCGGTACTGGCAGGCGGCCTCTCAGGCGCGGGTCACGTGTTTCATTTGGCCGGCAAGCCCTGGGACTGGGCGGGAACGGGGCGGCTGATGCTGCGCGGATTCAGCGCGGCTCCGGCGGAGACGCAACTGGAGCTGCTGTTTGAATTTCTGGCGGTTGCGTTGGCGGCGCTGATCCCCTGGGGGTCGGGAGCTGACCGGTGGCGGCTGACGGCGGGGTGCGCTTCGGCGGCGGTTTTCGCGGGGATTGTGTTTCCGCTGACGGCGCACTGGATCTGGGGCGGAGGATGGCTGGCGCAACTCAGCGCGAACTTCGGGCTGGGCGCGGGCTTTCTTGACGGCGGCGGCGCGGCTACGGTGCATGTAGCCGGAGGAATGAGCGCGCTGGCGGTGGTGTGGATTGCCGGGCCGCGCAAGGGGAAGTTCCCCAAGGAGGGGTTTTCGACCGCGATGCCGGGCCACAATGCGGGCTATGTTCTGTTTGGCTGCCTGGTGTGCCTGATGGGCTGGCTGGGGTGGAACGCGGCGGGAGCGGTTTTGTGGTTGCACGCGCCGTTAAGCGCGCTGCCTGTGACGGCGGTGAACACGGTGCTTTCAGCATCCGCGGCGCTGTTGGCGACGTTTGCGGTGACCCGTTTCCGGTTTGGAAAACCCGACGCCAGCTTGTGCGCGAACGGCTGGGTGGCGGGGCTGGTGGCCTCGAGCGGCTGCGCGGGAATGGTGACGCCGGGCGAGGCGTTCTTTGTGGGCGCGATGGCGGGGATCGCAACGCCGCTGTTGGTGGAAGTGCTGGAACTGGCGCTTTCAATCGACGACCCCTCGGGCGCAATCACGGTTCATGGGGTAGCGGGTTTGTGGGGATTGCTGGCGGCTGGAATCTTCGCATCTCAACACGGACAATTCGTGGCGCAACTGGTGGGCATCGCGGCGCTGCTTGGTTTGGTGCTGCCGATGGTTTACCTGCTGTTCGCGCTGCTGAACCGCGTGGTTCCCTTCCGCGTGGATGCCGACGGCGAGCGGATCGGGATGGACCTTCACGAACTGGGCGGAGGGGCTTATCCGGAGTTTGTGATTCACCGGGACGAGTCGTACCGGTGAAGAAGTGAATGAGTGAATAAGTGAATAAGTGAACGGGGAATAGGGAAGAGGGAATAGGACCGAGGGTCTGACACAGCCACAGAAGCTTGTGGCCTCTATAATGCTCCGATAGAGCCAACATTATGGGATATTTTACCCACCTGTTTTATCCATGGGGCCTGCTGTTTCAAGTGGCGGCGATTGTTCACTTCATCCGCAGGCGGCCGGACACCTATTGGATTTTTATTATTTTGTTTCTGGGCCCAATCGGCGCGGTGGTGTACCTGGTGGTGGAGGCTCTCCCCGACTTCGGGATATTGGGTCAATCCTTCAAGGCCTTCCCGCGGCGCAAGCGGATTCGCAGCCTGGAGATTGCGATTCTCGACAACCCCTCGGCAGGGAACTTTGAGGAGCTTGGCGATCTTTACCTGGAGGACGGCAAGCTGCAGATGGCCAGAGAAGCATTTAACCAGGCGATCGCGGCGCGCTCGACGACGATCGATTGCTATTACCGGCGCGGGGTGTGCGCGATCGAGCTGGGAGATGCGCCTGGCGCGCTGCCGGATCTGGAGCGCGTAGTGGGGCAAGACCCCGACCACGATTTCTTGCGCGCGGCCGGATTGCTTGCGCATGCGTACGCGCAGACCGGGCAGAGGGAAAAATCCGAGGCTCTTTTCCGGCGCGCGACGGTGACATCGACCTTATCGGAGACTTATCTGAATTTTGCGGATTTGCTGGCCGCCGAGGGACGAAACCAGGAAGCTCGCGAATGGGCACAAAAAGTGTTGAATAAAGAGGCGACGATGCCTGGTTATTTGCGCCGCCGCGAGCGTCCGTGGTTCCGGCGGGCAAGAAAGGCGCTAAGGCGCATACCGGGGTAGAAAGCTCCCCCTATCGCTTGGCCAGCAGCAGCATGATCACGAACAAGGTTACGGGGGCCAGGGCGAGGCCGGCGTAGAGAAGCATTCTGCGGGTGTCGAGCATGAGGCGGTGACGCAGGGCCGGGCGGCGGGCGCCCTCTTCCACTCCAACCTGCTCCTGGTGTTCGAGTTCCCAGGCCATCTCGCTGGCGGTGGCGTAGCGGTGGCGGGGGTCGCGTTCGAGCGCGCGGCAGACGATCTCCTGCAACTGCGGTGAGACGGCGGGGTTGAGCTGGCTCGCCGGTGGAGCATCGGCGAGCAAGCGCCCGTTCATTACGGCCAGCGGATTGGGTCCGGTGAATGGCGGCTGTCCGGTGAGCATCTCGTAGAGCATGATGCCGAGGGCGTAGATATCGCTGCGCTGGTCGCCGCGCCCGCCTTTGACCTGCTCGGGAGATATGTAATCGGGTGTGCCTAATGCGGGCGACATGGTGGTGAAGGTGAGGCGGCGCGCGTCCTCCTTCATGGCGATGCCGAAGTCGATGAGCTTGATGACGTCGCCGGGGCCGACCATGATGTTTTCAGGTTTGAGGTCGCGGTGGACGACGCCGTGCTTGTGCATGTAGTCGAGGGCGTCACAGATGCCGAGGGTGATGTTGACTGCGCGGTCGATGGGCAGCCTGCGTTCCCCATTGCGGCCCGACTCGTTCAGAATGGCCCGGAGCAGCCTTCCGTCGACCCATTCGATGACCATGTAGAGGCGGCTGCGCTCCTCGCCGTCAAAGGTCTTAACGATGCCGGGGTGGTCCAGTTCCTGTCCGATCTGCTGTTCGCGGCGGAAGCGCTCGAGGAGGATGGGGTCGGATTCGAGGTCGGAGTGCGGAACTTTGATGGCAACCTGACCGCCGTTGCGAAGATCTGTTGCACGGAAAAGGGTGGACATGCCGCTGCGGGCGACCGTCGCGTCGAGGCGGTAGTGATCGAGTGTATCTCCGGCTTCAAGTGTGGTCATCACGGCGCATTGCATAACAAATCCGATTGTTTCATGCGAATCGTAAGAAAAACGCAAGGAAATTGTGAGGGAGTCGCTAGTATGGCAGCGGTTGCCGGGTGCTGAAGCCTCGGCCGTTCAAGGCGGGTTCAAGCCAGCCGGACCGCTGGCAGCTTAATTCGTATCGCATGCTGGCCGAGTTGTGATTGAATGCCAGAATGCTCCGGTTCATTCGAATTCTTGCGGTATGCGCGGTTGTGGCGGGGTTTTTTGCGCCGGGGCCGGCCTGGGGCAGCGCGGCGGCCCACGCGCGCGCGACGAAGAAGGCGCCGCCGCAGGAAACCGGGTTTCTCAACCGCAGAGTTGAATTCAACGGAGCTCCGTATCGATTTCAGGTGTACCTGCCGGAGGAATGGAGGCGGGAGGACGGCAAGCTGTGGCCGATGATTCTCTTCCTGCATGGGCGCGGGGAGCGAGGTTCAGAGGGGATGTGGCAGACGCAGATCGGGCTTCCGGCCGAGGTGCGCGACCATCCCGAGCGCTGGCCGTTTGTGATCGTGATGCCGCAGTGCCCGCTGCCGGCTCACTGGACAGACGCGTTGGAGCTGGACATGGCGATGGCGGCGCTGGACCAGGAGACATCTGAGTTTCACGGCGACCCGGAGCGAACTTATCTGACGGGGTTGTCGATGGGCGGGTATGGGGCGTGGGAGCTGGCGCGGCTTCATCCGCAACGCTGGGCGGCGGTGGCGATTGCGGCAGGCGGCGTCTTCTGGAGCTACGAGCCGGAGCGCTGGCTGGAGTCACAAACGCTGCCGGGCGAGTACGCGGAGGCGGTCGGGCGGATTCCTGTTTGGCTGTTCCACGGCAGCGACGACAACGTGGTTTCGCCGCGGCAGAGCGAGTTGATGTTCGCGGCTTTCAAGACAGCGGGCGGCAACGTCCGGCTGTGGATCTTCGAGGGGTTGGGCCACGACTGCTGGACGCGCGCCTACAACGAGCCGGAGCTTCCGCGGTGGCTGCTGGCGCACCATAGGGAATCACAACCGGGTTCGATGCCGGCGCAGGCGGAGCGGATGGTGATTCCGCGCCATCCGCAGGCGATCAAGCTGTCCGCGGCGGCGCTGGACGGCCTAGCCGGTGAGTATCGCGAGATGAACGGACAATCCGTGGTGACGATTTTTCGCCAGGCAGAGACGCTTTACGAGAAGGATCAGTATGGAGCGGTCAGCGAGCTGGATGCGGAATCGGCAGCGGAGCTGTTTTATCTCAACGGTTCAAGCCTGGTGCGGCTGCTGGTGGAGCGGGATGGCCAGGGGCGGGTGACGGCGCTGGTGCTGCGCGACGACCGTCACGAGGAGAGATGGGAGAAGCTGCCCGCGGCTAGCCGCCAAGGCGCCGGACCGCGCCCGTGATCGGATGATCGCGCGGGCGGTGGGAACCCAGGGAGTAGAGTTTGCGTAGTGAGATTTGAATGGGTTGAGCGGAGGTTTGCATGTTTTGCAGTGGATGTGGTCAAGCTTTGACGCCGGGACTGGCTTTCTGTCCCCAATGCGGCCGCCCGATGGCGCCGGCAGTTCCCCCGGTTCCCGGTTTGCAGTTCCAACTGGAGAGCTACGCGGGCAAGGTGAAAGCGCTGAGCATTTGCTGGTTCATCTATGCAGCTTTGTCTGTGGCGCTGGGGTTTGCGGGGATGGCGTTTGCGCACGCGTTTTTTTCGGGTACATTCGGACCCTGGATGCGCGGGCCGCTACCTCCGACGTTCCTGGGGCCGGCTCTCATGCACCTCATATGGGTAGCTGTCCTGGTTCGCGGAGCGCTGGCGGTTGCGGCGGGTTGGGGCCTGATGGAGCGGACGCAGTGGGGGCGGATTGTGGCCATCGTGGCAGCAATTCTGAGCCTGTTGAAGTTTCCGTTTGGGACGGCGCTGGGAATCTGGACGCTGGTGGTGCTGCTTGGGTATCGGAATTCGACGCTTTACGAGCAGCTCTGAGAGCAGCTTTCCTTTACAATCGAAGCATGAGTTTTCCTGAAATACGGCTGCGGCGGCTGCGGCGCAGTGAAGGTCTTCGTGCGCTGGTGCGGGAGACAACGCTGGAGCCCGGCGACCTGATCTACCCGCTGTTTTTATGTCCCGGCGAGGGCGTGCGGCGGGCAGTGAGCTCGATGCCCGGGGTGTTCAACCTGTCAGTGGATGAGGCTGTGCGCGAGGCTGAAGAGGCGGCGCAACTGGGACTGGGCGGGCTGCTGCTGTTTGGGCTTCCGGGGACCAAGGACGAGCAAGGCACCGGGGCGTGGGACGAGAACGGCATCGTGCAGCAGGGGCTGCGGGCGCTGAAGGGATCGGGCGCGGCGAAGAAGCTGGTGCTGATTGCGGACGTTTGCCTGTGCGAGTACACCAGCCACGGGCATTGCGGCGTGGTGGTGGAAGGCCCGGATGGGTTCGAAGTGGACAACGACCCGTCTCTGAAGCTGCTGGCGCGGACGGCTGAGAGCCTGGCCAAGGCGGGCGCGGACGTGGTGGCGCCAAGCGACATGATGGACGGGCGGGTGAAGGCGATTCGCGAGGCGCTGGACAGCGAGGGATTTGCGCAGACGCCGATTTTGAGCTACGCGTCGAAGTTTGCGTCGGCATTTTATGGACCGTTCCGCGAGGCTGCGGGCTCCGCGCCGCAGTTTGGCGACCGCAAGACCTACCAGATGGATGGAGCGAACCTGCGCGAAGCGATGCGGGAGATCGATCTCGATCTGGGAGAGGGCGCGGACATGATCCTGATGAAGCCTGCGATGCCCTACCTGGACGTGGTGCGGGCGGCGCGGGAGCGGGTGGATGTTCCGATCGGCGCCTACCAGGTGTCGGGCGAGTACTCGATGCTGCTGGCGGCGTTTGAGAAGGGTTGGCTGGACCGGGATCGCGCCATCCTCGAGTCGCTGGTGGGGATTCGGCGCGCTGGGGCGGATTTCGCGGTGACTTATTTTGCGAAGGACGCGGCGAAACTGCTGGCGTAGGAGCGCGTCTGAGCCTTCATTCTCCCTGAGTTTTTGTTTTCATTCAGCCTTCAATTTCATTGACGAGGGCCTGAAGGTGTGCCACGCTCTCCTATCAGTCTTCCCTGTTTCCCGTGACAATTAGGCTCCCGCGCCACTCCTGGAAATGCTGTAAGAGCGATGAAGCGAATTCCCTGCGCTTGATCGATGAGAGGTCAAACTATGAGTCGCCGCCGCGGAATGATTGCGTTCGCAGCCCTCAGTTCACTCCTCCTGTGCGGAGCGACCACGCCCACGGGTTGTCAATCATCGGGGCACATCGGGCCGACTACCGGTGAAGTTGTAGGCGCCACGGTGGGCATCGTGGCCGTTGTTGTAGTGGGCACCGTGGTTCTGGTCGAAGTCCATAAGTCTCATCACACCGTCCAAGGTTGCGTCACTGCCGGCCCGGACGGTCTCAAAGTGCACCAAAAGGACAGTCAGAAGGTTTACGCTTTGACCGGCGTGACCGCGAACGTGAAGGTTGGCGACGTGATCAAGGTTCACGGGGACAAGGTAAGAGGTCAGAAGGACAGCGCCGGCGACCAGGATTTCGCGGTGGAACAGATCAGCAGGGACTACGGCCCGTGCAAGGCGGAACTGGCGACCCCGACGGCGCCCCAGTAGAACTGTTTCGCGCGCCATCTGAATGCTCTCTGTGCCGCATCGCGAACAAATCGCTTTGCGTTGCAGGGGCTCTGTGTTTTTCTAGTAGGGAAACTCTGAACAGGTCGCGGTTTGAAGCCCTCGTTCCCTCGGGGGCTAAAGCCCGCAATCATTTTTGCTGTGTTTTCGGCACGACTGAAGTCGTGCCCTGATACAAAACAGCGTTTTTTGCGAATCGACTGACCCACCTATGCTGAAGCGACTCGAAGAATATTTTGAATTTGCCCACCTGGGGACGAACTGGCGCACCGAGATACTAGCCGGGGTCACGACCTTTGTGACCATGGCCTATATTGTGCTGGTGAACCCGGCGATCCTGCACGACGCCGGAGTGCCGTTGCCAGCGGTGACAGCGGCTACGTGCCTGTCAGCGGCATTCGGCTCCATCCTGATGGGGATTATTGCGCGTTACCCCATCGCTCTGGCACCGGGGATGGGGCTGAACGCGTACTTCACTTACACGGTGTGTATCAAGATGCACGTGCCCTGGCAGACGGCGCTGGGGGCGGTGTTTCTTTCGGGCGTGATTTTTCTCCTTCTGACCGCGGCGGGGATCCGGCAGATGATTCTGCACGCGATTCCGCACCAGTTGTACGCGGCGGTGGCGAGCGGGATCGGGCTTTTCATAGCGTTCATCGGCTTTCAACATGCGGGGCTGGTGGTGCGCGATCCGAATACGCTGGTGGGGATGGGCAACATCCGGAACCCGACGGCTTACCTGGCGCTGTTTGGACTGATCCTGATGGTTGTGCTGGAAGTGAAGAAGGTGCGCGGGTCGATCCTGATCGGGGTACTGACCGTAACCGGGGTGGCGTGGGCTCTGGGGCAGGTGCACTGGACGCCGATGACCGGAGGATTCGGCGCGCTGGGCCTGACGGCATTCAAGCTGGACATTCGGGGAGCGCTGAACAAGGGGCTGCTGGAGATCATCTTCGTATTTTTCTTTGTGGACCTGTTCGACAACCTGGGCACGCTGGTGGCGGTGACCAAGCGCGCCGGGCTTATCAGCGCGGATCACACCATTCCGAGGCTGAACCGAATTTTGTTTGCGGACGCGACGGCGACGGTGTTCGGCTCGCTGACAGGAACTTCGACGGTAACCAGCTACGTGGAGTCGACTGCGGGCGTGGCGGCGGGCGGGCGCTCGGGGGTGACCGCGATCGTGACCGGCCTGTTGTTTCTGGGAGCGGTCGGGGCAGCGCCATTCATTGGGATTGTGCCTCCGGCGGCGACGGCTCCGGCGCTGATCCTGGTGGGATCGATGATGCTGGGCGCAATTACCGAGATTCACTGGACCGATCCGCTGGTGGCGGTTCCCGCATTTCTAACGCTGGTGCTGATTCCGTTTACTTATTCGATTGCCAACGGGCTGGGGTTCGGGATTATTGCGTGGGCGGTTCTTCACCTGGCGGCGGGCAAGTTCCGGCGCGAGGACTGGCTGCTTTATTTGCTAGCCGTGCTGTTTCTGGCCCGGTTTATCTATTTGGGAGCGAGCTAGACTCCGGATACGGATAATTTTAATTTGCCGGGCGGTTGCGGTTCTCGTTGTATTGGGCGGGACGGCGGGGCTGGCCTTTGCCGCGGACGGATATCGCGTGGTTCATACCTACCCGCACGACCCGCAGGCCTACACGCAGGGACTCATCTTTGAGGATGGCCATCTATACGAGAGCACGGGTTTGAACGGGCAGTCGTCGCTGAGGATGGTGGACCTGAATAGCGGCCGCGTCCTGCAGAAGGTGAGCGTGCCGAGCCAGTATTTTGCGGAGGGTCTTACTTCTTGGGGCAGCACGCTGATTCAGCTCACATGGCAATCGCACATCGCATTTGTGTACGACCGGTTCAGCTTCAGGCAGTTGCGCACCCTAAACTACGACGGCGAAGGGTGGGGGCTGACGGAGGACGGGAAGGACCTGATTCTGAGCGACGGGACGGCGACGCTGCGGTTCCTCGAACCGGTGACGTTTCACGAGGTGCGCCGGGTCGAGGTGAGGGACGGCGGCGATAAGGTAGATCAGCTGAATGAACTGGAATACGTACACGGGCAGATCTACGCCAACGTATGGCATACGGACCGGATTGCGCGAATCTCGCCAGCTACGGGGAAGGTGCTGGGCTGGATCGACCTGAGGGGAATTCTGGCGAAGGGACAGGTCACTGATCCGGAGGCGGTGCTGAACGGGATTGCCTACGATGCGGCACACGACCGGCTGTTTGTCACGGGCAAGCTCTGGCCATCGCTGTTCGAGATCAAGGTGGTCCCGCAAAAGGCAAAACCGGCGGCCGCGGTGCACAGGCGATGGTTCCGCGTATACTTGCGAGCGTCAGTGATTCAAGCTGGCTAAAGGCAAGATAAGCAATGGACCCGTCGTCGATGATTGTTCCCAGTTCCCTGCAAAATGCGGCCGTGCTGACGGTCGTACTGGCGTTTGCCGGCTACCTGATGACATTCTGGAGCACGCGCGTGATGGCGCGGAGGGCGGACCGTCTGCGGCTTGTGAACCAGCGGCTGAACGAGTTTTACGGGCCGCTGTACGTGGCCACGGTGGCGGGGCGGATCGCCTACCGGTCGCTGTTGAAGAAGCAGGGCAAGACGCAGAGCTTTCCTATTCTCGACAGCGAGATGAAGGAGTGGAAGCTTTGGATGACCACGATCTTCACGCCTCTGAACGATGTTCGCGAGAAGGTGATCATCGAGAAGGCGCACCTGATCGTTGAGGAACAGATGCCGCGGTGCCTGCTGGATTTTGTGACCCACGTGGTGGGTTACAAGGCGGTGCTGGCCAAATGGGCGGAGGGCGACTATTCCGAGCGGCGGTCGACGATCGGCTGGCCACCGGAGTTCGACTTGTACGTGGAGCGTTCGTACCAGGCGCTGAAGACCGAACAGACGCGGCTGCTTACCAACGCGGCATGGCGGGCTTATCGCCGGGTAGTGAAACGCAAGGGGCGCTAAAGGGCTGGGGCCGAGGCTGATGATTTGATGGAGACGGACCGGGTGCAGGCCGGGTTCATTCGGTTTGAGGAGCGCATACAGACATTGTGCGTTGCTGTGTCGAAATCATCGGCAAGAGGTGAGGGCGCGGGCCGATCAGGCTGCGATTACAGGATTGAGCGAGGTCACCTTGGCGACCGCCTTGGTGAGGCGCGCCTCCTGCGGACGGCTCCCCTCCTGTTCAACCTTGGTGTAGATATGCTCGACCGATTCAACCAGGTAGGCGCCGGGTAGAAACTCCTTCGACGGGCCCACGCCATCGGCGGGCAAGAGAATGACATCGCCGGCCCTGGGCAGAGAGTGGAGCGTCTCGAGGGGCACAAGGTTGATGCAGTTCCCGTTTCCAGCCACGAACTCGAGGCAATCCTGACTGTGGAGGGTTCCCTCCCGCTCGCGCCGCGCCTCCTGGCGTGTCTTGAACGATTGATAGTAAGTGGCAATGGTTATTGGCAGGGCGATGGCGAAGCCGACAATGCTCGCATAGTTTGAGATGGGCGCGGTTGGACGGATCATGGTTGGTCTCTTCTCCAAGGACGGTGCATTCCATCCATGGTACGGGGTGCGCGAGGGGCGAATCGTGCGGCTGGGGAGAAGAATGAGCCGCGAGGCTCAGATTGGCGGCGCCTGCGAGCTGTCTTCGCCCGGCGGCAACGCTTAAACAGCTATCGGCAAGGCGAGGTTGCTCCACAGGCGGATGGTTGGGTCGGCCTGATTGATGGTGTAGAAGTGGAGGCCGGGTGCGCCATTACGGAGCAGGGTTTCGCAGAGGCGGGTGACGACGCTGAGGCCGAAGTCGAGCAGGGCGGGCTTGTCGTGCTCGAGTTCTTCAAGGCGCAGGCGGACCCAGCGGGGAAGATCGGCGCCGCAGCCGTTGCAGAAGCGCACGGTGTTGGCGTAGCTGGTGATGGGCATAATGCCGGGGACGATGGGAATGTTGATGTTGGCTTTGGCGCAGCGCTCGACGAAGTCAAAGTAAGCGTCGGCGTTGTAGAAGAGCTGGGTGAGAGCCGAGTCGGCTCCGGCGTCGACTTTGCAGCGGAAGTGGTCGAAGTCCTCGCTGGGGCGGTTGGCCTGGGGATGCATTTCAGGATAAGCTGCGACCTCGATTTTGAAAGCGCTGCCGTGGATTTCTCGGATGAAGCTGACGAGTTCGTTGGCGTAGTGGAATTCGCCGGGCGCGGCGGGGCTCATGGCGGTTGCGGGCAGATCGCCGCGGAGGGCGACGATGCGCTTGACGCCGGCCTCGCGGTAGCGGTGAAGATGGGCGGCAACGTCAGCGCGCGTGGAGCCTACGCAGGTGAGGTGAGGGGCAGCCTCGACGCCGGCGTGCTCGACAACGGCGAGGACGGTCTCGTAGGTGCCTTCCTGGCCGGAGCCGCCAGCACCGTGGGTGATGGAGAAATAGTCGGGGCGGAGGGCGGCGAGCTGCTTGATGACGGAAGGGAGCTTGGCAAGGCCTTCCGGGGTGCGGGGCGGGAAGAGCTCGAAGGAGAGGTTCAGTAACGGCATGGTTGGTTCTTCGTTCGGTTGGGGTTTGGATTCCCAGGTCTCAATGAATCGGGAGATGGAAACCGTGCGGGTTTAGATTTGTGGTTTCCCACCCTAGCCGCAAGAACAAAGACGCGGCGAGGGTGGGGCACCCGGCATGATTGCTATTGGCAGATTCCCAGGTCTCAGAATCGAGACCTGGGGCACCCGGCCATCAGAACAAAACGGAGCCTAGTACCTGTAATTCTCGGCTTTGTAGGGGCCGGTTACCGGGACGCCCAGGTATTCGGCCTGTTTGGGGGTAAGGGTGGTTAGCTTGACGCCGATTTTTTCGAGATGGAGGCGGGCTACCTCTTCGTCAAGGTGCTTGGGCAGCACGTAGACAGCTACCTTGTAGGTGTCCTTGTTCTTCCAGAGGTCGAGCTGGGCGAGCGTCTGGTTGGCGAAGCTGTTGCTCATGACGAAGCTGGGATGGCCGGTGGCGCAGCCAAGGTTGACGAGACGGCCTTCGGCAAGGATGAAGATGCTGTGGCCGTCAGGGAATGTGTACTGATCGACCTGGGGCTTGATGTTGAGCCTGGTGACGCCGGGCTCGGCGTTGAGCGGGTCCATCTGGATTTCGTTGTCGAA
>PLSH01000040.1:0-391 GCA_003165095.1 Acidobacteriaceae bacterium
CATGTCGCCGAAGGAGCAGAAGATGACGCCGGGCTGGGCGGCGATGGCCAGCGCCTTGTCGATGAGCTCGAGCGGCGTGACGCAGACCGGGCAGCCGGGGCCGTGAATCATCTCGATGCCGGCCGGAAGCATCTGGTCGATGCCGTTCTTGATGATGGAGTGGGTCTGGCCGCCGCAGACTTCCATGATCTTCCAGGGGCGCGTGGTGATGGAGTGAATCTCCCGCGCCATCGCTCGAGCAATCTCGCCGTTGCGAAACTCGGTGAGGTACTTCATTGGCCGGAGCAGCTCCGTATCGGGGTCCCCGACGACGGGTCTTTGTCGTTGGGGTGGCAGTCGGGACAAGGGGATTGGCGCGCTTTTGCCGCGCGGGCGAATGCTTCTTCCTCGC
>PLSH01000040.1:416-4259 GCA_003165095.1 Acidobacteriaceae bacterium
CCGCCTTCGTTGAGGATCTCTTCGACTCTTCCGGGGATGGCAAGGCACATGGCAACTAGGTTATACCGCTGCGGGGGTGCAGCCAAATGTGATTTGGATCACGCAAACTCAGCTTCGCTGAGCCTTAAAGCGTCTGGCCCCAAGTCGCAAGAGCCTCCAACATCCGGGAACGTACGATTTCTGGGAACCTATCCCGCCGCGCGTCGGCTTGCCGGGGGCCCCAGGCCTCACTTCCGAGGCCCGGACTCATCATGCCGCCCTGGAAAACTTCTCCACCTTGGGCCGCTTGCGCCGCGATGCGTGCCATAGATCGTACTGCTGCTGCAGGTCAAGCCACATGCCCGGCTCGGTTCCAAAAGCGTCGGCTAGCCTGAGCGCCATGGCCGCCGTAAACGACGCCCGCCCGTTCAGCAGGCGTGAGAGCGTTGACCGCGCCACGCGCAGCCGTTCGGCCGCCTCGCCAACCTGTACAGCACCCAGGTATTCGCGAAGAATTTCGCCCGGATGGGCGGGGTTATGCATTGTCATTGCCATTCATACTCTCCCCAAGAGCCGCTCAGTCCGTCATCAGCTCCCCCGGCACGATGGGCCGGGTGCGGGGCAGCATTCCGCGCGAGGCGGCAAAGCCCATGAGCGCCAGCGCACCAACAAAGGCCACCAGCTTCACCAGGCTGCCGGCGCGGGTGACGGCGAAGGCTGGGGGCAGCACCTTCCACAGCACCAGCAGCAGCGTCTGCGCTATGGTGACCGACCAGACCGAGCCGTAGAAGTAGCGGCGCTCAGTGCCTTCACCCTGGGTGGAGGACCCCACGCGCGGCAGCTTGCCCAGCATGCCCAGCAGCAGAATGAAGGCGCACAGCGGCGAGTATCCATATATGTAGATCTGCTTCATGCTCCACGCGCCGGTGACGACGGCCGCGATCAGGCCGGCGAGATTGAGCAGCGCGAAGCTGAGCACCGCATTCCACGCAAAGGTGTAGCAGACCTTGCGGTAGAGCGGGTTGGGCTTGTCCTCGTCGAAGCGCAGGATGTAGGGGCGCGGCTCCACGCCGGGCAGTTGCGAGTACAGGCCGGCGATACCGGTCCCGAGCAGCACAACCGCCAGCCAGGCCGTGTTCCACGGGCCAAAGCCATGCGCAAAGAGGCTGAAAGTGAGCGGCCCGGGGGCCAGAAAAAAGACCCATATCCAGATGGGCCAGTGCGCGAGCCGGTAAAGTTTTGTGTTGCGTTCCCTGATCTTGCGCTGCTGCGCGTATTCGACCTTTCCGCTGTATTGCATGGGCGTGAGTCTCGCAGAGCGGGTGGGGGCGAGTCAAACGCGGCTCGGGCCTCGTCTGGCGTGATAGACTCCGAGTGCACTAAAACCAGGCCGGATTCTGAGGAGTTTCAATCGATGTTCAAGCGCTCAATTCTATTCACTTCAATCTTTGTTGCCTTTTTGGCGTTAAACCCCGCGAGCCATGCGCAACAATTGCAACGCCCGCAATGGGTGGGAACCTGGGCCACGTCGCCCATGCTGGCGGCCGGCGGAATTACCATGCGCCCTTTCGCCGCCACCACGCTGCGCGAAATTGCGCACGTCTCGAACGGCGGCGAGCAGATTCGCGTCCGCTTCACCAATGAGTTCGGCACCGATTCGCTCACCATCAGCAATGCGCACGTGGCCCTGAGCGCAGGCGGCGGCGCAATCAAGGACGGCACGGACCACGCCGTCACATTTGGCGGCGCGGCCAGCGTGCGCATTCCGCCGGGCGCGGCCATCTTCTCTGACCCGGTGACGCTGACGGTGCCCGCGCTCTCCGATGTGGCCATCAGTTTCTATTTACCCAGCCAGGTGATGCGCGCTGAAACCTACCACGGCTTTGCGGACCAGGATAACTACCTGGCCAATGGAGATGTGGCCGGAGAGACCACGCTGACCGGCGCAACAATAGTGACTTCGTGGTATTTCGTGGATGGCATCGACGTGCCGGCCGTGGATGGCTCGCGCGCAATCGTCACGCTGGGTGACTCGATTACCGACGGAGCGCTCTCCACGCACAATGCGAACCTCCGCTGGCCGGATGTGCTGGCCGCGCGGCTGAAGCAGCAGCATGGACTCGAAAACGTTGCGGTGCTCAATGAGGGCATCGGCGGCAACCGCGTTCTGAATGAAATGGCCGGGCCGAGCGCGCTGTCGCGGCTGGATCGCGATGTGCTCGCGCAGGACGGGGTCAAGTACGTCATCGTGCTCGAAGGCATCAACGACATCGGCCGCCTTGCGCACCTCTCGGCGCCGGAGGACGATATTACCGCGCTGCATCTGGAGACGGCGATGAAACAGATTGCGGATGCCGCGCATGAGCACGGGATCAAGGCTTTCGGGGCCACGATCACGCCCTACGGCGGCGCGGGATACTCCTCCGACAAAGGCGAGCAGATACGCGAGGACGTGAATAACTGGATTCGCACCAGCGGTGCGTTTGACGGCGTGGTCGATTTCGACAAGATCACGCAGGACCCGGCGAATCCGACGCACTTCAATGCTGCGTACGATTCCGGCGACCACCTGCATCCGAACGATGCGGGATACAAGGCCATGGGCGAGGGCATCGACCTGCAACTGTTCGCAAAGTAAATTAGCGCGCTACTCGACGGTCACTGACTTGGCCAGGTTGCGCGGCTGATCCACGTCGCAGCCGCGGCGCACGGCGATGTAGTAGGCCAGCAGTTGCAGCGGCACAATCTCGATCAGCGGGGAGAGCATCTCGGGCGCGGGCGGAATGTAGATCACGTGCTCCACCAGGCTGCCGATGAGCGTGTCGCCCTCAGTGGCGACGGCAATCACGCGGCCGGAGCGCGCCGTGACCTCCTGGATATTCGAGAGCGTCTTCTCATAGCGCAGCTTCGAGGCGGGGTCGGCTTCGTCGCGCCCCACCAGGACCACCACCGGCAAGGTTTCGTCGATGAGCGCGTTGGGTCCGTGCTTCATCTCCCCGGCCGGATAGCCCTCGGCGTGAATGTAGGAGATTTCCTTGAGCTTGAGCGCGCCTTCAAGGGCGATGGGGAAATGGATGCCGCGGCCGAGGTAGAGAAAATCCCGCGCATTGGAAAACTCTTTGGCCAGTTGCTCGCACTGCGGCGAGCACCCGCGCAGCACTTCTTCAATCTTGGCTGGAACGCGGCTCAGTTCCTCGATCAACACGACGGATTGGGCCGCATCGAGATGACCGCGCAGTTGCCCCAGCTTGAGCGCCAGCAAAAACAGCGCGGTCAGTTGCGCGGTGAAGGCCTTGGTCGAGGCTACGCCGATCTCCGGCCCGGCATGGGTATAGATCGCGCCATGGGCCTCGCGGGCTACCATCGCATCGACGACGTTGCAGATGGCCACGGTCTTCGAGCCCAGCGCAATCATCTCTCGCTGCGCGGCCAGAGTATCGGCGGTCTCGCCGGACTGGGTGATGAGCAGGCCCAAAGCGCCGGCACCGGCAATCGGCGAGCGATAGCGGTATTCGCTGGCATAGTCCACGTCTACGGGCAGCCGGGCCAGCCGCTCGATCATATATTTCCCGGTAAGCGCGGCGTGCCAACTGGTTCCGCAGGCGGCGATGCTGATGCTGGTGGCTGCGGCCAGCTCCTCGTCGCCGATCTTCATCTCGCCCAGATAGACCTCGCCCGAGTCCAGCGAAACGCGACCCATCGTGGTATCGCGAATGGCCCGCGGCTGCTCCCNNGCTCGACGCCGGCCAGCGTCAGGATGGCCATATCGCCGTCGCCCAGAAAGTAGATATTGCGCGTGTGATGCAAAACGCCGGGAACATCGGAGGCCACAAAGTACTCGCCCTCGCCGACGCCGATAATCAC
>PLSH01000348.1 GCA_003165095.1 Acidobacteriaceae bacterium
GTGCGATGGACCGGCAGGTTCTTCAGTTGCACATAGATGGCCAGGCCGAACAAGAGGCCGCCGACACAGAAGAGCAGGCCGATCGAGAGAAGGGCGTGACCGTTCAGGCCGCCAAAGTTCGCGAAATTGACGCTTTTCAGGTCCGGCAGTGTCAGGCTGGCTTCGCCGCCAGCGTGTTCCGACTGCGCGAAGGCGAATGTGGGAAGCATGAGGCAGATGAGGGCCGCCACGGTCTTGTAGTGGCGCTTGGCAAACTTGATGGAGGCTGCGATGTGTTGCATCGCGGGAGTTGCGGTGTCCGACCCGACCACCTCACGCGTGAAGAGCCACGCCACAAAGAGCGACAACACACTCACGGTTAGAAACAAACATATCCAGGCAGTAACAGACACAATTCCTCCCTCTCAACGATACTTATTTGGATTTCCTTGATTGGCATTCCGGGACGCTCCCAAAATGCCTTTTTTGCCAACATAATAGATGATACCAGCTAGTCAAGGCGGGCAGTGTGACAGAGAACACATGCGGGAAGTGGCGGCGAGGCGGGGGTTCTGTTTTGGGCGCGCGGGTGGAGGCGGCTGGGAAAGCCTTATTTTGGCATCAGCGGAGTCCTCGCTGCGGCCAGAGGGCCGGCGGCGGGCTGGGAGCTTTTTGCGCGGGGAGAGACTTCCAGGGCAGAACAAAGCTGCGGTGCAGGACGCCGAGAGGAGCGTGGCGTCCTGGATCGGCGGAGGGAGGCGCAGAGGATGCGGGAAATGGGATGAGCTTCGCCCGGCGCGGGGTGAGAACGACGACCGGAGCGGCGGGTGGCCGGCGTATGGCAGGCTGCGACGCGGCGAAAGGCTGATAGAGTGAAGTTCGGGCGCGACGGATGACCGAAGCCAGCGTGCCGGAGAGATCGGCAAGGAAAACAAGGAGAGAGTGTCGCGCATGATTCTGCAGGGCCATTTTCTGTTCGCTCCGTCGCACCGTATCCACTTCATCGGCATCGGCGGGATTGGCATGAGCGGGATCGCGGAGATTCTGCTGACCATGGGGTATGCGGTTTCGGGCTCCGACCTGCGGCGGTCAGCGGTGACGGAGCGGCTGGCGGGGATGGGGGCGACGATCTACCAGGGCCACGCGGCGGCGAATGCGGCGGCGTGCGACGTGGTGGTGACCAGTTCGGCGGTTCCGGCAAACAATCCCGAGGTGCTGGAGGCGCGGGCAAGGAAGATTCCGGTGATCCAGCGCGCGGAGATGCTGGCTGAACTGATGCGGCTGAAGTACGGCATCGCGGTGGCCGGAATGCATGGCAAGACAACGACGACCTCGATGATTGCGGCAGTGCTGGGCGCGGGCGGCGGCGAGGGGAATCTTGATCCGACGGTGGTGGTGGGCGGACGCGTGGATGCGCTGGGATCGAATGCGCGGCTGGGCAGCTCGCAGTATCTGGTGGCCGAGGCGGACGAGAGCGACAGGAGCTTTTTGAAGCTGTCGCCGGTGCTGGCCGTGGTGACCAACCTCGACCGCGAGCACATGGACTGCTATCGCGATATGGCGGACGTGGAGGGGGCGGACTTCCGGCTGCAATTGCTGGAGAAGCCGGCGGGCGGCCCGCGCGAGGACTTCGGGCATTGGCGGTTCGAGGTGAACTGCCGGGGGGTGGTGCTGGGGCCGTTCACGCTGCACGTTCCGGGTCGGCACAACGTGTTGAATGCGACGGCGGCGATTGCGATTGGGGTGCAGCTTGGCGTCTCGCCGGAGGGGATTGCGGCTGGGTTGGCGAGCTTTAGAGGAGTGGACCGGAGATTTCAGATCAGGGGAGTGGCGCGCGGAGTGACGGTGGTGGACGACTATGGACATCATCCGACGGAGATTCTGGCGACGTTGAGGGCCGCGCGCGACGCAGGCTACACGCGCGTGCATGTTCTCTTCCAGCCGCACCGGTACACGCGGACGCGCGACCTGGAGCCGGAGTTTGCGCGGGCGTTTGCGGACGCGGACACAGTGCGGGTTCTGGACATCTACGCGGCCAGCGAGCAGCCGATTCCGGGCGTCGATGCGGCGGGGCTGGTGGAGGCGATCCAGCGNNGCGGCGCGCGAGGGGGATGTGATTCTGACACTGGGCGCGGGGAGCGTCTCGCAGGCGGGAGCGATGCTGCTGCAAGCGCTCACGCAGGGCTGAAGCTGACGTGACGGAATAGGACTTCCACCGATTCGCCACGTCCAGATCTATCGTTACGTAATTTTTGGCGGACCTATCCTTCCCAGATAAATCCGCAACCACCGCATCTGGACGGTCTACGTCCTGCCAGCAAGGCGAGCAGCCCGAGCGGGAAGAAGCAGATCGCTACAATAATGACCCATGCCGGATACCCCGACATCTGGACGAGGATACCGCACTTTGGACATGAAACTATTCTTGCCATTGAGGCTCCTCCAACAGTTCGCTCTACCCAGCCAGTTCACAAACGTGTACTCACTATCCACATGACTGCAGGAGTTCGCAGTTTCCTTATCGTGCAAATCTCCACACTACGCGTTGAAGGTAAATCCGCACTTTGGGCAGGTCGATGGCTTACGCCCGGCAAGGAGAGCGAGAAGGCCGATAGGGAAAAGACAGATGCTGACGATGATCGTCCATACTGGGAAGCCCTGCTTCTCAGTGAGCGTGCTGCATTTGGGACAAGAGATGAGCGCCAAGGCTGAATCCTCCAAAACACAGTCTCTGGATCCAAACAACGATCAGACATGCCAACGCCACGCTGGATCCTTGTTTAGAAAGTTGATTGATTGCAAGGCGCGTTCCAGCCGAGACGATGGCGAGGGGCCGAGCGACGATTTGGAAACAAAGCAAACCGGCCAGAACAACTCCGGCTGGATTGAAATGAAAGGCTTGAGCAAAGTGCAACTGGAGCACTGACGTCATTGAGTGCAGAATTCCGCATCCCGGACATGGAACGTGGAAGACCTTTTGCATAATGCAAACGTGAGGGAGATGCGTTATAAGAAGTGGGGAGATCATGGCGATCATGCTTGAAAGAAGCAGACCTACATGGGGTCGAAGTTCGTCAGGCACGCCCGCTTTGGCAAGCGCCCATCGCGGACATATATCAATTTCCACGACTTGCATCTCCAATGATAGTTTTCCGAATTGACCATATAGACGACCACCGTGAATGTCAAAGAACGTTTTGCCGGCGGGTTGCTGAGTGGGTACGCGGGTGAGATTAATGTGTGGGAGTGGGTGCGGGTGCGGGATATGATGGGGTCTGGCGATTCCTCGCGACCCTTGCTCAAGGTTTGCGATCAGGCAATCTATTTACGAGGGGTGACACGGCGGTGCTGGATGCGCCGGAGGCGGATCGCGCCCGCGCGGAGGCACGATTTGCAGGGGAAAGGCGGCGAGCGGCGGTGACCGAGATGCC
>PLSH01000013.1 GCA_003165095.1 Acidobacteriaceae bacterium
GCGATGAAATGCAATAGAAAACTTCAGTAAAGGATGCTGAGGGTGAGAGTGTGCAAAGTTGTGGGCTGGTCATGCTGAGAGAACCAGTTGGGTTTGGTCAACGACAGGCCGGAAGCCTTTGTGCCAATGACGGAATGCGTCTTCCAAAGTCCCATTGATTACATGAATGCGAACGTCTATAAACCTCTGGGCGATATACCGGTTCCATCGCATCTGCTGTTTCTTCACCATCCGTTTCGCGACAATTTCGTTGACCGCCGACTCGACAAACCCGGTTGAGATCCGTTGGCCGGCACGGTACCGCTTACCGTAATCGGGCATGGAGTCTGCGTTCAGTTCCAGATAGCGGATCGTCTCTAACAGCGTGTGCGCGAGTTTTTTCAGGGAGGGGATGTGCTCGAAACACGGCACCTGCGCCCATTGCCCAAGATGTATCAAACCCACGATTCCTCGCTCGGTGAGGCCATTCCAAAGGCGCCACTTCGCGTGGTCGATTTCAGCCAGCGCATGGCTGCGAACCCCACCATCAGCAATAGCGTTTATGCCCTTCGCGAACTGCTCGAGGTTTTTGAATCTCATCGAGATGTGGGACCAATCCAATATATGGTCAGCATGTGGCGCAACCTGCTGATGAATAGCCCGCAAACCGGCATCGCCATCTGTAAGAACTGTGACCGAAGTGGCTTCGTTGACTCCGCAATGCCGGAGCGCAAGACCTACCGCGTTCACGGCCTCAGAACCTCCGCTACGCACAAACGCAAAGCGTGTAGCCTGTCCATCGCAATCCAACGCTTTGCCGGCAACGACCTCGAAGTTTCGTTCCGGCCGTCGGTGTCGATTTCTGACGTATCCACCGTCGAAGCCGACCACCAATTCTTTGCAGGACTCGTTCGACGCCGCAGTAGCGAGGGCTTCCGCCGATCTCTGAAGCCGTCTACCTACCTTCATCGTCCGATTGCGGACGGTGCTGGCAGTTGCCTGCGCTGACGAAGGCAGAGATTCGCCGAGGAAATCAGCGGCCTTTCGAAACGGCAACAGAGCGGCCATCTTGGATGTGAGATACCGCAACTCGGGCGTGATAGGGCTCTTGTTCGTAAACAGTGTTGAGAAGCTGTGCGCCTGGGATCCGGAGCAAGGGCATGCTCTCAGGCGCCGGATTCGCATGCCAACGGTGCCGTATACAGAACGCAGAGTGGACTGGTAATGACCCTTCGTGCGAAACGCGCTGCCACATTGCGGGCAATACTTGCAATACTTGATGGTTGCCGCATGTTGTTGAACCTGCGCAGTCACGACTTGCTCCTGCAGGCTTGCAAGCAGCGCTTTGCCCTCTGCGATAGTCAATCCCACGCTAGCCGAAGAGAGTTCTTCCGCCCGCTCGATCATCCCCACCTCGTGTTCGACGGGGCTGCCTGGGACCGCCTCAAATACCAGTTTGATTGTCCATTTCATCCCCAAAGATTAACCCAGCCCACAACTTTGCACACTCTCGCCTTCATTTCTGCATACGCGAGCGTCCCCGGCGCCAATCTCAACTGCCCATGTCTGCCGTAAGAGAAGGCGCTATCGACCGCCGTCTTGCGTTGCAAACGAAATGGATACTGGCGTAGAATGCACGCCAGGATACGTCTTTAGCCGTAGGCGGTTTCAGAGAACCCTCCCTCAGCACGCGGATCGTGCCTCCATGGAACGATTAGGGCAATCCGACCTGCAATCTTTGCTTGCCTTTGTGCGGGAGTGCTATGCGATTCCCGAATCCGCGTCTTTTGAAAGCTTCCTCTCTAGGGTCTTGGCTCTGCTCCCTCGGCTCATACCCGCCGCTATTGTTACTTACAATGAAATGATCCCCGAGAGATCGGAGTCGCGTAACTGGAGCAGCACCGCGGAGTTTGCCACTCCCAAAATGGACCGGCTTTGGGCGCACCACATGCATGAGCATCCGGTCCTAGTTCATATCCTCGAAACAGGCGTCTGCTCTGCCCTGCGCATCTCGGATTTCTGGAATCAACTGGAGCTCCATGACCGGGGCTTATACCACGACTTCTACCGCCTCAGCGGTATTGAAGATGTGTTGTGTATTCAGATTCCTTGCCCAAGGCCCGGAGTGATTGGCATCGCCTGGCATGATGATCGCAGTTTTACCGATCATGAGCGGCTGATTGCGGATCTTGTGCGCCCTCATATTGGCCAAGCCTGGCGCAACGTGAGGCTGGTCAGTCGCCTGCTGGGCCAGTTTCAGATGCTCCAGCTTGGCGTGGAGAACCTGGGAGTGGGAGTGATTCTGTGCGGCCCGAATGGCCGAGTGCAGTTCATCAACGCCCAGGCAAGGCGGTATTTGGCGGAGCTTTTCTCTACGACGCGACAAACGGATCACTGCCTTCCGCCGGATCTTCTGCTCTGGATGCGGCATGAGAATTCGAAGCTCATTGAGAACGGCGATGCGCCGTCAGTCCGGACGCCGCTTGTGATTGAGAAAGAGAACAAACGCCTGGTCGTAAGCCTGCTTTCGCAGTCAAGCGCGAACCTGATTCTGATGGAGGAACAGCCGGCGGCCGCGAACAACGGCGTGTGGGATTCTTTCGGACTGACGTCGCGCGAAGCCGAGGTGCTGCGCTGGATTGCCATGGGAAAGACCAATAACGAGATCGCCACGATTCTGGGCATGCAAACCGGAACCGCGAAGAAGCACGTTGAACATATCTTCGAGAAGCTCGGAGTGGAGACCCGCACCTCCGCAGCTTCGCTCGTGCTGGCAACCAGCCCACATAAAACGGTCCATTAGCGTTTGCGGCGGTTGCGCGAAGGCCTGCCGGGGTAATACGCCGAAAAGCGTATTGCCATCCCGGTCGTTCGCGTCCAAGAATGATTTCGCCAAACTGAAGCAGCGGCGTGGAGATCGTGCCGTGCCAAGGGTGAGTCTTCGTTTCAATCGCCTGTGTTTAATTGCCTAGCGAGTGGGGACGACGGTTGGCAAAGGGGGCTGGTGCATGAATAAAGCCGCCGCCGTTTCCACTTTCAGGGAAATCGGCCTGACGCGCCGTGAAGCCGAAGTCCTTCTCTGGATTGCGCGCGGCCAATCCAACGCTGAGATCGCCGCAAGCTTGCGCATCAGCCCGCGGACAGTGAAGAAGCATTTGGAACATGTCTTCAACAAGCTCGGCGTGAAAACCCGGCTTGCCGCGGCGGTTCGGGCCGGGGCGGCATTTTCTTCGAGATCGCCCATTTCCGCCATGCGTCGGCGAGCGGGCTCCGGCCATGTGACATCCTCCTTCCGTAACCCCGTCGTCACAATTCCGGCGATCCTTTCACCTCGAAACAAGGTAAGCACTATTGACTACGGAAGTAATACGCCGGAAGGCGTATTGCGCATTGCCGATCCTGGGCGCACAGAATGAATCCGACTGCTCAAGGAGCCGAGTTGTGAAATCGCGCGGTGTGTAGCGTCGGTTATCGCGTTCGCGAGTCCGGGCTCGATCGCCACGCGAACCAAATTGAGCTATGAGCATGAGCCGTTTCAGATGGCGCAAATTACTCTAAATTCCGGATTCAAGAGGCGGGGCCCAACTTGCCGTGAAACGCATGTCCGTCGGTGGATCGCTCGCGAAAGGTCCGACGCGAAGATCAAGACAGTCATTGCACCGTAAAGGAGCATGAGGGGGATCTATGTTTCATCGCAAGTTTTCCTGGCTGTTCATGGTCTCGGCTTTTTTCTCGTTCGCTCTTTTGATCACGTTGAGTGGCTGCGGTGGAAGTTCGA
>PLSH01000112.1:0-11621 GCA_003165095.1 Acidobacteriaceae bacterium
TCGTGCGGATGCGCTCGCACCTGGCGCACCAGAAAATGCGCGGCGTCTTCGTCGATGGCCTTGATTTTCGGTTCGCCCTCGGGCACGGCGGTTGTCCTGGCGTGGTCCCATGCGCCCTGCCAGCCCACCTTGCCATACAACTCCGTGGCTACGCTCGTCTCCTGCTGGCTGCGAATCAGCGGGTGCTCCGCACCTTTAACTACGGGAGTGTCTTGGTGACCTGTAAGCTCCAGCATGCGCAGGGTGTGGTTGGTCTCTTCGTCCACCCATCCGTCGCCGGCGACCATGGTGATGCCGAGAACCTGGACCTGTGGCGACTGGAGCAGCACCAGCATCGACATCTGGTCGCTGCCGCCGGGGCCGGAGCCGTCCTGGTCAACCAAGACAAGCCGCTTTTGCGCAGGACACACCGCGGCACAAACCGCAACAGACACCGCGAGCAGCAGTGTAAAGGAATGTCTTCTCATTAATGGGTATTGTGGCATACCTGATCACTGACCATTGGCCACCGTTCTACCTGCGGCGATCCCGGCCGCCCCTGTCGCCCCGGTCATTTCCTCTGGGCCGCGACTGCACAGGCGCAGCAACCGGAATATCCGTCTTGCCCTCCGGATACACCACCAGGAACCGGTCGCGGCCCTCGCCGACGCTGGCCGACTCCACGCCTTCAAGCTCCTTGAAGATCATGTGCATGGTGCGGCGTTCGCGGCTGTTCGTAGGCGGGAAGCTGTAGGGTACGCCGGAGTGGCGCACCTTTTCAGCGGCCGTTTCGGCAGCCAGGCGCAGTTCCTGCTCATGCAGGGCCTTGAAGTTGCCGGCATCGAAGCTGACCGCGTCGTGCTCGCGCTGGTCGAGGCGCAGCATCTGTGAGGCAATGGTTTCGAGAGCGCGCAGCAGTTCGCCGTTGTGCTGGATGACCAGCGGCACATCGGGCCCGGCGAGCTCGACGCAAATCTGGGGCGCCTGCAGACCTTCGGGGTCGCGCGCCCCATCACCGGCCGTGATGCGGTATTTGAGGCGCATTCCGCCCAGTTTGTTCAAGGTACTCAGGAATCCGGCAATCTTTTGTGCAGCCTGCTGCAGGTCGTCGATAGGCATAACAAACAAGTATCGCAGAGCCGGGGCAAATTGGCGCAGTGAATCGGGTAGAAAAATTCCCGAGCTCACTTTCGACGCTATTTGTGCAGAAAGCAGATGCGATCGGGCCAGTCCCACGCGGCGCCCTCCTTTGCCAAAGCGGAAAGCGCGTGAACCAGGCCGCCATTGTCGCTCGGAGGGATCGTCTTCTCGTCTACGAAGATCACTCCGACGTGGTGCTGCCCGGCCTCAGCCCAGGAACGCAGCAAGGGGGGAATCGTGCGCCGGTCGTAGGTTACCAGGGTCCATCCGTGTGCGGCCGCGTGATGCAGGCAGACGGCGTCGGCCAGCCCGAGAAATCCGCCGCCCTCCCACTCTGCCAGCGCGCTCACCTCAAGAGTCCGGCTGCGGCGGCGCAGGCCGGATGCCACCGCAGGTGAAATATGCTCGTCGAGCAGCATTCTCAGCATCTCAGTGTCTTGCCGGCTTACCGGGAACGAATTCAGCCGCCTGGGGCAGCAGGCGCTTCAACACTTTCAGGTCAACGGCGTCCTGCTCAGCCAAAGCTTCTTCAATTTCCTCTGGAAACGCATCGGCATATTGCACTGCGGCCCGCACCTTGGCCTCTGGCCAGCGCAGGTGCCTCGCCACGGCGGCTGCATCTGCCTGGAACGCACGCACCAGCAGCATCACTTCCCAAACCGCCAGCGTGCTGCCCTGCAAGCAGGCCTGGCGTCCAGCCATGGAGTCGCGGAAGTCAATAAAGGCAAACTCCGAGCGCCGCAGCCCCTCCTCCACCAGCCGCGCCCCGGCGTCGCTTGCGGTCCATCCGTGGCGCCTCGCCATTCGCTTGAGGCGCCGGCCGCTCTCTGCCGGAAGGCGCATGCTTACCACCACGGATTGCGAGGAGCTCATAACCAAACCTCCACAATGTAACTCATGTAATCATTGTAATCACTTTGCCTCCCATCCCGTCATGCGACTTCGCTCCCATGCCTGATCATCGGCTATGATGCTATGTTCAGCCTGTATCGAGTGCTTCAAAGCGCACGATCGGGAACGGGAGGCACTGATGCCTGAGCGCGGTTGGATTCAAGCCCATCCCTGGGTGACTTTTATTTGCCGGCTTCTCGGGCTTGGCGTCTTCGTGCTGGCGTTTTTTCTGCCGGCCGTGAGTTCTCCCGAGCCCGGAGCCACCGTGTTTCCGGGATGGAAGTGCGCCTCGATTGCGCTCACTGAGATCAATGCGCTGTTTGGCAAGGCGGTTACCGGGACGCCCTCGTTTGAAGTCATACTGGTGGTGCTCAGCGGCTGGATCAATCCCCTGATCGCGCTGGTTCTGTGCTGCAGTTTTTCGAGGAAACTGGTCATTTTGCGGCGAATCCTGGGCGGGCTGATTCTTATCTGCATGGGCGCGACATGGATGTTTTTTTCGCTCGAGAAGGTGAGCCCGCTGATCGGCCATTACCTGTGGATTGCGGGAGCGCTGTTGATTCTTGCGCCGGACGCGATCGGCGGCAAGCGGAAACCGGCCGAGGCCGGCCGTCTTCCATCCAAGGGCTAGGGCAGATTCAGGCTCAACTTGTATTCTTCTGGATGTGACTATTCGGGACAACCGACGCCGGAAACGGAGAATGCTCGAACTGAGATCCCTTACCGGCTCAATCTCGTGCCTCCTGCTGGCGGCCGCGGCGCTGGCCGCTTGCGGCCAGGCCCCGGAACAACCTGCCGACGCAGCCTCTCGGGACGCCGCCAAGCCGGTTGTCATCACCCTCGACGAAGCAATTCGCCGCGCGCAGCAAAGCGATCCGTCTTATGCGGCTTCGTCCGCGGAAAGCGCGGTTTCCGCCCTCGATCGCTCCATAGCGCGCGGCAGCCTGTTGCCCAGCGCGGTCTATCACAACCAAGCGCTCTACACGCAGCCCAACGGCCTCCTCAATCAGGCTGGGCAGGGCGCAGCGGCGCAGCCGGCTCCACGGTTCATCGCCAACAACGCGGTGCGCGAGTATGCCAGCCAGGCATCCATCAACGACACGCTGGGAGTGGCCGGGTGGGCGGGCGTGCGGCGGGCCGATGCGGCGTCGGCGCTCGCCGCAGCGCAGCTCGAAGTGTCGCGGCGCGGCCTGGTGGCCGCGGTGACGGGGATGTTCTATGGCTCCGTGGCGGCGGACCACAAGATCACCGTTGCCGAGCTCGCTCGCAAGGAAGCGGCCGATTTTACAAAATTGACCGGCGAACGCGAACAGGCGCGCGAGTCGGCGCACGCCGACGTCGTGAAGGCGCAACTCGTGGAGCAGCAGCGCCAGCGCGACCTCGAAGATGCCAAAGTGGCTGCTGAAAAGGCGCGGCTGGAACTGGGCGTGCTGCTGTTTCCCGACCCGCGCACGCCGTACACGCTGCAGGCGCCCGGCGATGCGCCGCCGCTCGCCTCCCGCGAGGATGTGGAACAGGCCGCGGCCAGAAACAATCCCGAGCTCAAAAGCGCGCTGGCGGCGCTGGGGGTGAGCAACGCCGACGTGCTTTCGGCGCGTGCGGCCTATCTGCCCGACCTGGGCCTGAACGTGACGTACGGCATCGACGCTCCGCAGATCGCCGAGAACGGGCCCGGCAAAGTGCGCAATCTGGGCTACTCGGCCAGCGTCACGCTCGACATTCCGGTGTGGGACTGGCTCTCGACCGAGCACAAGGTGAAGCAGAGCGAGATACGCCGCGACGCGGCGCAGGTGGCGCTGAGCGCTGCGCAGCGGCAGCTGATTGCGCGCCTCGATGAAGCCTACTCCGAGGCGGAGACGGCGCGCGACCAACTCACGTCGCTCGATGCCAGCGTGGCCACCGCGGAAGAAAGCCTGAAACTAACCAAACTGCGCTACACCGGCGGCGAGGCCTCGGTGCTGGAAGTCGTGGACGCGCAAAGCGCGTTTGTGCTGGCCGAGAACGCGCGCGAGGACGGACGAGTGCGCTATGAGGCCGCGCGGGTCGATCTGCGGACGCTGACGGGAACCATGTAGGCGGGAACCATGTAATACAGGCAAGTGCAGGAAGATGAGCAGGATGATGAGTGGAATGACAATCTGGAATCGAATCCCCAAGGCGCATTGCTTCAGAACGCGCTGGATTCTGCTGGGCGCAGTGGCGCTACCCCTGGCGCTTTTGCCGGGCTGCAAGAAGGAGCCCGTGCCGGAGACGCAGGTGACGGTGCAGGCCGAGCATCCCGAGCAGGGGCGAATCGCCGAGCATATCACCGCCGATGCGGTGCTGACGCCGCTGGCGCAGGCGGCCATCGATCCGAAGATCAGCGCGCCGGTGCGCAAGTTCTACGTGCAACGCGGATCGCGTGTGAAGGCCGGCGAGCTGCTGGCCACGCTCGAAAACAACGATCTGGCGGCGGCGGCAATGGACAACAAGGGCGCCTACATGGCGGCGCGGGCGGCCTATGCCACGACGACGAAGGCGCAGGTGCCGGAAGACACGCAGAAGGCCGAACTCGATGTGGCGCAGGCCAAGGCGAATCTCGACCTGAACCTGAGCATCGTGAAGAGCCGCAAGCAACTGTTTGCCGAAGGAGCGATTCCGGGCCGCGACCTGGATACTGCCGAAGCTGCGCTGGTGAGCGCGCAGGCGGCTTACGATGCCGCCAAAACGCATCTCGAGGCGGTGCGCAGCGTAAGCCGCGCGGCCGCGCTCCAGGCCGCTCAGGGCCAGTTGACTTCGGCGGAAGGCAAGTACCAGGGCGCCGAGGCCGAGGTGAACTACTCTGAGATTCGGAGCCCTATTGACGGAGTGGTTACCGACCGGCCCTTGTTCGCGGGCGAAACCGCGGCCGCCGGAATGCCGCTGATCACGGTTATGGAGACTTCGAGCCTGATTGCCAAGGCGCATATTGCGCAGAGCCTTGCACAGCAACTGAAGGTGGGCGACGAAGCGCAAGTCCATGTGCCCGGCCTCGCCGACACGGTTGCCGCCACGCTTTCGCTTATCAGCCCGGCGCTCGATCCCGGCAGCACCACCGTCGAAGTCTGGGTCAAAATCGACAACAAAGCCGGCGCGCTCAAGATCGGCACGCCGGTCAAGGTCTCCATCGCAGGCGCAACCGTGGCCCATGCATGGAAGATCCCCGCTGCCGCGATTCTCGCGGCGCAGGACGGCAGCAAATCTGTCATGGTGGTGGGCGACGATGGCACCGCGCATCGCAAGCCCGTGACTCTCGGCATCGAAGACGGCGAAGACGTGCAGGTAACCGGCGGCCTTGCGCCATCGGACCTTGTCATTACCGGCGGGGCTTACGGATTGGATGAGGGTACAAAGGTGAGTGTGCGGCCGGCGGCCGACAACAGCGAGACGCCTGCGGCGAGCCCGGGCGGAGGGACGGACTGATGCCCAACGAAGAGCCCGGCGCTTCGTCGAAAGCCGGCGACGGCCAGAAGCCCTTCTGGCTGGCCCGCTCCACGCGCACCATCTTTTTCATCGCAGCCATGCTCACGCTGGCGGGGGCCTACGTTGCCTTCCAGGTGCCCATCGCCGTCTTTCCGGACACCAACTTTCCCCGCGTGGTGATTGGCGTCGACAACGGCGTGATGCCCGTCGAGCAGATGCAGGTCACCATCACCAAGCCGATCGAGGACGCTGTGAACTCGGTGCCGGGCCTGCTCACCGTGCGTTCCACAACCAGCCGCGGCCAGGCCGAAGTCAGCCTTTTCTTTGACTGGAACCAGGATATGTACCGCTCCCTCCAGTTGGTGGATGCGGCGCTCAGCAAGGTAGAACAGACGCTGCCGTCCACGACCAGGATCACCACCAACCGGCTCACCTTCGCCACCTTTCCCATTCTCGGCTACAGTCTTACCTCCGGCACCGTGCCGCAGACGCGCCTGTGGGAGATTGCCACCTACGATCTGAAGCCGCCGTTGAATCGCGTGGACGGAGTCAGCACCGTCGTCGTGCAAGGCGNNATTCCCGACCTGGTCAATGCGATCGAGGCCTCGAACATCGTGGATTCGCCCGGACTTTACCAGGCGAATCATCAGTTGATCCTGGGGCTGGTGGGAGCGCAGGTGCACAACGCCGACGAACTGCGGCAGTTGGTGGTCAAGACCACGCCGGCCGGCGCGCCGGTGCGGGTGGCCGACGTGGCAACGGTGGAGCAGGCAACCATGCCGGTTTATACGACGGTTACGGCAAACGGCAAAGACGCGGTGCTGTTGAGCATCGCGCGCCAGCCTTCCAGCAACACGGTAACCGTGGCCGATGCGGTGGCCGCTCAGGTGACGGAACTCCGCCGCAAGCTGCCGCCGGGCGTCAAGCTCGAGCTCTTTTACGATCAGTCGCAACTGGTTCGCGACAGCATCTCCAGCGTGCGCGACGCCATCTTCATCGGCCTCGTGCTGGCCTGCGTCATTCTCTTTCTCTTCCTGCGCGACTGGACCTCTTCGCTCATCGCCGGCATGGTCATTCCGGTAACCATCGCCGTCACCATCATCGCCCTCCGAATCATTGGCCAGAGTTTTAACCTGATGACGCTGGGCGGCCTGGCCGCGGCCATCGGCCTGGTCATCGACGACGCCATCGTGGTGGTGGAGAACATCGTGATGCATCGCGACGCCGGCGAACACCGCGCCGAAGCGGTGCGCAAAGCCCTCGGAGAAATCACCGCTCCGCTTATCGGTTCCACCATTACGCCGGTGGTGGTTTTTCTGCCCCTCGTCGCGGTCAGCGGCGTAACCGGCAGCTTCTTCCGCGCGCTGGCGGTCACCATGGTCGCGGCGCTGCTCACTTCGCTGGCCCTGGCGCTCACCTGGACGCCGGGGCTCAGCTATGTTCTGTTGCGCCAACACGGCAACCACGAAACGCATGGCGATCACACCTCCGGCCGCATGCTCACCCGCGTTCTTGCCGTTCATCGCCGTGTCCTGGACTGGGCGCTATCCAAGCCGATGTGGGTTGGCGGAGCGTGCGTGCTGCTGGTGGCCGCGACCTGGCTGGGATATCAGGCGCTGGGCTCCGATCTGTTGCCGGAGATGGACGAGGGCGGCTTTGTGCTCGACTACATCATGCCGGCGGGCAGCTCACTGAGCGCAACCAACCGCGTTCTCGAGCACGTCGAGCGCATTCTCCGCTCCGAGCCCGAGGTCGACATCACCTCGCGCCGCACCGGCCTGCAGATGGGTCTGGCCGCCGTGACCGAGGCCAACACCGGCGACTTCACCGTCAAGCTCAAGTCCCACCGCAGCCGCTCCATTGACGAGGTGATGGAAGACGTGCGGCAGCAGATCCACGCTACCGAGCCCGAACTCGATGTCGAGTTCACCCAGGTGCTCCAGGACATGATCGGCGATCTCTCCAACGCGCCCGAGCCCATCCAGATCAAACTCTTCGTAAACGATCAGGAACTGCTCGCGCAACTCGGCCCCAGAGTCGGCGATGCAATCGGTAAAATCCCCGGCGTGGTCGATGTCCAGGACGGCATCGAGAACACCATCAGCGGACCCGCAACCAACTTCCAGATCGACCCCGTCGTCGCCGCGCGGCTTGGATTCACGCCCAGCGAAATCTCTGAAGACGCCACCACCATTCTCGATGGCGTCACTACCGCGGATCCGCTCATCTCCAACGGCCGCTCGTACACCATTCGGGTGCGCCTCGGCGAAGAGACGCGCAGTTCGCTCGGCGCGATTGAGAACACGGTCTTCAACAGCGCCTCGGGCCGCACCGCCAGCCTTGGCTCGCTGGCCACAATCGAGCAGTTGCCGCCGCAGAACGAAATCCTGCGCGAAAACCTGCAGCGGCTGGTCACGGTCACCGGCCGCCTGGAGGGCTCCGATCTGGGCTCCGCCATGGCGCGGGTCCGGCAGACGGTAGCCGGCATGCACCTGCCCGCATCGGTGCGCGTCGAATATGGCGGCGCTTACCAGGAGCAGCAGAAATCCTTCCACGATCTGTTGCGCGTCCTGCTTCTGGCGCTGGCGCTGGTCTTCGGCGTTCTGCTCGCCGAGTTCCGAAACTTTCCCGCGCCCATCGCCATTCTTACTTCGTCGGTGCTCTCCATCTCCGGCGTGATTCTGGCGCTGCTGGTTACCGGAATCACCTTCAATGTTGCATCGTTCATGGGCCTGATCATGGTCATCGGCATCGTCGCCAAGAACGGCATCTTGTTGCTCGACGCCAACGAAAGATTCCGTGCGGAAGGCGCCGCGCCGCGCGAAGCCATGCTCCACGCGGCGCAAAGGCGGCTGCGGCCCATCGTGATGACCGCTCTGGCTGCCGTATGCGGCATGTTGCCGCTGGCCCTCGCGCTGGGCGCCGGCTCCCAGATGCTCCAACCCCTCGCCATTGCCGTCATCGGAGGCCTTTGTGTCTCCATGGTGCTCAGCCTGGTGGTTACGCCGCTGGTCTACTTCCTGCTTACCCGCCATCGCGGGGTCCAGTCCGAGGAGATCGGCTAGCGCCGGATGTCAAAATAGAAGTATGCCCTCCACCGATCCCATTCGCCTCACTGCCGCCGAAGCACGCGTACTGGGCGCGCTGGTCGAGAAGGAAGCGACCACGCCCGACTACTATCCGCTCTCGCTCAACGCGCTGATCAATGCTTGCAACCAGCGCTCGAACCGCGAGCCGGTGACGAATCTCGACGAAGACGACGTGCGCCAGGCGCTGCACGGGCTTGAAGCCAAGCAACTCGGCGGCCGGGCAAAGTCGGCCGACGGGCGCGTCATGAAATATGAACACTGGCTGGGCGAGGCCTTCAACTTCACCCGCGCCGAGACGGCGCTGATTTGCGTGCTGCTGCTGCGCGGGCCGCAAACCCCAGGCGAGCTGCGCGGACGCACCGAGCGCATGCATGGCTTTGACGAAATCTCCGATGTGCTGGCCGGATTGCAAAAGCTGATGGAGCGCGAGCCGCCGCTGGCCGCCGTGTTGCCGCGCCAGCCGGGCACCAAGGAATCCCGCTACGCGCATCTGCTTTCGGGGCCCGTCGAGTCGATCGCTGTTCCGCAAGCTGAAAATGCGCCGGAGGATTCGGGTTCCGACGAACGCATCGCGCAGCTCGAAATCGCCCTGGCGGAGCTGCGCCAGGAAGTGGCCGCGCTGAACCTGAAGATCGACAACCTGTTCGGATGAATGCCGGCCTGATGCGCCTCATTTTTGCGCGCATTTCACGGCCATTGCCGAAAGCGGAGCAGCAGGATAGTATTCCACTCGGAAAAGTTTTCGAGGAGAATCCTTGCCATGCGCATTTTCGCTTCGCTCTCCGTTGCCGTTCTGGCTTTGACAACGTTTACCGTTTCCGCCCAAACCGCTGCCACGCNNGATAAAAACATCCGCGATGCCGCCGACGAGATCGTCTCTACCGGCATGAAAGACGCCGGCTATATCTACATCAACATCGACGACACCTGGGAGGGCGACCGCGACGCGGACGGCGTGCTGCACTCGAATTCAAAATTCCCCGACATGAAGGCGCTGGCGGATTACGTTCACTCCAAGGGTCTCAAGCTGGGCATTTATTCGTCGCCCGGCCCCAAGACCTGCGCCGGCTACGCGGCCTCGCTCGATCACGAGGTGCAGGACGCGCAACTCTACGCCTCGTGGGGCGTGGACTATCTGAAGTACGACCTGTGCAGCTTCCGCGAAGCGGTGATGACCAAGCAGGCTCCTGACGACCCGGCTGCGCAGATGCGCCTGATGGAAGCCGCCTACGCCAAGATGGACAAGGCGCTGAAGGCAACCGGCCGGCCCATTGTGTATTCACTTTGCCAGTACGGTTGGGACTCGGTATGGGAGTGGGGACCGCAAGTGGGCGCAAACCTGTGGCGCACGACCGGCGACATCCGGCCCCAGTGGAACAGCATTTACTCGATTCTCGGCGAGCAGCAGGGGCTGGCCAAATACGTCGCGCCCGGCCACTGGAACGACCCCGACATGCTGGAGGTGGGCAACGGCCGGCTCTCGCTGGCTGAGAACCGCGCGCACTTTTCCATGTGGGCCATGCTNNGCCGCGCCGCTGCTGGCCGGCAACGACTTGCCCAACATGAAGCCGGAGATCAAGGCCATCCTCACCAATCCCGATGTGATCGCCATCGACCAGGACAAGCTGGGACACGAAGCAACCAAAGCGTATTCCGACGGCGAAGTGGATGTGTGGACGCGGCATTTGTCCGGCGGCGCGATGGGGATTGCGGTGCTGAATGCCGGCAGCGACCGGTACTCGACGCATCCGTTTCATCTGGACCTGGCCAAACTCGGCCTACACGGCGCGCAGAAGGCGAAAGACCTGTGGACGGGCAAGGAGATGGAATTGACCCAGAACATGCCGCTTGAAATTGCGAGCCACGATATTTTGCTGGTGAGGATTGCGGCGCCGAAATAGACGGTCTCATTTCACAGGGCAGGGCGAGTCTGGTTGATCAGTCGGAGTCGCATTCGGAAATTGTAGACTCCCTTTCGCGCATCGCGCCGGAGGCGCAGCGGTTGTTAGCCCCGCGCTTCAGCGTGGGGAAGGAGAATCCCTATAGAATGGGAGCCCCGTAGGGACGGTGCAAGCATGGCGCACACGTACGCAAGCAATTTTATTCATTGCATCTTCAGCACCAGGAAGCGGCAACCGCTCATTCCCGAATCCCGCATTACAGGGCTGCACGCCTATCTTGGCGGCATCGCCCGGAGCGAGGGCGTTGCATTGATTGCCGCTGGCGGAACGGCAAACCACATTCACTTGCTCTTCGTTCTGCCGGCGTCACACTCCCTCGCTCAGGCGGTTCAGAAACTCAAAGGCGGCTCTTCCCGATGGATGGGGCAGGATTTCTCGTGGCAGGAAGGGTATGGCGCATTCAGCGTGAGCCCATCCCAGGCATCGGTTGNNGAATACGACGAACGCTATGTGTTCGGTTAATCGGGTTTGGCGTCGTCCCTACGGGACTCGGACCGTTTATCATTCCATTCCCCACGCTGAAGCGCGGGGCTAACGAACGCTGCGCCTACGGCGCGCACGCTTGACGCAGAAACCGGAAGAACGCGCAAAACGCTGCGCCGTAGGCACCCGCCGCAGAAACCGGAAGAACGCGCAAAACACCGCGTCGTAGACACTCGCCGCAGAAACCGGAAGAACGCGCAAAACACCGCGCCGTAGAGACTCGCCGCAGCGAATTCGCAAGACCCATGCTTGATCGTGGGAAATGTTTATTCCGCCCTGCCCAAACACACCGCAAACCACCCGCGTGGATCCGTCCATGTTGCTTCCGCGCGGAAGCCTGCCTCGGCCAGCATCGACTCGGCTTGGCCGGGGCGGTATTTGTAGCTGTTCTCGGTGTGGATGGTCTCTCCTGCTTTGAAATCCACTTCGAGATCGAGTGCGGCCACGCGCACCCGCTGCGCAACGCGGCTTTCAAGATGCATCTCGATGCGCGACTCGGCCTGGTTCCATACGGCGCGATGCGCGAACGCCTCCGGATCGAAGTCCGCGGCGAGTTCCCGATTTAGCCGCGCCAGCATGTTTTTGTTGAAGGCAGCCGTAGTGCCGGATGCGTCGTCGTAGGCGGCGAGCAGGATGG
>PLSH01000112.1:11644-20737 GCA_003165095.1 Acidobacteriaceae bacterium
GCGGGAATCTCGCGCTCGATGCGTTCTCGCGCTGCCTTGAGCGCCGAAGCCGAAACGTCTACCGGCTCGTAAACCACCGTTGGCTGCCGCTCGGCCGCGGCTTTGAGCAGCAAACGCGTCTTTTCAGCCGAGCCCGCGCCGAGTTCCGTGATGCGCAGCCGCGCGCCGTCTGCCGCGCTGGCAATCATCTCGCCCGCGTGGCGGGCCAGAATCCCCCGCTCTGTTCGAGTGAGGTAGTACTCGGGCAGCTCGGTAATCTCCTCGAAGAGCCGCGAGCCTGTCTGGTCGTAAAACAGCCAGGGCGGCAGCCGTTTGGGCAGGGAAGCGAGACCCGTGCGCACCGCCTGGGCTACCTGTTCGTCGATTTCTGTTGCAACGGAAGCTGCGAGATTCATGCTGTTTGTTTCGATGCATCTGAAGCGTTTACGACGCCAGCCGGATGCCGGAAAACTGCCAGCGCGTCTCCGGCGCGAAGAAATTGCGATAGCTTGTGCGGATATGCGCCTGCGGCGTGACGCACGAGCCGCCGCGCAGCACCATTTGCCCGCTCATGAACTTGCCGTTGTACTCGCCAAGTGCGCCCGCGAGCGGCTGGAAGCCAGGATAGGGCAGGTAAGCGCTCCCTGTCCAAACCCAACAGTCCCCCCACTCCGTGGGTTTCGCGTTTTGGTTGAGAGTAGTGGAAGCCGGCATCAAGTTTCCGGAATCGAGCAGGTTTCCCTCGACTGGCAACCCTTCCACCGCTGCCTCCCACTCGAACTCTGTGGGCAGCCGGCGGCCGGCCCAGCGCGCGTAGGCGTCGGCCTCATAGAAGCTCACGTGGCTTACCGGAGCGGTCATCCTCTGTTCGATCGGTTTCAGGCCGCGGAGGGTAAACACGCTCCAGTTGCCGTCTTCGCTGGTCCAATAGAGGGGCGCCTGCCAGCCGTTGGTTTTGATGGCGGCCCAGCCCGCTGAGAGCCAGAGTTCCGGCCTGTTGTAGCCGCCGTCGGCCATGAAGGCCAGATACTCGCCGCAAGTGACCAGCCGGGAGGCGAGCGCATACGGCTCCAGCCACACCTGGTGGCGGCCAAGCTCATTGTCAAAGCAGAATCCCGGCCCCAGGAAGCCGGCCTCGCGGAGCCCGCCTTCGAAATGGTCGAAGCGCATGGGAGTGGGTTGCCGGTTTTCCGAAGTCCGGTTGGGGTTCGCGGTATCCCAGGTCCCAGAATCGGGACCTGGGGCACCCGGCCTCGATGCGGCGTATGCAGGCCGCAGGGGGTTGGTGAAAAACGCGTGGAGGATGTCGGTGAGCAGGAGTTCCTGGTGCTGTTCTTCGTGGTTTACGCCGAGTTCGATGCGCTTGAGGGCCTCGGCTTCCGGCCCTGCGTCGAGCAACCGCTCCACTGCCGCGTCCACATGCTCGCGGTAGCGCAAAATATCATCCAGCCCGGGGCGCGAGAAGGACGACCGCAGCCGCTTCTCGGGAAACGCCGAAAAACCCTCGTAATAGCTGTTGAACAGCCATTGAAAATCCGGGTTGAAGGCTCGGTACCCGGGCACGAAATCGCTGAGAATGAACGACTCAAAGAACCACGCGGTGTGGGCCAGATGCCATTTTGCCGGCGACGCCTCGGCCGTTGACTGCACCATCATGTCCTCAGGGGTGAGCGGTGCGCACAGCGCCAGCGTGCGGCGGCGCACGGCGGCAAATCGTTCGCTAAGCCCCGCATCGGCATCGACATGGGTACATTCCGCCTCCGATTTCCTGGTCATGCTCTGACCTCCCGCGCTCAAAAGAGTGTACCGCGCGCCCGCCCCCGCTTGCGTCCGTTTCGGCGTGGTGAGGCCGTTCCGCGCAGCAAATTTTCACATTTCGGCTTCTCTTGAGGGTGGTTTGGTGGTCTAATGCCTGTGACGGCGTCCCGATTGATCGCTCCCTCGATTCCTTCGCCAATTTGGCTGGAGCGGAAGAGAGGAGGAACGATGTTCAGGCTCGATCACCACCCCCTGTTGCCGGTCCTGGGCCTCTTTGCATCTCTCCTGGCAATGCCGCCTCTTTGCGCCCAGGCGCCGGTCCCTGCCGCTCCGCCCCAGCCTGCCCCGCTCACTACCGCCCCGGCCATTCCGACCACCGCGCCGGCCACTCCGCCCACCGCAGAAGAGCTTGGCGACGCACTGGTTGTTCACCAGCGTTACCAGGCAGCCATTGCTGCGTATATGAAAGCTCCGCGGACAGCCGATGTCTATAACAAGATGGGCATCGCGTACCAGATGATGTTCAACGTCACCGACGCCACCCACTGTTACAGGGAATCTCTCAAACTGAATCCCCGCAACTCCGAGGTGCTCAATAACCTGGGCACCGTCTACGACTCGCTCAAGGATTACGGTTCCGCCGAGCATTATTACCGCAGGGCTGTGAAGATCGATCCGAAGTCAGCCATCGCCTACAAGAACCTGGGCACCAACCTGCTCGCCCAGCACAAGTACAGCCGCGGGTGGGACGCCTATAAACAGGCGCTGGCGATCGAGCCGGAGATCTTTCAAGACCGCGGCAGCCCCCAGGTGCAGAACCCCTCATCAATTGGGGAACGGGGCGCCATGAACTACTACATGGCGCTGGGATGCGTGCGCGCCGGGCAAACCGAGTGCGCCTTGCAGTACCTTCGCATGGCTCTGAACGAAGGATTTACCAGCCCCAAGAAAGTGGCCGCGGACATGGCCTTTGCCAGCCTCCGCGACAATCCTGATTTCAAGCAGATGCTGGCCATGCAGAGCAACGCCAAGGATACGCAGGCGCGGTAGGAGTTGTTCTCTTTCGTCGTCTCCGCTGCGCCCTCCTGCGTCTATTGAGGCAGGGCCGCCTCACGGCCGGCCCGCAATTCAGGAGTTGGCCCATGAAGATCCCCCTCGTCTCCGCTCTGGTTCTCGCACTTGCATTTGCCGCAGTTTCCCCGGCGCAGAATTCGAGTTCCGCGCCGCAAAACAGCCAGAACCCCGCCAGCGCCGGCCAGAACGGCAACGGCGCCGGACAGGGAGCCGGGCAAGGTTCTGGAGGAGGCTATGGCCGGCGCGGCGGCGGATTTGGCGGCAGGATGGGAACTGGAAACGGCCTGATGGGCACGGTGACGGAGGTTGCAGCCGGCCACTACACCATTAAGACCGATGCGGGCAAGACCGATGCGGGCGAGACTTACACCGTTCATTTCAGCGCCGATACACGCATCCTCAAGATGCCTGCCTACGCTCGCGGCGAGGGCGGCGAGGGCCAAGGCCAAGGTGGCGGGCAGGGTCAGGGCCGTGGCTCGGGCGGCAATCCTCCCCAGCAGCTCAAACCCTCCGACATCAAAGTGGGCGATGTAATTCAGGTTCGCGGCGACGTGGATGCGACGGCCAAATCCGTGGGCGCCACGGCCATTGTCCAGCTTGATCCCGAGCGGGTAAAGCAGATGCGCGAGATGGAAGCCAACTACGGGAAGACCTGGCTCCAGGGCAAGGTGACGGCCATTGACGGCGTTAAAGTCGCGCTCATGGGGTCGGTCGATAACGCCCCTCACACCTTCACGGCCGACGAAAATACCACGTTCCGCCGCCGCCGCGATCCCATCACCCTGGCTGACATTCAGGTGGGCGACGTGGTGCGGGCTGACGGCGCGGTGAAGGACGGCGTGTTTACCGCGACGGGCGTGGTTGTCATGGGTGGGACGCCGGGAGAGAATCCAACCGTGCCACGAGCGGCACCGGGCGCTGCACCGGCTTCGCCGCCGCCGGCCCATTAAGGCTCTTGCGGCTGTGAGCAGGGCGCGGCAATTTGCGGGGAGTTTTAGTCCGTATTTCTCACCAGGCGCGTCAACGAATTTGTAGCGCCGGCCTCCTGGCCGGCTGTAGCGTGGGTCTCTGACCCACGCCGGACGCCGTTTTCTCCGTCACGGTGTGTGCAAACTGCATAGATGAACGAGGCTTTGCTCTGGCGGCGAGGACGCCGCCAGTACAGCCGACCAGGAGGTCGGCGCTACAGAGCGTCGACCTGGCCGTGAGAAATGCAGGTTTAGTCCAGGTTTTTGATCTCGGTGCCGGGAGGGATGGCCACCTGGAACTGGTCGTCTTTGAGGGTCTGGTTCTGGTTCACCGTCTGCACGCTCAGAATCAGCTGAGAGGCCTCAAGCGGCCGCTTGATGGTGATGATCGAGGGGTATTTGACGCCGCCAAAATCGCGGTAACCGGCATAGAAGACCTGGGTCTCCAGGTTGCCATCGCTGTCGTACACGTCCTGTTGATAAGGAAGGAGATCGTCGCGGTCGAAGGTAACCACGCGTACCGGAGTCAACTGTTTGCTGCCAGGCCTCTGGCGCATGATGTTCAGAACATACTCGGGCGTAATGAGCAAGTGCTTCTTCGCCGGATCCTCAATCGTTTCCGAGTCCGCGGTCACTGAATAAAGCTCATCGGGCTCTACGCCGCGCACCACCATGGCATAGAAAAAGAAGTCGGGCCGAAGATTTTCGAGCGCGTTGGGCGATTTCTTTTTGAGCGAGTTAGCGCCCTTCAGAGCCTCTTTTTTTGAGGGAATGAATACGGTGAAATCCTTGCCGTCGCTGGCCATATCGAACAATGGAACGTTGATGACCGGAGCCCGGCCGTAAACCCGCAGCATCTCCGGTTTTCGCAGCAGGATTTGCGCGTTGACGGTTGGCATGGTGGTCTCCAGGCCTTCCCGGGGCTTCTGCGTGCGGGCCTGAATGGTCACCTTGACGGTGAGGGTCTCAAGCGCATCCCAGCGCTGGTTGAGCTGCTCGACCAACCGCTCCGGCGTGACCGTGTACACGATGGACGGGGCCTTGGGCACCGGCAGCTTGCGCGTAGTGGGAAACAGCGAACACCCTGCCAGCAAAAGCGGGAGAGCCAGCAGCGGGATTGACACCAGGCGGGCAGCCCTCATCGCGCACCTGCCTTTTTTACGGCGCGGCGGTAGCTGGCTACTTCGCGATTGTGCTCATCGAGCGTGCTGGCAAACAGAGAATGCCCCTCGGCGTTGGCCCCGGCGGCCACAAAGTAGAGATAATCCGTATCCGCCGGATGCATGGCGGCGCGTAGGGAAGGGATGCCGGGATTGGCCACCGGTCCCGGCGGCAGGCCGGTATGCAGATAGGTATTGTAGGCGGTATCGCGGGTCAGATCGCTCTGGTAGATCGCGCCTCGCCACCAGCCCTCGAGTTCGAGCCCGTAGATCACCGAGGGGTCGGTCATGAGAGGCATATTCTTCCTCAACCGGTTCACGAAAACGCCCGCCACCAGTGGCCGCTCGGCGTCCACCGCCGTCTCCCGCTCGACCAATGAGGCTATGGTCACCACCTGGTGCACATTCTCCTTCAATCCCAGTTGCCCGGCGACGACCCGGAATCGGCGCACCATGGCGGCCACAATCTCCGCCGCCCTGGTGTTGCGGGCAAAGCGGTAAGTATCCGGGAACAGGTAGCCTTCCAGGCTCTTCGCTTTGGGGTCCAGCGCGGTTACCAGCCCTACCTGACTTACCGCCGCGTCAAAAAAATGCTGACGCGTATCGAATCCCGCCTCTTCAACGCGGGTAGCGATCTCAAAAATGCTCGAACCCTCCGGAACGGTCAATGTCCGGGTAAAAACATCGCCCCGTGCGATCCGGCTGTAGACTTCGAGCGCGGACGCCGGATGTTCAAACCGGTATTCGCCGGCCCGCAGCGTTCCCCGCTTCCAAAAGCGCAACAGATCAAAGGCAACCTGGGTTCGGATAATGCCGGCTGCTTCGAGTTGCCGGCCAATGCGCGCCGTAGATGAGCCGGGCGCCAAGTCCACAAAAGTCTCAGCTCCCGGCCCCAACGGCGCCAGAACAACCCAGGCCGCGCCGCCGGCGGCCAGGACTGCAATCAAAAGCACCCCCAGCAGGAATCTCGCGCCGGAGCTCTTCTTTTTTTGGCTCTTCCTTCTGCGCTTTGCCATTCCGCCGGTGTCGATCCTTCAATCAGTTAGGACGCGAAAAACGTCCCGAGGACTCTCTATCTTCGATTGTATCGGGCGGAAACCGGAAGCGAGGGTGGCGCGGGGCTTTAGGCTGGAACAAAGGAGCTGGAAACTGGAAGCCGCGCCTCACCCCCGCTACCTCGGTCTGGATGTCGGCAATCGCCGCATCGGCGTGGCTGTGTCGGACGAGCTGGGCCTGACGGCGCAGCCGGTGTTGACACTGGAACGGAAGCACAACCGGCGCGACGATCTGCGCTCCCTGGCCCGGCTGGCGCGGCGATTTGGGGTGGTGGGGATTGTGGTTGGCAATCCGCTGCATCTATCCGGCGAGTTGAGCCCGCAGGCTGCCAAAACCCAGGCATTTGCCGCCGAGCTGGGCGAGCTGGCCGGCTTGCCCATTCATCTGTGGGACGAGCGGCTGACCACGCGCGAGGCGCACCGGATCCTCTACGAAGCCGGGCACGCGCGGCAGACGCACCGCCGGGTTGTGGACCAGGTGGCGGCTACGCTGATTCTGCAGGAGTTCATTGANNCCGCTGTTCTATAATGGGATGTCAAGCTCTTTTCAACTCTCGCGGATGGAGTACCCCCTCCCCGTCACGGACAATGGATGCCCGAGCACATCAAAAAACAGCTTCTCGAAGAGATCAAGCTCCTGGAGCATGAGCTTTCCCATGAGCTTCCCGCCGAGATCAAGAAGGCGGTGGCGATGGGAGATCTCTCAGAGAACGCCGAATATCACATGGCCAAGCAGCGGCAGGACTTTGTGAATGCGCGGTTGGGGCAGCTGAAAAAGCGGATGGCCGAGCTGTCGCTGGTCAATCTGACGAATATTCCCAGGGACAAGTCCGGCTTCGGTTCCACGGTGGTGGTGTACGACTCGACCAAGGACGAGGAGATCGTGTACCGGCTGGTGACGAGCGAGGAGTCCGACGTTTCAAAGGGACTGATCTCGACCACTTCGCCGATCGGGCGCGGCCTGGTGGGCAGGCGCGTGGGAGACGTGGCCACGATCATAACGCCCAACGGCAAGCGCCAACTTGAAATTCTGAAAGTTACCACCATCCACGATGAATCCGGCGAAGGCGGCGTTGAAAAGGCCACGACCGGCACAGAGCAGTAACGAAAGATCAGTAACAAGGAAGATCTGGCAATGACCTGGACCAGCGCATTCGGCCGCGCCTGCGGTTGGCTTCTTGACCACATTGTGCACGGGCTGGCACTCACCCGCATCTCACCCAACATACTTACCTTCTTCGGGCTGGTGATCAATATCGCCGCCGCGTTTCTGTTCGGCCATGCGAATTCCTCAAATGGGGACCGCATGTTTTTTTATGCCGGCATGGTGATCTTCGGCGCCGGCATATTCGACATGGTGGACGGGCGCGTGGCGCGGCGCAACAACCAGGTGACGGTGTTCGGCTCGTTCTTCGATTCGGTAATCGACCGTTACTCCGACGTGGTGCTGTTCTTCGGCCTGCTGGTCTACTACGGGCGCATCAACCGCTTCCGCTACGTGGTGCTGGTGGCGTTTGTCATGATCACTTCGCTGATGGTGAGCTACACGCGTGCCCGCGCCGAGGCTTTGATCGGCCAGTGCAAGGTGGGGTTCATGGAGCGGCCGGAACGGATCGTGCTGATTATCCTGGGCGCGCTGTTCAACCACTGGGGAGTGATGGGCCCGGTGTTGTGGGTGCTGGCCGTGCTCTCGACCATCACGGTTGCGCACCGGATTATCTATACCTACTCAAAGACCAAACATTTGGCGCCGATTGGGTGAGCGTGTCTCTGCAGGACAGGTTTATGGTAGTTGGATTCGTGTCCTTCAAGTGAGCGCGATGGCATAGGTGAATAAGCCGTCACAGTAGCGCGGTTGAAGGTTTTCTTGTAATTTACCTCGAAGGCGTCTAATCTAAGAGAGTAATTGCTCCCCGCCTGACTCGCCCGCAAGGGCACTCGGGCGGGGTTATTCATTTATGGAATGAGATTCAATTGATTGAGCCAGCTATCGAGCGTGCTGTGGCGTTCATCGACGGGCAGAACCTCTTTCATCATGTGAGGGATGCATTTGGTTATTACTACCCGAATTACGACATTCGCAAGCTCGTGGCCAGCGTCGCCGCGCAGGAGAAGTGGGATCTCGTTGCAACGTACTTCTATACGGGCGTCCCCGATGCTACAGATGATCCTCGCTGGAACCGCTTTTGGACAAATAAGCTGGCCTCCATGGGCAGACAGGGCATAAGAGTTTTCAGCCGTCCATTACGCTATCGGAACAAGACGGTTAAATTGCCTGACGGTACGAGCCAAACATTCCTGCACGGGGAAGAGAAGGGCATTGATGTACGCATTGCGCTGGACGTGATTGGCAAGGCAGTGCGAAATGAATTCGACATTGCAATCGTGTTCTCTCAAGATCAGGACTTATCAGAGGTAGCCGATGAGATTAGGGTCATTGCACGTCAGCAGGATCGCTGGATTCGCATCGCATGCGCTTATCCCGTAAGTCCGACGATTACAAATCGGAGGGGAATCAATGGAGCACAATGGATCAAAATTGACCGTTCGCTCTACGATGCCTGCATAGACCCCAAAGACTATCGCTAGAACCCCTGCCGACTGTCTCTACTGGTGGTTCTTCTTCCACTCCTCATACGAGATGCGTGGGATGCTGATGAAGGCGTCCCTGGTGCGCACATAGTTGCCGAGGCCGTTCATGCGGCCGATGGAGTGCAGCTCGTCGGCTTTGACGTAGGGGCCGGCGGGATCGACATAACGGTCTTCGACGTAGATGGCAACCACGCGGCCGAGGATGATGCGCGACCGGCCAATCTCCATGGTGGTGTACTCGCGGCATTCGAGAGCGGCGTGAGCCTCGGCGATGCGCGGCGGCTTCACCTTCTGCGAGGGAACGGTGGTGAAGCCGGCCATCTCCACCTCGCTCATCCCGGCGGGAAAATCGGTAGCGCAGATATTCATCTTTTCGGCGATGTCTTCGGTGACCACATTCACCACGAACTCGCCGGTGCGCCGGATATTGCGGGCCGTGTCCTTGGGCACAAAAACGTCGGTGGGCCGGTTGGTTACGCCAATGCCGACGATGGGCGGATCGGTGCA
>PLSH01000112.1:20742-25308 GCA_003165095.1 Acidobacteriaceae bacterium
TTTCTCCTGCTAACAATCGACGACCACGGTGGAGCAGCCTGCGTGGGCGGGACGCCATTCCACCAGGAACGAGGTCACGGTCGAGGACTCCATGCGTCGCATGGCCTCAAACTGGCCCTGCCTCTGGCTGAAGAGCAGCTTGCCGTGCTCGCTCAGCACCGCCAGCGCGGGAACGCCCTTATCCAGAGGAACGCCGTAGCGCTGCGCGAGATCCAGATTGGCGTCTGAATGGCCGATGTTGATGTGGACGAGGACAAAATTGGCTTCGAGAATGGGCAGGTTCTGGGCGTTGTGAAAATAAATATCGAGAACCTGGCAATCGCCGCACCAGTTGCCGCCGAAGTCCAGCAGAATCCGCTTGTGGGTGGCAGCGGCGGTCTTCAGGGCAGCGTTTATGTCGGCCTGGGCCTGCGCCGGGTCGGGATAGATGTCGCGCTCCGCGGAACGTGCGGAGCCGGCGGCAACCGCCAGCAAAACGGCCAGGGCGAGAAGTTTTACCGTCTTCAAGGCTGGGGACCTCCACTGCTCTTTTCAGTCTGCCACAAACGTCCGGCCAGGGCACAATTCAAAAACCTTACGCGGCGGGGCGATGGCATTTACTCTGGAGATTAGATGCGCGGCCCCGCGGAAATACGCAAACGTTTGGAATCGACGTCTTACCCTGACCTGGGAACGATGATGGAGGGGTATGCCCAGGCGGCGGTGGAGCGGGGCGCGGGCGAATTCCGGGCCAAATTGGACTTCAGTTCCGAATCGGTGGATGCGCTGGACGAGATCCTGGTACTGGTGGGGGAGAGCCCGGAGCTCGACCTGGACTTCGAGGTGCGGCTTTGGGGCAGCTACCTGGGCGAAGTGCTGCGGCGGCGTTATGCCGGCAGTTGGGAGATGACCAACTATCCGGGAGGCGCGATGGCCGTGCCGGCCGTCGAGGCGCGCGGATCGCGGCTATTTCCGCTGATGAAGGTCTACCGCCGGCTGACCACGGGCGAAGAGGAAGACCTGGGCGCGTTTTACAGCATGGTGACGGAGCGGCTGGGNNACGGAATCCAATCAACTCATGCCTGCGAACAGCAGCATAAGTGCTGAAGAAATGTCTTTTGAGCAACTTGCCGGGAAGCTCAATCTTCAGGCCTCCGACCGCTGGGTTGATGTCCTTTTAACGGCTCGTGCGCTGATATGCGGCTTTGTGCGACAATAGCCTGTGAACATGCGTGCCGGTGAAATCTCGGCATGCGGAGGAAAAACAAATGGGCGATCTACTACAGCCATGGCATCTGATCCTGCTTGCCATCGTGGCGTTTGTGTTGTTTGGCGCCAAACGGCTGCCGGAATTGGGCAAGGGACTGGGTGAGGGATTGAAGGGCTTCAGGGAGGGCATCAAGGGCGTGACAGACCCGCCGCCTCCTGCGCCGCCTGTGCAGCAGCAGAATGTCTCGGCTCCGCCGCCGATCACCAACACCCCCATCGAACCCAAGTAAGGCACCCAAGTAAGGCGTCTGGGAGCGCGCTTGCTCCCCATTGAGATCAGGACACATCTACAGGCCTGTGCCAGCGCACAGGCCTTTGTGCATTCAGGCGCTGACGCTATGTGCTGAGTAGCAGGACTGCGCCGAGGGCCAGCGCCATGCCGGCTATCTGGCGGCGCGTGGGCCGTTCGCGAAGCACCAGCGCGGCCAGCAGGATGGTGACTGCGGGATAGAGCGAGCAGATGACGGCAGCCACATCCAGGCGGCCAAACTCGGTGGCGCGCAGGTAGAGCAGATTGCCGACGGTGTCCAGGGCTCCGGCAGAGATGCCTGCGAGCCAGAATCCCCGACCGAGCCCTTTGGGCGGTTTTGCCAGCAGGACCAGCAATATCGCGGTCACGCCGGCTCCGCGCGCCGCAGTCATGATCCACAGCAGGCCATCTCCGCCGGTCATCTCAGAGCTGGCCAGCCTGAAGAGTATCAACTGCAATCCAAAGCCGGTTCCTGCCAGCGCGCCCAGCAGCAGCGCCGCCGGCGGAGTGACCGCGCTGTTCGATCCGGTCTTCGCGGCAGGCTGGTGGGTAATCAGAAAGATGGCCACGCAGCCCACTCCCAGGCCAACCGCGGTGAAAGGAGCGGGAAGGCCGTAGTGAATGGCGGAAAACACAATCGGAACCAGGGCGGTGAGCAAGCCGGTTAAGGCCGCGGTCAATCCCATGGCGCCCATGGCCAGGGCGCGATAAAAGGCGGCCAGGGCCAGTGCGCCTTCAAATCCGCCCAGCGCGGCGTAGACCAGAGCGTGCCCGCCTGGAATAACCATGCGGAAGCCGAGGCAAACGGCCAGCAGCGCGAGAAATGAGACGAGGTGTCCGGAGATCGTGACCAGGAGTGCGGAAGCGCGGCGCGCGCCCAGGCCGCCGATGAAGTCGGATCCGCCCCAGGAGACGGCCGAGCACAGTCCAAATCCGGCTGCCGCAGGGGCGTTTGCAGGACCCAATTATTTGTAGTCCTGCGCGGAGGGGTAATAGCCCTTCTTGGCGATGACGTCCAATCCGGGCCGGTTCACGCGCACGTCGATGGCGCGGTACTTGGCGTCGTAGATCGACTCGTGGCTCAGGTAGCCCAGCGTGTACTGGGTGCGCGCCTCTTCGGCGATTTTCAGGTAGCTCTTCTCAATGCCGTTCACGCGGCCATCCGATTCCCAATCGCCGCCGGTCAGAGCGGTGTACTTGTACAGGATGTTGTCGTACATGGTGAAGGGCAGATGGAAGCGATCGACCCAGCCCTCGCCCCAGCGCGCCGAGTCGCCCACCAGCGTGCCAAAGACGGCAATCTTGTTGGTCTGCAGGTAGCGGACCACCTCACGCAAAGATGCCTTGCTGCCGTATTCCTTGCCGTCCGAGACGACGAAGATGATGCGGCGGCGATCCTTGGGCCGGGTAGACAACTCCTTGGCGGCCATCAGGATGGCGTCGTTGAGGGTGTGTATCTCCTTGGGAAGGGTGATGAACGTGTCGTTGCCGGTGGAGTGGCCGGGCTGCAGGTTGGGGTCTACGCAGTTGCCGTTTTCGCGGATGCTGCATCCCGCCAGCGGACCCTCGTTGACCGGCACCATCGGATCGCGGCCGGTAGCCTTGGCCAGGGCCAGCACCGCGGGCAGACGGTTGCTCTGCGCGCCGGTGAATCCAGTCCACTCCTTCGGCCCGTTGTTGTAGGTAATCACCGCGGCTTCGTCGTAAGGGGTGAGCGCGCCCTGAATAGCGCCCATTGAAGCATTCACATTGTCCATTACGTTTGAGGGCAGGCTCTGGTCGATTACGAAGGCGATGGAAAGCGGGGCCGGATCCACGCTGAAAACATTCGGCGATTCCAGCACATTATTCTCGTAGACCTTGAAATCCCGCCAGGTGAGGCCGGCAACCGGGTTTCCCTTGGAGTCCTTGACGATAACCGGAACCTCAACGAAGTTTACGTTCACGATAATGTTGTGNNGCTGAGGTTGAAGTGTTTCCGGTGGGGCTGGACGGGGTTTCAGAGCTGCCCTGTCCCGGCGTGACGGGGCCGACCGTGCCCGGCAGCGGTGGCGGCGCCTGCGGCGTGGGAGCATCGGGTACCGGGGGCTGCTGGTTTTGAGCCAGGGCCCGAGGATGGGAAGCGAGGACCAGGCCCAGGAATACCGCCAGCGCCGAAGCAGTTGCAGCGGTTCTCCAATGTCTCTGCACCGGTGGCAAGGAACGGACGAGAGCGCGTAATTGGGGGAACCGATCTAAACCAGGCTTCACAGGTATTTCATCCTCCCGGGATCCCGCATCCTGTGCCTGATGGGCCCACGGACGCATCGCGCAGGGGCCGGCTCCAGTTACAGGGGCGCACCTGTCAGAGTATCAGACGCGCCAGAGCCGCGCTGGTTGCATCGCACACCCTCAATGAGTCAGGGTATGCTTTCTTAGCAGCGCGAAAACCGTCTAATTCGACAGTATGCATCTTCGACTCGCAGTCGCGGCCCTTCTGGTTGGCCTGCCGGTATTTCCGGCGGCCGCATGGGGCCAGCTTGCGCCTTCGCCGGACGCGCCTCCGGTGAGCACCGCGCCGGCTCCGCCGCCCGAAGAGGGCCCCGTGGCGTCGTTCAAGGTGAATGTGAACCTGGTGGATGTGTTTTTCACGGTCAAGGACAAGAACGGCAACCTGGTTCCTCACCTGACCAGGAACGACTGCACGGTGCTTGAAGACAAGGTGCCGCAGACGCTGAAGAGCTTTGTGTCCGAAACCAGCCAGCCGCTCACTCTGGGCATTCTGCTCGACACTTCCGGCAGCCAGCAGCGGGTATTGCCGCTCGAACAGGATGAGGGCAGCCAGTTTCTCGATCGCGTGCTGCGCAAGAGTGACGAGGCGTTTCTGGTCTCCTTTGACGTGAACGTCGACCTGCTGCAGGACTTTACCAACAGCGCCCGCGAACTATCGCATGCCATGCGCAAGGCGGAGATCAACACGGCGGGCGGAAACGGAGCGGGTGGCATTCCCGGAGCCGGGGGCGGGACCATTCCGACCATCGGCGACCCCAAGGGAACCTTGCTCTACGACGCCATCAACCTGGCCTCCA
>PLSH01000112.1:25361-26228 GCA_003165095.1 Acidobacteriaceae bacterium
GACAAACTGGCAGCGGCCTTCGACCAGATCCAGGAAGAGCTCCGCACCCAGTATGTGGCCAGCTATACGTCAAGCAATACCAAACTCGACGGCGGCTTCCGGCATCTCGCCGTGCAATGCGGCGAGGGGATGAAGGTGCAGGTGCGCAAGGGATATTACGCAACGGCGCCGCAGCAATAGTCCGCACTGTCCTGATTCAGGACAATCCATTACCATCGATGGACCACACGGTAATCTGGCGCATCCAAAGACTGTTGGGTAGTATCGGCATTAGTTGGAAAAACTTGAGGACGAACAGAGAATCCTGAACCTCAAGCATCCAACCCGCCGAAGAGGTCTGCCGAGGAGGTTGCCATGATTACCAACTGCGCCGCTCAGGATGGATATGAAATCAGTCCCCGGTTTCGGCAAAGCATTGAAGAGCGGGTTGAGCGGCTGGAGAAAGACGCCGCTGCCGACGAAGCGCAAGTGGCGCTGCTCGAGGACGCCGATCACATCCGCAGGCAGATGGGCCTGGTGATCGCACAGCGTGCCGAAGCGCTGCGGATGCGGCTTTTTCTGGATCGCGCGAGAACGCGCCTGCCGCGGCCGCTGATTGCGCTGTGACGACAGGGGTCAGGTTTCAGGTTTCAGGGATCAGGGGTCAGGGAGCGGGGTTTGTTGGGGTTGTGCAGGGCCCTTGCGGCTTGGGTTTACTTCCCGTCTAATCGCCCGACTCGCTTGCCGCTCCTCTCCGCTTCGAGGAGCGGTTGTTTCTTTCATTCAAACTTGGAGCACCGGGCGGGAATTGAACCCGCGAATCAGGTTTTGCAGACCTGCGCGTTAGCCGCTTCGCCACCGGTGCCTTAAAAGCAGTGGTCAGTGATT
>PLSH01000093.1 GCA_003165095.1 Acidobacteriaceae bacterium
CCGCCGGCAGAATGCAACCGGCGTTGCCTACGATCTGCTCCACGATAATCGCTGCAACGGCCCCTGGATGAGCGTCGAATGCCTACTCAACCGCGCCCAGATCGTTGTACGGCAGAGCCAGCGTGAGCTGAGCAATCTCTTCGGGCACCCCAGCCGATCCCGGAATCCCGAATGTGGCCACGCCCGATCCGGCCTTCACCAGCAGCCCGTCCGCGTGGCCGTGATAGCAGCCCTCGAATTTCACGATGATTTTGCGGCCCGTGGCAGCGCGCGCCAGCCGTATGGCCGACATCGTAGCTTCCGTCCCCGAGCTGACGAATCGCATCTTCTCAATGGCCGGATAGCAGGCCACAATGCGTTCCGCCAGATCGCCTTCGGCTGCCGTCGATGCTCCAAAGCTCGCGGAATCGCGTGCCACGCGCTCAATCGCCTCCACCACCGGCGGAAACGCGTGCCCCAGGATCATCGGCCCCCAGGAGCCGAAGTAGTCGATGTAACGGTTGCCGTCGGCGTCGGTAATCCACGCGCCCTCAGCCCGCGCCACAAACGGCGGCTCGCCGCCCACCGCGCCAAACGCACGCACCGGTGAGTTTACCCCGCCGGGGAAAAAACGCTCTGCCCGCTGTTGGAGAGCCTGTGATCGCGCGCGGCTGGGAATTGAACGCTGTGAGCTCATGCTCGATTCAGTATAGAGGGCCGCCGTCGAACTCTCCCTGGCTTGCAACCGGAAACTCTGCGATGGTTTACAACCGGCGTCAGCTTTCCCTGGTTCGACCGGCCACAACCAGAATCACCACCGCCCAGGTTTCCAGCACAATCGAAATGCCGAAGAGGAATCCACGCAGGAAGTCATTCCACTCATGCCCCAGGTGCGCGGCCGGGTAAGAAAGCCTGGGCCACGCAATGCCAAACGTCAGCAGCATCAAGCCTGTTGTTAGAAGCGCCATCGCCAACGGCACGGTCTTCTGCGGCGAACTCTGCAGTTTGCTCAGAATCATGGCCAGCCTTCCTCAAGATTGAAGATATGCCTATTCTGCTGCCTGTGCGGCCGTCGAACCCACAAAGGCTTTCAGGAACAACGCCGGGCAAAGCGCAACGCAAAAAGACTGATCCAGATCGACACGCCCAGCAGCAGCCCTGAAAATCTCTGGGTCAAATCCCTCGCGCCCTGGCTGCTCGGGTGAACAAACGTGTAAAGCATCAGCCCAACTGCCAAGCAGGCGTTGCCCAGCGCCATCAACCGTCGCGTCCGCGAATCGAGTTGCCGAAACCATGTCCCCATGCCGCCTTCTCCTCTCAGTCGTGAAACTTGTACCAGACCATCATGCTCAACTTCACCGTCACCATCACCAGAAGCACGGCGAGCAGCTCCCAGCTCATCACGTGGTCATGAAACCAGTGGTACTCGTAAAGGGCGCCGACCAGCAAAGCGCCGGCAATTCCTGCCGCGCTTGTCGAGCGGCGCCGATGCTCCAGAAACCGTTCGTCGACAACTTTGTTGAAGAAGGGAATTCTGCTGAAAATCGGATGCGTCATGGGTTGCTCTCCAATTGAAAAATCTGGTCCGTCGAACACGCGAAGATGCGAGAGAAAATCAGCGCCAGCTCCAGGCTGGGCACGTATCGGTTGCGCTCGATGGAGTTGATGCTCTGCCGCGAAACCCCCGCGGCCTGCGCCAATTGTTCCTGCGTCCACCCCTGGGCGGTGCGAAGTTCCTTCACGCGATTTGTGATTGACATCGTCATGTAAAGCTGACTTTCCAATCCAGAATAGCCAACTTCAAATCCAATGTCAAGCCGGCTTGTCATTTTTTGTCGACCTTTTTTTGCCAACGAATTCTGCGCCGCACCTCAATGTGGAATCCCCGCCTCGAAAATCCTGCTAGAATTCCTCTTTCCAGACCTCCGCTGCCGCGGCCATCCTTCATCCGCAGAAAGCCCGCACCGTGCCTGACGCAATTCAGACCAAATCCGTCACCTACGCCGACGCCGGCGTTGACATCTCCCGCGGCGACCGCGCCAAGGAACGCATCAAGTTCCTAGCGCAGAAAACCTTCAATCGCAACGTTTTAGGTGGCATCGGCGGCTTCGGAGCACTCTACAGGCTCGACTCCCAGCGCTGGAAAAACCCCATCCTGGTCAGCTCCGCTGACGGCGTCGGAACCAAGCTCAAGGTAGCCTTCGAACTCGGCCTGCACCGCACCGTCGGCGCTGACCTCGTCAACCACTGCGTAAACGACATCGCCGTGCAAGGCGCAACCCCTTTGTTTTTCCTCGATTACCTGGCCAGCGGAAAGCTTGACCCCGAAGTGACCGAAAGCGTCGTATCCGGCCTGGCGGACGCCTGCAAGGCTAACGGCTGCGCCCTCATCGGCGGGGAAACCGCCCAGATGCCCGGCTTCTACGCCGATGGCGAATACGATCTGGCCGGCTTCATTGTCGGCGCAGTTGACCGCGACAAGATCGTCACCGGCGTCGGCATCAAGCCCGGCGACGTGCTCATCGGGCTGCCCTCCACCGGCTTGCACACCAACGGTTACTCCCTGGCCCGAAAGCTCCTTTTCGAGGTCGCGGGCTACAAGCCCACCCAGTACGTAACAGCTATCAAGGAGAAGGCCGGCGCTGCGCTGATGAAGACCCACCGCAGCTATCTCCATGTGATTCAAAAACTTGTGGCTGCCGGGCTTACCACCGGCATGGCCCACATTACCGGCGGCGGCATCACGGAAAACCTGCCCCGCATTCTGCCCAAAAACGTCACCGCGCAGATCGAACTGGGTTCCTGGCCGGTTCTGCCCATCTTCGAACATCTGCGCGAACTCGGCCATGTCTCCCAGGAGGAGATGATGCGCACCTTCAACATGGGCGTCGGCTTGATCGCCGCCATTCCCGCCGCAAAATTCACGCGCGCCAAAAACCTCCTCGACCGCTCCGAAGAAAAATTCCACGTAATCGGCCGCGTGGTGAAGGGCGAGCGCCGGGTACAGTACACATGAGCGCTAAGGGTCTTAGCCCGTACATTAGAACCAGCAATTAAGACGGGGGCGTTAGCCCTGAGGGTGAATTTTGGCGCCAGACTCGCAAGGACCGCCCGTCCGCCTCGGAATCTTGCTCTCCGGCCGCGGATCCAACTTCCTGGCCATTGCCGAGTCAATCCGCACCGGCCGCCTCCCCAATGTCGAAATCGCCATCGTCATCTCCAACATTCCCGAAGCTCCCGGCCTCGCAGCCGCGCAACAGCTCGGCTTATCCACGGCACTGCACATCTCCAAGGGGCGCTCGCGAGAAGCGCACGATGCCGATGTCGCCGCCTGCCTCAACGCCCACCAGGTTCAACTCGTCTGCCTGGCCGGCTACATGCGCCTCCTCTCGCCCCAATTCATCGCTGCCTTCCCCAACCGAATCCTCAACATCCATCCCTCGCTGCTGCCCGCCTTCCCGGCCCTCGAGGCCCAGCAACAAGCCTTCGACTACGGAGTCAAGGTAGCCGGCTGCACCGTGCACTTTGTCGATGAGCAACTGGACCACGGCGCCATCATCGTCCAGCGCGCCATTCCTGTCCTCGACACCGATGACGCCCATTCCCTCGCCGGGCGCATTCTCGCCGAAGAGCACCTGGCCTATACAGAAGCCATCGCCAAAGTCGCCGGAGGCAGATACGAAATCCGCGGCCGCCAATACGTGAAGCGCAGCTAGGCGCTTTTCCTCCCATCTCCTGCCGTGTCAAGCACCATAGCCAGCGCTGTGCGCCTAACTATCTGATTCCGTTGCGAATCTTCGCACCCATCCTTTGCAGGGGATATGCCCCCAATTGCCTAGCCTTATAGGTAGCGATAAAAGCAACGGAGCAGCCATCTTGCGCACAGCCGGCCAAACAAAGCCGGTCATCGCCAATTGAATACCCATGAAAACAAGTTCAAACCACAGCGGATCGAAGGAGCATTGCGCATGAATCCCATCTCGAATATCTGGAACCACCCCAAAACATCGGCTGCCGGCCTGTTGATCGCGGTTGCCAGCATCGCCAGCGTACTTTCGCAACAGGGCGTCACCCTGGGAACGGCCGGAGCCGGAACCATCGTCTCCCTCATCGGCGCGCTTGCCACCGCCCTGCTTGGCCTGCTGGCCAAAGATCCCGGCAGCTCATCCGTCTCCACCGGCAGCACCGCCAGGCTCGGCGCGTGGGCGCTGATCTCCCTGCTCCTTCCTTTGCCTTTCATCAGCGGCTGTACTGGAGTCGCCGTCGCCCAGGACATCGTCAACTGGACGCCCGCACTGCAAGGCGCTGTCGCCACCGTCGACACCACCGCGTCGCTCCTTGACCCTGTGGCCGCGCCTGTCTTCTCCGCCGCCACCATCGGCTTCGACGCCGCTTCAAACCTGCTCGTATCCCAGGCCCGCGCGTACCTCGCCAATCCCTCGGCCGGCGTATTGGCCCAGATGCAGAATCAGGTGGTTGTCTTTGAGCAGCAGGTGAACACCGCATTGCTGCAGGCCGGAAAAATCGACGATCAAGCCAGCCAACAGCACGCCACGGCCGCCATCCAGGCCGTCGGAACCATCGTCAGCGCCATCCTGGCCCTGGTTCAGTCCGTCTCAACCAAGGCCGCGGTAGCCCACATGGCCGCCCAGGCCCCGATCAAAATGGCCGCTGTAAAACTGTACGGGAACAGCGCCCAGGCCGCCGCAATCGTAGCCGCCCACTACGGCGAGCCGTTAACCCAGGCAAGATTACAGGTAGCGCAAGCCGAGCAGGAAGCATCAAGCGCCGGCTTCTGAGGAATCTAATCTTACATATTTCTATGGGTGCCCCAGGTCCCGATTTTGGGACCTGGGACGGCACAAGCTCCAACCATCCCCAGGTCAATCGCTCCCCTAAGTTGTAGCGTCCCGAGCCTCACCCAATATCAGCTTCAGCGTGATCTGCTTTCTTCCCCGCAGAAATGTCACGCTCACCGTGTCGCCGGCCTGGTGCTTGTCCATGATCGCGCTGATGTCCTGCGGATCGGTAACCGGCTGACCGTCGATAGCCACAATCAAATCCCCGCCCAGCATGATCGGCGTATTGCCCACATACGCCTGCTCGTTGCCGCCGTGCAGGCCCGCGCGCTCCGCCGCTCCGCCGGGAATCACCCGCTGAATCAGCACACCGTAATCGGCCGAAAGTCCCATCTGCGAAGCCAGGTCAGGCCCAATCGCATACGAAGTAATTCCCAGCGAAGGCCGCTTCACGCGCCCATAGCGTGTGAGGTCGGCCAGCACCGCCTTGGCCGTGTTGATCGGAATGGCAAACCCGATTCCCGAACTCTGGTCGGCGCCATTCGACGCGATCATGGTGTTGATCCCGATCACCTCGCCGCGCGAGTTCAGCAGCGGTCCGCCGGAGTTGCCCGGATTGATGGCCGCATCCGTCTGGATCGCGTCTTCAATCGGCGCGCCGCTCTCGCTGCGGATCGACCGGATCGAGCTGATGATGCCCCGCGTCATGGTTCCGCTCAGCCCGAAGGGATTGCCGATCGCATACACCTTCTGCCCCACCGCCAGGTTGGCCGAGTCCGCCAGCGTCACCGGCTGCAGGTCAGGCGCGTCGATCTGCAGCAGCGCCAGGTCGTGAGCCTTGTCCACTCCCACCACCTTGGCCGCGTAACGGCGCTTGTTTGAGAGCATCACTTCGATGCCGCGGTTCGCGCCCTCCACCACGTGGAAGTTGGTCAGCACGTGGCCGCCCTTGTCCAGAATGAATCCCGATCCCTGGCCCTGCTGCGGCACCGTTCCATAAAAGAAGTTGAACACCAGCGTCGTCGAAGTGATGTTCACCACCGAGGGCAGCACCCTCTTGTAGATGGCGATATTGTTCTGCTCCTCGGCGTCGTAGCTGGGCGCGGCCTCCGCTTCAGTCAAGTTCAGCGGCGAACTCGAGCCATCCCCTCCGAACAGCGAGAGGTGGCCCGGTGAGCTTCCGCCAACGCGGGGAGAATAATGCGAGGTGAGGTACCAGAATCCACCCACCAGCAAAACGATCAGAATGAACCGGCGCATTTTCATCGTTTCTGAACCTGAAAGACCTTCCTGATGCAATTACGGCGGCGCTGCGGCAAAGTTCCAGCGGGAAAGCGCGGCCGCCAGCTCTTATTCTAAAGACAAACTTCGCTGAGAATTGTTGCTCTCCGCCTTCAGCCGCTCCCACAGCGCCACCACCTGCGCCTCCAGCGCGGACCTATCGCCGGAGTTTTCAAGCACATAATCGGCTTCGGCGGCCTTTTCCGCATCCGGAATCTGGTGCGCCAGCCGCACCCGCGCATCGGTCTCCGCGGCCTCGCGTCCCACGCTGGATGAGTTGATCCGGGCAACATAGCGCGCAATCTTCAGATCGTCGGGCGCCGTCACCACGATCACCCGGTCGATGCGCCGCCGCCAGTCCGCCAGCACGCTCTCCGTCTCGCCCCGCGCCTTCGCGTCTCTCACCACCTCGAAGATCAGCGCCGACTCGAGCACCGCCACCGCGGCCGGATTGCGCCGGAACACCTCGTCCATCAACCGCTGCTGCTCTTCAATCACCGCCGGATGCACGATCGCATTCAACTCGTTCAGCCGTCCGCCTTTGAATGCCAGCTCCGCCAGCCGCGCCCGGTCCAGCCGCCCATCCGCGTCCACCACTTCACGGCCAAAGTGCTGCACAATCTCTTCATAGACGCGCTCGCCGGGCTCCATCAGCGTCCGCCCCAGCGCATCGGCCTCCACAACCTCTGCGCCCAGTTCGCGCAAAAATCCCGCCACGGTGCTCTTGCCGCTGCCCAGCCCGCCCGTGAGTCCGACTCTAAGCATCGCCTANNACTGGCGTATAAGCGCCCGCAACCTCAAACGCCTTCGGATGCACATCGCCCACGATGGTCGACCCATTCCTGGCGAAAGCCGCCTCGCGTTTCGCATTCCCCGCAAAAAAGCGTTCGAACTCCTCACGCTCCGTGATGCGGTTCATGCCCACGTCGATCACCGTCGCGCCCGGCTTCACCATCTCTGCCGTGATGAATCCCGGCCGTCCGATGGCCGCCACCAGGATGTCCGCCTGCCGCGTCACCTCTCCAAGGTTGCGCGTTTTGGAATGGCAAATCGTCACCGTCGCGTGCTCGTGCAGCAGCAGCATAGCCGTCGGCTTGCCCACAATGTCGCTGCGGCCCACCACCACCGCGTGCTGGCCGGCGATCGCAATCCCGCTGCGCTTCAATATTTCAATCACTCCCGCCGGAGTGCATGGCGCCAGCGCGGCCCTCCCCGCCAGCAGCCTGCCCGAGTTCACCGGATGAAATCCATCCACATCCTTCGCCGGATCCACCGCATCCAGCAGCGCTTTCGTATCCACCTGCGCCGGCAGCGGCAACTGAACCAGAACCCCGTCGATCTCGTCGCGGTCGTTCAGGCCGTGAATCAGATCCAGCATCTCTTCCGTGGTCACCGTCTCCGGCGGCGTAATCAGCTCGCTGAAGATATTGAGCTCAGCGCAGGTCTGCACCTTGCTGCGCACGTAGATCTCCGACGCCGGTACATGACCCACCAGCACCACCGCCAGCCCCGGCCGCACCCCCTGCGCGGCCAGCAGCTTCACTTCCTCCGCCACTTCCAGCTTGATGGCCCCCGCAATCGCCACGCCATCCAGAATTCTCGGCATCCTGCCTCCAAAGACTTATCGTATCGCTTCCCGCCCCGCCGTCCACCTGACCAGCCTCGCCATGAACCGATCCGCCGCAACCTCTGCGATCCAAATCACGGCTACTGATCCACATCACATGTGTTTGTGATTCACCTCACATACAGCTGTATCGTGCTCAAGCGTACTGTCAGGGCTGTCAGTAGTGTTCTGGATCACAACAGAGAACGTCACAGAACCTCCCGGCACCGGCGTTACGGAGACAGGGCTCGATGAGCGTATTCAAGGATGCAGGGCACCTTTTTCGATTTGCGGGGCTATTCGTTATCGCCTTTCTTATCTTTCTGGTGGTTCGTCACTACGTTGTGCCGAAAAGCTTTGGGCAGTATGGGCACTATCGCGGGGCCGCAATCGGCGAAATTGCCTCGCACCCCNNGCCGGTGAAACCGGATACCGCCGTGCTCTGCGCGCGTTGCCACACGGCCAGCGCCGCCAAGCCCAAGAACTTCCCCCAGGTCGACCCCGTGGATCATGCCAATGGAGTGCCCTGCGAAACCTGCCACAACCCCCACAGTCCAGCCATCGGTGCGGACGTTGCCGCAGGAGGTGCGAAATGAATTTGAGCCGGCGTCATTTTCTGGTTCTGCTTCCCGCCGCGGCGGTCGCATGGGAGTCCGTGCTGGCCGGAACCCCCGAAGCCTCGCCCAACTACACCATGTCCGACCATTGGTGGGGCATGTTGATCGATATTCCCAAGTGCATCGGCTGCGGTAACTGCGTGCGCGCCTGCCAGACTGAAAACGATGTGCCCGACGGCTTCTTCCGCACCTGGGTAGAGCGCTATCACAGAACGGACTGGCATCTTGAAAATCCCGAGGTAATCTCACCCGACGGCGGAAAAGAAGGATTTCCGGCTGTCAAAGAAGGCGGCGAAGGGGAGTATTTCTTCGTTCCCAAGATGTGCAACCACTGCGCCGATTCGCCTTGCACGCAGGTCTGCCCGGTGGGTGCGACCTTTGTGGGTCCGGATGGCGTCGTTCTGGTCGACCAGAAATATTGCCTGGGCTGCGCTTATTGCGTGCAGGCCTGTCCCTACGGCTGCCGCTACATCCATCCGGAAAAGAAAGTCGCGGACAAGTGTACCCTCTGCTATCACCGGATCACCAAGGGCCTGACGACTGCATGCTGCGAGAACTGCCCAACCGGCGCGCGCCAACTGGTCGACCTGAAAGATCCCAACGATCCCATCCACGCATTCCTGAAGACCCACCACGTTCAGGTGCTGAAGCCGCAGATGGCCACCGGAGCAAAGGTCTTCTACAACGAGCTGGACGGTTCGGTCCGATAACGTTTTGCTTAAGGGCACGGCTTCAGCCGTGCCGCAAGTTCAGCTTAGATTGAAGGGGCTTTAGCCCCTGAGGGAATCTGGATCGAGGCTTGCAATTCAAGCCCTGGAGAACAAGATGAACGGTGTGGAAGGCTTCATGTATCCCAACGAGTACGGCCTGCAGTGGAGCGTGCTGATCGTTCTCTACCCCTACATCACGGGGTTGGTGGCGGGCGCTTTCATTCTGGCGTCGCTCGAACGCATCTTCAACGTGGAGGCAGTAAAGCCCACCTACCGGCTGGCGCTGCTCACCGCGCTGGCCTTTCTTCTGGTGGCGCCGCTGCCGCTGCAGTTGCACCTGGGCCATCCGGANNTGTACTTCACGCCCCACGCCACCTCGGCCATGGCCATGTTCGGCTTCGTCTACCTCTGGTACCTCATGGCTGTTCTGGTCTTCGAGATCTGGCTGGACTACCGCCGAGACATCGTTCTGCTCTCGCAATCCTCCACCGGACTCCTGCGCCGGCTCTACCGCATCATGACCCTCGGCTCCCAGAACATCAGCCCGCGATCGCTCGCCATCGACCGCAAGGTCGGCTGGATCGTCACCCTGGTCGGCATCCCGTCTGCCTTCATCCTGCACGGATACGTCGGTTTCATCTTCGGCTCCCTCAAGGCCAACCCCTGGTGGAACTCGCCCCTGATGCCGGTGGTCTTCATCTTCTCCGCCATGGTCAGCGGCATCGCCGCCGTTCTGCTGCTCTACATGGGCACCACCAAATGGCGCAAGCTGCCCATCGACATGCCCTGCGTGGACACCATCGCCATGTACCTCTTCTACATCTTCATCCTCGACTTCAGCCTGGAGATGCTGGATCTCATCCATCGCGTCTATGAAGCGGACGAAAGCTTCCGCAGCCTCAACTTCATGGTGCACACCAGGCTCTACTTCTCGCAGATCGTGCTCCAGATATGCATCGGAACGCTGGTTCCGATCATCTTGTTAGGGATCGTTCAGGTCACCCAGCTCCCCGCCATCATTCGCAAGCGCATTTACGTCGTCTCCGGCTGCCTGGTGCAGATCGGAATCTTTGCCATGCGCTGGAATGTCGTCATCGGCGGCCAGTTGTTCTCCAAGAGCTTCCTCGGATACACCACCTACAAGATGGGCCTGGTCAGCAAAGAGGGACTGTTCGTGGCGATCGCGTTGACCATTCTCCCGCTCTGCATTCTGTGGGTGCTGCTGAAGCTGCTGCCGCCCTGGCCGGAGAAAGAGCACGCCCCGCTTCCCGCCGCAACACCGGCACAATGACGATGGCCTGAGCGCTCAACCTCGGCGACCCGCGCCCGCCGCCCGCCGCCGCATGTCGCAGTTCTGCGCAATGCAAACGCGCTATGCTGAAGGCTGTGCCCCTCACCGCAACATCGCAGAACCAACCGCTGCCGCTCGCGTCGCCTGCCGCCGCGAACCCTGACGTTGCGCCTTCCGACGCCGCAACCCCGCCCCCGGGCCTGCTGGCCGACTACGCGACGCTCTTCAAGGTGCGCGTCACCACCATGGTGCTCATCACCTCGGCGGCGGGATTCTACCTGGGCAGCCTGCGCTCCGGCATCAGTCCGTTCAATGTGGGAGCGGTCAAGGCGCTGGCCGGAATTGCGGTCGTCACCTGCGGGGCAAGCGCGCTGAACCAGGCGCTGGAGCGCAGGACCGACCGCCTGATGCACCGCACAGAAGACCGCCCCATGGCCACTGGCCGCATCGGTCTGGCGCACGGGCTGCTGGTCGGGTTCCTGGCCGTCATCCTCGGCTCCATCTACCTGGCCCACGCCACCAACCCGCTCACCGGCACGCTCACGCTGCTCACCGCGGTCGGCTATGTGGCCATCTACACGCCGCTCAAGCAGGTCAGCACCATCAACACATTCATCGGTGCCTTCCCCGGCGCAATGCCTCCGCTGATCGGCTGGACCGCCGCGCGCGGCCTCATCGAGTGGCCCGGCGTCGCGCTCTTTGCCATCCTCTTCGTCTGGCAGTTTCCCCACTTCATGGCCATCGGATGGATGTACCGCGAAGACTACGCGCGCGCCGGAATCCGCATCACGCCCACCATCCCGAACACCCGCTACGCCGTCCGTTCCACCGTCGTCCAGGCGCTCTTCTACGCCGCGCTGATGCTCCCCGTCAGCCTGTGGCCGTTTGCACAGGGAACCACGGGCGCCGCCTTCGCCGTTGCCGCCGCGCTTCTCTCGCTGGGCTACCTCGGGTGTACCATTCGCTTTGCGCGGATCGGATTTGGAGAGGCGGCCCGCAGCCCGCTCCTGCACGACGCCGACGCGCCCTCGCACCGCCAGCCCGCGCGCGACCTGCTGCACGCGTCGATTATTTATCTGCCGCTGCTGCTCGCCGCCATGATGCTGGACGCCCGCGGCCGCCTGTTGTTCTAAACTCACACCAGAGTCGAACCCATGCCCATCAACCACCCCAAACCCGCCAACCTCCGCACCCCGCCCGGCGTCATCCTTGGCATCCTTGGCCTCTCGGCCGCGGCCAGCGCGCTCATCTGCTGGTTGGTCTACTTCCATGCGCCCACCGACGTTGCCGGCACCCAACTGCGCTGGCTGCCGCTGGTCAACGCCGTGCTCAACGCGCTCTCCACCATCGCGCTGGTCACCGGCCTGCGCGAGATCCGCGAGTGCCGCATCCTGCACCATCGCGCCTCCATGTTCTTCGCCTTCCTCTTCTCGTCGATCTTTCTCGTCACTTATCTGGTCAACTTCACGCTGCACGGAGAGACGCATCTGCACATCGCCCACCACGGAGCGCTTTGGTTGAGCTACGCCATCGTGCTCTTCTATACGCACATTCCGCTGGCCGTCATCGCACTGCCCATGATCCTCATCACGTTCTTCTACTCGCTCACCGGCCGTTTTCCCGCGCACAAGCGGCTCGCCCGCTGGACCTTCCCCATCTGGCTTTACGTCTCGGTCTCGGGCGTCTATATCTACTTCCTGCAAGCCGTCATCCGCTGATGCCGCCGCGCGCGCCCCACCTCGAACCTTGAACCTCGCACCTCGCACCTGCTTTTATGCAACCAGACACCCGCCAACTCTTCCGCATCGGCCTCGCGCTCTTTGTCAGCGGTGCGATTGCCGCGTTGCTTGCGCTCACCGTCTGCGGTGGGATGGGCCACCAGGGCCCGCGCACCAACTCCGGCTGGCTGGCCCTGATGATCGCCATGGCCTGCCTGCCGCTGGGCACGCTGACCCTCGCCCTCGCGGCAGCCAAACTCATCGGCAACCGCAAGAGATAGCAAGTCAGCAAGTTAGCAAGTCAGCGAGAGAACGGCCCTTTTAGAGGTTGTCGCGCTGATTTGCCGGCCTGCTAACTCGCTAACTTGCTGACTCGCTAACTTGCTGACTCGCTAACTCGCTGATCTGCTATTCTCATCCTTCACAGACACTGCACCACTGGAGCGTAGACAAATGGCAAAAGGCGTCAACAAAGTATTTCTCCTCGGCAACGTAGGCAAAGACCCCGAATTCAAAGTTACGCAGGGCGGGATGCAGATCGCCACGTTTGGCCTCGCCACTGCCGAACGCACCAAGGGCCAGGACGGCAACTGGACAGACAAGACCGAATGGCACAACATCGTCTGTTTTCAGCGCACAGCAGAGATCGTCCGCGACTACGTCAAGAAGGGCACTCAGCTCTTCATCGAAGGCCGCATCTCCAACCGCTCCTGGGACGACAAAGAGACCGGACAGAAGAAGTACCGCACCGAAATCCTGGTCAACGAACTGACACTCCTCGGCAAGCCCGGCGGCAGCAGCGGCGAAGGCGGCGGCAGCTACTCGAAGTCCAACACCGCCAGCTACGGTTCAAGCGCCGCGCCTGCCACCCCAGCCGCAGCGCCCGACTACGCCGACCAGGGCATCACCGACGACGACATCCCCTTCTAGCGCCTCCTTTTTCCTAGCCGTTACTTCGCCGCCGCAACTCACGTTTTGCTTTTCGGGATGATTCGCAGCGCTTCAGCCCTGCGAATCATGCCCCACCGTCGTCATTCTGGCGCAGACTCCCCGCATCGTCATTCTGGCGCAGCCAGAATCTCCGTATTGGCCTTTGCTCTTGTCCTTGCCGTTGCCTGTTCTTCGTCGTTGTTTGTTTTCCGCTGTCATCCTGAGCGCGTCTTTCGAGCGCGAAGGATCCCGACGAACCCCGCCCCACCACAACCCTCCACCCTTTCTCCCACAAAATCTCCGCCCTAGCTCTTGCCGACCACCGGCCGCTCCATCCTCATACCACACAGCTCATAGCCCATAGCTCATAGCCGAAACAAAAAAATCGCTATGCCCACCCTCAAAAACCCCAGCAAATTCGCATGTCAAGCCCCTCGAACCCAGAAAAATCCGCTAACTCCCGAACCTTCAATCACTTACCTCCGAAAAATAGTTGGCATAGTAGTTTCCCTCCAACGCGTATAATTAAATCAGTAAGCAAAACCANNAGTCCAGACTTAACATGCCTTTTTTGAATACTTTGATACTTTTTCGCACACAAAGGGAGAACACGAATGATCGACGCCGCCGAAACCACCCAGATCTTCGCCTTTACTACGTCTCGCGCGCTTAGCGCGTGCTTAACCTGCATTTTTT
>PLSH01000095.1:0-7910 GCA_003165095.1 Acidobacteriaceae bacterium
GTTCCCGCTTCCATTTCCGACTACCTCCAAGCTGGTTGGCTTTGGCTGTTCTTCGGGTACCGCATTAGAAAACTTGGCTGGGCGACCAGGATTCGAACCTGGACAAGTGCCTCCAAAGGGCACTGTCCTACCATTAGACGATCGCCCAACTTACTTCATTTCCAGCAACCCGCCCGCGAGTCTCTCCCGCGGAACGTTCCGCTGTCAATGCACTTGTTACGAAAGCATTTCCCGCCAGTAACCGGTGCGCGGCAGGGTGCGGGTCAAAGTGCTCCGCACGTCCGCATACTGTTCATTCAACCTGGCTTGCGCCGCTTCCGCATCTCTGCGGGTCCGGTACAACCCGTAGAGCGCCGAACCGGACCCGGACAGCGAAGCATGAAGGGCTGCCTCCGGCGTGCCGAAGCCTAAAAGAATGCGCTTGATTTCTGCAAGGGAAGGATGCTGGGGAAAGACGACGCGTTCAAAATCGTTCTCGATCCAGCTCGTGATCCCGGTGCGGACAAGCGCGGACTCTTGTGGTCCGGCCCGGTCCTCTCCCAAAGAGAGGACACCGGAGGAGCCAACTCCCTGCCGTCCTCTGGGGAATGCTCCCGCAAAGGCGCTGGCATAAGCGCGGCTCAACTCATTCAGTTTATCTTGGCTGGCCTCGGCGGTCAAACCCTCCGCCGCGCACAGCGCATCCCAATCGCGAAAAGCCTGGGGCGTGGAAACGCCGGCCTCGGGAACGGCCACTACACACCAGGTGGGCTCGATATCGGGAAGGGCTGAAACCACTTGGCCGCGGTCGACACCCAGAACTGTGCCTCCAACGAGGAACAGAGGAACGTCGGAGCCGACTTCGGCCGCGATCTCCCACCACCGTGTCTCCTTGCCGAAAACGATGGAAAGCCTCAGTTCCGCTACCAGACCCATCAGCGCGGCCACTGCGTTGCCCGAGCCCGCGCCCAAGCCGCCTTGCACGGGCAGACGCTTTTCGATGTCGATCTCGACTTCGGCCGTACGTCCCAATGCCTCCAGCGCCAGCGCCACCATCTTCCACGCCGTATTCCGACTGTCGGTGGGGACACGCTCGTCGTTCGAGGTCAGGCGGATCGAATTGGCAGCCGCCGGCCGGGCCGACACCGTGACGATGTCATGCATCTCCAGCGTCTGATAAACAGTCACCAGCGCATGAAACCCATCCGGGCGAGGCGCGCCGATGGCCAGCCCCAGGTTGATCTTGGCGTGCGAACGAACTGCCGTAGACATACCGGTTCATTGTAGGGCCTCATCCATTCCGGGTGAGAGCCTGAGTCCCAGGTGAGAGCCTGAGTCTTCGACCCCCTGCGCAAACCCGCCCGGCCCCGTTGCCAAAAACCTCATGGAAACACGGAACTTCCGGAGTAAACTCTGCGTAGAACTTGGAGAACAAATGCGGGAGACCTCATGCACTTCCTGATTTTTGTCATCGGACTCTACTTCTTGCCTGCCATCGTTGCGTCGGTGCGGCACACGCATAATTCCACGGCAATCCTCCTGCTGAATATCTTTCTTGGCTGGACCGTGATCGGCTGGTTTTTCGCGCTCATGATGGCCATCTGCTCGGCCCCCAGTTACATCTATTACTATCGTCGGGGATGATCAGAACAAGGGCCGGCTCGCCGGAAAATCGTTGGGGTCTGCGTGATGCGGCCGCGGCTGCGGTGCTTTTTCTGGCCACAGCCGGCGTAATCCTCTGGCAGAACGCGCACGTCGCGGTCCTGTTCGATCTGAGCTACATCCTCAACACCGCGGAGCGCATCGCCCTCGGCCAGATGCCGTACCGCGACTTTCCCCTGGCGCACGCGCCGCTCACGTTTCTTATGCAGGCCGCGATCATCCGCCTCACCGGCCGGGTCTTCTTTCACCATGTGCTCTATGTAGCGCTGACCGGCGGGCTGGGCACGGTGCTCGCGTGGCGCATCGCGCTCCACACGCTGCGTGGCCGCGTACCGTCGGCGTGGACCATCGCGCTTCTCCTCGCCGCGCCGCTCATCGTCCTGGGCATCTACTGCATCGTGCCCAATCCCGAATACGACTGCGACTGCGGGCTCTCGATTCTGGCGGCCATCTGGCTCCTGCAGCGGTCAGCGCCGGCACAAGGCTGGCGCAACGGCTTCGCCGCCGGCGCCGGAGCTTGCCTGCCGCTTTTCTTCAAGCAGAATATGGGCCTGCCGTTTCTGCTGGCGGTGCTTGGCGCGGCTGTTGTCTTGCTGGCCTTGAGGTCGATCCCGGGCGCGAAAACGGATTCAGCCAAATGCGACGCATCAACCCTGGCGGCCCTGCTTGCCGGGGCGGGCTCCGCTCTGCTGGCCGCTGCACTCCTGCTCCACTTCACCGCCGGCATCGGCAACTATATTGACTGGACCATCCGGTTTGCCGCGCAACGCCGTTTGCCGGGACTCTCTGACATGATCGGCATCTATCGCGATCCCGGCCTGCTCTTAGCTCTGCCCTGCGTAGCCGTAGCTCTCGTCTTATTGCGCAGCCGGTTTCGAAATGCTCGATGGGCGCACATTGCCGCTTTCGCACTTCTTGCCGCTCCATTTGTTTTCACGCTTGGCTCGCTCCTGCTCTACGATGATGCCGACGAGCGCGGTGACAGCCTGCTCGCGCTCTGGCCACTCCTGCTCGTTCTCGCCGCGGCGCTCGCGATCGCGAATCTGTTCAGGCTGCGGAGTGAACCATCCCTGCGCGCGTTCTTGCCGGTGGTTCTGCTCGCCGCCATCCACGGCGCATTCATGTCGCAGCAGCTTTGGGGTTCGACGTACGGAATCTGGCCCCTGCTTGTATTGCTCGTCGCAGAGCTGCTCGCATTTCTTGATCGCTTCCCGCGGCGCCAGGCCGCTGCGCGCTGGTTTGTGCCTGCGCTCGCTGCGCTCATCTCCGTCACGCTGCTGGTATGCGGAGGGTTCTTCACGGCCAGCGAGGAGCGGCTCTCGTACGCGTACTTTCCTGACGGGCCGCCCGCGCATTCCGCCTTTCCGCAGCTTGCCGGTCTGGCCACGCCGGGGCCGTACTTGCCTGAAATCGACGATCTCCTGCGCTACGCCCAGGCCAACATTCTATTCGATGACGGAATCGTTCTGCTTCCTGGCGAGGAGCCGTTCTACTTTGCCACCGGACGCGTGCCGCGATTTCCGGTGCCGTTCTTCGATCCCACCATCGATCCTTATTCGCCCGCTGAGATCGCGTCGCTGGTGCGCTCCCGCAACATCCGCTGGCTGATCGTCAAGCGCGACCTGCAAACCAGGGAAGATCCCACGCCCGATCGCGCGGCAACCATGCAGGCATTGATGAGCGAGTTCACCCTGGCCGCGCGTCTGCGCGGATATGACGTGTACCGGCGATAGCGATCTACGGCTTGTTCCTGGCCTTGCGCGACCGGCGCAGTTCTTCCCAGTCCTTCTCCGTCTGGTTGGCGTAGAGGCCGCCGAACTTGGCCAGCGCTTCCGCAAATCCGTCGCCGGACCCCAGGTAGCCCGCAATCACCAGCGGGTCGCCGGAGCGGGCATGACCGCGGGCCAGCAGTTCGCCGCAGACTTCGGCGTAGGCCTTCAGTTTGTCGCCGGTCAGGTCTGCGATATCGATCGAACCCTTGTGGTCGTTGAGTTGACGTACCAGGTACGTGCGCGTGCCGATGTGCGTCCAGCCCAGGAACGGATCGGTCTGGATCTGCATGGCGCGTTGCGCTTCGGCCGCCCGCTGACCGTTATGATGAGGCGGCTGCGCGTCGGGCAGATACGGCGCGTAGGCGGATGCAGTCTCTTCCTTGATTTGCAGAAAGAGCGGGTCGAGCGGGCCATTCCCTTCCATGTAGACGCAGTAGTCGCGCAGGCCCACTGACCCGGTGCCGACTACTTTGAAGGCCACATCCACGGGGCGATAGAACGACAGGAGATGCTGCCGCTGCGGCTCGAGCATGGCGCGGTAAGGTCCCAGCGAGGCCAGCACCGCCGCGGCCTGCGCACTGCTCACGCGGGTCAGGATGGGCTTCAATTCCTTGAAGTGGCGCGGCGCGGCAGCATTGGTTGAAACGGGCTCAGTGAGCTGTTCGAGCGTGTGCTGGGGCGTGGCGCGCTCGGNNCGGCTGACATCAAGTTGAGGCATGCGGGCAAACTCGCGCATCTGCGCGGAGTAGCGTTCCATGCAGGCTTCCACGGCTCCGCGCGCGGAGCCCTCCTTGTGCCCGGAGGCCCGGCCGGCCAGCACCAGCGAGGCCGCCATGCGCTTCAGATCCCACTCGAATGGCCCGCGGATGGCCTCGTCGAAGTCGTTGATGTCGAACACCAGCCGCCCGTCAAGACCCGCGTACGCGCCCAGGTTGCGCACATGTGCATCGCCGCATAGCTGGCTCACAATGCCGGTGTTGGGTCTCACCGCCAGATCCGCCGCCATCACCGGAGCCGCGCCCCGAAAGTAGCTGAAGGGCGATTCGGCCATCAGCTCGTACTTCAGCTTGACCAGCGAGGGCACGCGGCCGCGCATCGAGCGCTCGATCAGTGCAAGAGCTGAGGCCGGCCGCGCCTTCGCATGCAGACCGTCCTGTTGTTGGCGGCCGATCTGCTTGCGCCGCGTCTGGCCAAATTTTCGCCGTTCCTGGGGACTCGTCCATTGCATGAGCCGGAAGATATACTCTTTGCCCTCGCTGCGGCAACCCGGCACTGTCCTTGGGTTACACTTTTTTTGAAGCTCCGTTCTTTTCATGGCAGCCTGCTCCCCTTGGCCCCGCTCCGCTTCAGGAGGAACCTCGTTGACACGTGCAACCGCCGCTCTTTTCTCCGCGATCGTCGCTTTGCCGCTGGCCGCCGCCTCTGTTGCCGCGCAAAAGCCGCTCACCGTGGAAGCAATCTATGGTCACCAATCCCTGCTCGGCAAACCACCCGGCGAGATGACCTGGTCTCCGGATGGAACGCGGCTCACTTACGTCGATGGTGGAGAGCTGGTCGAACTGAATCCCGGCGTGGCTAAGCCTCATGTGCTGGTGAGCCGCGACAAAATGGCGCAGCTCAACATCGACGGTGGCTCGGAGCAGGACCGCGATCATCGCAGCCGCTACGGAATGCCCAGTTACGTGTGGGCGCCGGACTCCATGCACCTGCTGTTCGATTCGGGCGGGCACCTCTGGCTTTACGACCTGCACAATGGGGCGGGACTGGAGATGGGCTATTCAGGCGCCGACTCCGGTGACGACCCCCAGTTGTCGCCCGACGGCACGGCCATTTCGTTCATTCGCGATCACGGACTGGCGGTCATCCGGCTCAAGGAGCCGGGAACACCGACCGTCATGCTGGCGCCGGCCCCCAATCCGGCCACCCTCTGCGGCCAGGTCGACTGGGTCTACGAAGAAGAGCTCGACGTGCGCAGCAACTACTTTTGGTCGCCGGACTCGAAGAGCGTGGCCTTCTTGCAGATGAACGAGGCCCAGGTGCCGCAGTATCCGCTCACTGACTGGATTCCAACCCATGCAACGGTGGATATGCAGCGCTACCCGCAGCCCGGCGATCCAAATCCCGATGTCCGCGTGGGCGTGGTCGGCGCCAAAGGCGGCAGGACAACCTGGATCAAACTGCCCATCGAGCCTGGGCAGGATTACATTCCCCGATTCGGTTGGGCCGGCGACAAAACGCTCTGGATCGAGACGCTGACTCGCGATCAAAAACACCGCGGCATCTATTTTGCCGATGCCGGCACCGGCCAGGCACGTCTGGCCCTGCAGATCAACGACGACAAATTCCTCGACGAGAATTACAACGTAACCGTGAACGAAGGTTCCATTGTGCTCACCAACTGGAGTGACGGGCACAATCATCTCTATCTCTACAGCTACGACTGGCGGAACCCCAATGCGGGCCCGGCCACGCTGGAGAAGCGGCTCACCAGCGGGGATTTCGAAGTGGGCGACGTGTACCGGGCCGATTTCAAGGACAAGTTCGTGGACTATGCCTCGAACGAGGGAAATGCGCTTGAACAGCAGTTGTGGCAGGTGAGCTTCGACGGCGTTCGCAGGCAGTTGACCTCCGGCGCAGGTTTCCATGACGGCAACTTCGCTCCCATCGGAAGTGCATTTGTTGAAAAGCGCTCGACGCGCATCGATCCGCCGTCGGTACGCCTTTGCCAGTCCGCGGGCAAGTGCGATCTGGTCTGGCAGGCCCGGACGCTGGAGCCCTACCACTTGCGCGCGCCGGAGCAGCTTGAGGTCAAGGCCCACGACGGGTCCACGCTCTACGCCACCATCCTGCTTCCCGATGGCCCCGCAAATCCCGCCGGCGTGCCGCTGATCGTAAATCCTTACGGTGGTCCGGGGCCGCAGTCGGTGTCCAATCACTGGGGCGATTCGCTGCTCTTCGACGAGTTGCTTGCCCAGCACGGATTCGCCGTGCTCCACGCCGACAATCGCGGCACCGGAATGCGCGGGCGCGCCTTTGCCCAGGCCACATTCCATGACTTCGGCCCCGTCCAGCTAGAAGACCAGTTGACCGTGGTGGACGCCGCCCTGGCAAAGTACCCGCAACTGGACCCCAAACGCCTGGGCTGGTGGGGATGGAGCTGGGGCGGCACCTTCACCCTCTATGCCATGACCCACTCTGACCGCTTCCGCGCCGGCGTCTCCGTGGCCCCGGTAACCGACTGGCGCAACTACGACTCCATCTACACCGAGCGCTATATGGGCTTGCCCTCGGGCAATGCGGACGGCTATCGAGACAACTCCGTCGTCAACTCTGCCGCCGATCTCAAAGGCCGCCTGCTGCTGGTGCATGGCACCGGCGACGACAACGTGCACCTCGAGAACACCGTGCAGTTTGTGCAGAAGCTGATCGAAGCCGGCGTTCCCTACGACCTGCAGATCTACCCGCGCAAGACCCATTCGATTGCCGGGCCGGACGTGCGAACGCATCTTTTCAATCGCATCCTGGCGCAGTTTGAACAGTACCTGAAGCCGCCTGTTGCCTCCGGCGCAAGGGAATAGAAGGAGCCGCGTGAGTCTGACCGGAAGCGAACTCGCGGCGCATCTACGCGGCTGCGAGGAGTCCCTGCTCGATCCGGCTGTGCGCCGCGATGGTGCACGAGTGGCTGCCCTGCTGGCCGAGGACTTTCAGGAATTCGGTGCATCCGGGAGAGTGTGGACGCTGGAGCAGATTGCCGAGTTGCTGACCACCGAAACGTACCAGCCGCCGGTCATGGAGGATTTCAATTGCCGCCCGATTGCGGAGGGAGTGGCGCTGGTCACCTATCGGTCCGTGCGCATCGATCCGCGGACAGGCCAGCGCGTGGCAACTTTGCGAAGTTCTCTATGGACATTGGAATCCGGGGAATGGCGGATGCGCTTTCATCAGGGGACGCGCGCGATTCCAGTTTCCGGCTGCAATACTCTCTAGAGTTCATTGCGGTGAAACAGGTCGTCCTTTTCCCGGCAGGAGCATTTGGAACACTCCAGGCAGCAGACGAGAAGCACCGCTACGCTCACCGTGACCAGAATGGCGAGGACGCTCGAATTCGTTTGAAGCCAATGAAACAGACTATTCATCTGCAATGACCATATCTAAGTCGCTGCCACGCCGTGAAGTCCTTTCACGATTTCCCACGAGAATATTGACGTATTGCCCCCCTTACCGGTTGGCGCTGCCAAAAATTTTGTATCTTGTTACTTGAATAACAGAGAAGAAAAGGCGAAAATAGTCAAAGATGCCCACCGCGACCAACCCGGATCCGGGCGATAACCAGGCCCATAACTCTGGCCAGTGGCCGGAAGAGCTTCAAAACCTGGCCCAGCCGCCGGCGTGTATCGCACCCGAGCCGGTCAGCGGTCCGTTCGTGAATTGGCTCTTCGTCGACCTCAACTCCTACTTCGCTTCCGTTGAGCAGGAGGTGCGTCCCGAGTTGCGCGG
>PLSH01000095.1:7937-13048 GCA_003165095.1 Acidobacteriaceae bacterium
GAGAGCTGCCTGCCGGTTACGGCCGTCTGCTCCATCGACGAGATGGCCTGCCGCCTCATGGGCCGCGAACGGCACTTGCGTGCGGCCCTGGACTTGGGCATTCGTGTCAAGCAAACAATTCGCGAGCGCGTGGGCCCCATGATGCGAAGCTCGGTAGGCCTGGCCACCAACCGTTATCTCGCCAAGGTGGCCAGCGACANNATGGAGAAGCCCGACGGCCTGGTCGCGCTTCCGCTCGATATTCTGCCTGAGGCTCTCAGCCGCCTCACCCTGCGCGATCTGCCCGGCGTCGGCGCGCAAACTGAGAAGCGGCTCAACGAAAAAGGCATCGGCACGATGAACGATTTGCTCGCTCTTGACTGCGAACAAGCCGGCCAGCTTTGGGGATCGGTGTGGGGCGAGCGCTTGTGGCACTGGCTGCGCGGCGAAGACTTCGAGATGTCCGAGACCGAGCACCTGAAGTCCATCAGCCATTCGCACGTGCTGGCGCCGGAGATGCGCACCGCGGAAAAAGCCTGGGCCGTGGCCCACAAGCTGCTCCACAAAGCAGCCATGCGCCTGCGATCGAACGGCCTCTGGGCAGCCAACATCGGCCTCGCCATCGGCTTCGCGGCGCCGCGCGGCCAACACGCGCCCGTCTCCCGCTTCGGCGTGCCAACCCGCGGATGGAAGAGCGACCTGCGCCTCAGCGAGTGCCAGGATAATCCCACGCTGATTGCCGCGCTGCGCCGCCTTTGGGAATCGCGCCCCTCGGGACCCGAATACGACCATCCCTACTTCATCGGCGTCCATCTCGGCGGCCTCGTCCCCGACCGCCTCCACTCGCTCAACCTCTTCGACGGCACGGAGGACGAGCAAAGCCGCACCCGCCTGCTCGCCGCCATGGACCAGCTGAACTCGAAGTACGGCATGAGTACGCTAGCTCCCGCAACCATGCTTACGGCGTTTAAAGCCGCGCCTACCCGGATTGCGTTTCATTCCATCCCCGACCTCTTTTGGGAAAAAGGGGATAGGGAATAGAAAGGCCTTGGGGGCGTCATCCCGCTCTTGGAAAAAAGCGCGAAGGGCGAGGCACCGGGCGGCAGCCAGCACATGCCGTATCCTTAGGATGCCCCCTGCGATCTTGAGGCAAGAGATGCAATTGCACTGCGACATTTCGATCGCTGACCGATATGGCAGCCAAGCCCAAAGGTCGCGCGTCCTGTCGGAGGCTTGGTTCCGGCTGAACGCCTATTGTCTGTCCTGCGAGAGCGATGTCCTTCGCGCTACTGCGGCAAACACCAAAGCCACCGATTTCGTATGTCCCGAGTGCGATCAGAGATACGAGCTAAAGGCATTTCGTAATCGACCGAAAAGGACATTAGTTGACGGCGCTTACAGCGCCTTGATGGCACGAATTCTCAATGGTTCTGTACCAACGCTGATGATGCTTGAGCGGAACGATGAATGGGAGATTCGAAGCCTAACCGCTGTCCACCACCTGTTTCTGACTCCGAATGTCATTCAGGAGCGTAAGCCGTTATCCGCGACAGCCCGTCGCGCGGGATGGGTTGGCTGCAATATTCGGCTCGATCGGATCGCGAAAGATGCTCAAATCGAAATAGTTGGTTCGCGGGGTCCAAACGAGCCCAGGATGGTACGGGAGGCCTTTCAACGTTTCGGAGAACTCAAGAACATCAAACCAGTAATGAGGGGGTGGACGACGCTGACCTTGCAGGTCATTCGTGGACTTGAAAGGGAGGCGTTCACTCTGAACGACCTATACAAGAAGGAGGAGCAATTTCTCCTTGCCTATCCTGGCAACCGAAACATTCGCCCCAAGATTCGACAACAATTGCAGGCGCTGCGTGATCTCGGGTACTTGGCGTTCCTCGGCGATGGAACCTATCAAATCTTGATATGACCGCATTAAGCCTTACAACGCCTTCATGAAAGCCGCGCTCCAGCCGATGAGATTGACTGAAAACGGGGTAGAGGGTTGGCGATGAGAGCCGAGACCAAACGAAAGCGTGCGACAGCCAACTGCGGCCCGATCACGGAGAGTGGCGAATTCAAGGCTTGGTTCGGAGAAAGTAAGGTTACGGATTCCAATGGGCGCCCTCTGGTCATGTACCACGGGACCTACGTTGATTTTGACGCCTTTCATATTGATCACGCCTTTCATTGCTTTACCCCTGACCCGTTGGTGGCCGAGCAGCAAGCAAATGACTCGCAATCCTTCTTCCGGGATGAGCCGGAGGGTGCGGCTGTCATCATAATGCCTTTCTTTCTTCGTGTTCTCAGGCCGTTCGACCCGCGGACCTATGAATGCGCAGAACTCATGGCTGAGTGGGGTTTGGGGATCCCGGGCCATTATGACAACTCGAACTGGGAGGTCCTTGAGGACTTGGAAGTAGTCGCAAGAATAAAGTCGCTCGGATTCGACGGCATTTGGATGAAACGAGGGGAGTTCTATGACACGATTGCGATCTTCCATCCGAGACAAGTGAAGTCGTCGATCGGCAACAGCGGAAGGTTCAACCCCGATAGCAACAGCCTGACGGACCAAGGTCAGGTTTAACCCCGAGTTCCAAAGACGCTGATCCTTGAGGGCCTCGAGGTAATGAAGAGGTGGGGGTTTACATACAAAACCAACATCGTTTGGCACAAAATCCGTAAGGACGGTGGCCCGGACGGGCGTGGGGTTGGCTTTTACTTCAGGAATGTGACCGAACTGGTTCTCTTCGGCATTCGCGGAAGCATGCGCACTGCGGCGCCGGGGAGACGACAGGTGAACTTTCTGGCCACGCGAAAGCGGGAGCACTCCCGAAAGCCGGACGAAATCTATCCGATCATCGAGGCGTGTAGCTACGGACCGTTCCTTGAAATGTTCGCCCGCCACAGCCGGCCAGGATGGACGTCTTGGGGCAACGAGGTCGACAGCAGCTCTGTTTCGAGGACGGATCGCGCTCAGCAGGCCCTATTCAATCCGATGTACCTTTAAGGCGCGGTGACACGGGTCCCGCTATCGGGATCTGAAATTGGCGGCTGGCCCAAATTTGCCGGTCCATATCAGACCAAAATGTGCGGGCGCCCAGGTCTCGATTTTGAGACCTGGAAGACCACGAACCTTAACCGCAGCCCCGTTCTCCCATCCCACCGCATTCCATCCCCTGAACTTTTTTATCCTCATTGCGTAAATCTCTGCATCCCAGCGCCCGCATTTCCGCGGATAAGAGAGTAGAAGCGAATCTCATGGCCCATGACTGGCAGCCGGACTTCGAGCAACTTGTCGACGAGCACCAGTCGATGGTCTTTTCGCTGGCCGTTCGCATGACTGGCGACCGCGGCCTGGCCGAGGAGATCGCGCAGGACGTTTTCATGGAGATGGACCGCAATCTCGCCAAAATCGAATCGGCGCTGCACGCCTGCTTCTGGTTGCGCCGCGTNNGAAAATCTGCTGGCCACGCTGCCCGCTCCGCAACGCGCGGCCCTGGTTCTTCGCTACCAGGAAGACCTCACCCCGGAAGAGATCGCGGCCACGCTGGAAGCACCGCTGGCCACTGTGAAAAGCCATCTGCAGCGCGGATTGAAGCTGCTCCGCGCCAAGGCCGAAAGCCAGTTGAAGGAGTACATCCGTCGTGCCTGAACCCATCGACGACTTTGAACGGGAACTGCAACAAGCATTCGAGCGCCGGCCGGCGCCGCCCAGCCTGAAGCGAAAGATCATGGAGCGCCGCCGCTTTCAGCGCGCCGATCGCCTGCATCACCGCGCAGTGTTTTGGCAGCGGCTGGCGGCTTCAGTGCTGCTGGCCGGCGCGCTGGGCGGGGCCATCACCTGGCGCAACGCCGAGCAGCGGCGCAAAGGCGAAGCTGCCCGCGAGCAGGTATTCACCGCGCTGCGCATCGCCAATCACGCGCTCAACGAAATGAATGCGCAGCTCGCGGCTCGCAACCGAAACACGCAGTAATCAGGACACGCAGTAGCCGGGANNCCCGTCGAAAAAGAGCTGGCCGCGCGCGCTTCTGACGTAACCGAGGTCACGCTGGGCAAGAACATGCTCGACTTTGCGGCCAAATTCATGAACGGCAAAGACAGCGATGAGGCTGCCACCCGCCAGTTGATCGAGGGTCTCGACGGCATCTACGTCCGCGATTACGAATTCGACAAGGAAGGCGATTACTCGATGGTCGATGTCGACAAGCTTCGCCAGTACTTCGAGACCGCCGAGTGGACGCCCATGGTGCACGAACGCGAACGCAAGAGCGGCGAATCCACCGACGTGATGGTCAAGATGGTGAATGGCGAATCGCGCGGCCTATTCATTCTCTCCGCCGAGCCGAAGGAGTTGTCGATCGTGCTGATTCTTGGGCCCATTCGCATGGACCAGCTCGGCAAGCTGAAAGGTCTGGGAGGCCTGGGCGCGCTCGGAAACGTGGGAAAAAACGCAAATGGCAAAGAAAAGGACAAGAAGGGCGGCGGCCAATGAAGCGCTTTTGGTGGATTCCCATCCTCTGTGTTGCAGCTTTGGCCGTGCCGGTCGTGGTCTTCGCGGGCAGCCAGAACGGATTCGATGGCGTCGTCGGCGCCATCGAGAGCCGTTATCACGTACCGGCCACGCGCATCCCCTTCCTTGGAGTCGCGAGCCTCATCGCCCACAAGGCCACAAACGGCGGCGTAAGCGCCCTGCACGTCGCTGAATTTGATAACTTCCCTGCGCAGGTGGATGGCGAAGAACTGAATAACCTTGTCGAGGAAAAACTGGGTCCCGGCTGGGAACGGATGATTCGCGAGACCAACAGGAAAGGCAATGAGCAGACGCTCATCTTCATCCATCCCGAAGGCGCCCGGATGGGCATGTTCGTCGTCGATAAGGACGGCAACGAGCTCGACGTGGTTCAGATTTCAGTCGATCCCGATCATCTCAACCAGAGCATCGGGAAGTACCAGCACCAGCATGGCAATGGAGATGTGCCGGACTGATCCGCGTCCATTCACCGCCAATCCAACCTCTCACATATACCGCGAGCACCTGACTGGCTAAACTAATCTTGAGCATGGCCAGCCAGCCTCCAGCGCCGATATCGAATTATCGCGGGCGGCTTGCGCCATCGCCCACCGGCTATCTGCA
>PLSH01000024.1 GCA_003165095.1 Acidobacteriaceae bacterium
AATGTAGTGAATCCCTTGCAGGGGCACATTTACACGATTGCCGGCGTCCCCACGGCGGCCGGTGCAGGGGTCGACGGGGTTCAAGCTACCGCATCTCCTTTGAGTAACCCAATTGGTGTCGCGGTGGATGCGCTGGGCAATATTTATATCTCGGACAGTAATAACGGCGCAGTGCGCATGGTGAGCGCGACCACCGGCATTATTACAACTGTCGCGGGCACGCTGAACAATCCGACGCCGGGCTTCGCTGGCGACGGCGGCCCAGCCACGGCGGCGTTGCTCTCTGTTCCCTCGGGCATCTCTGTAGATGGCAACGGCAACCTTTTTATCGCCGACAGCAATAACAACGCGGTGCGCGTGGTGTACGCCGGCGGTGCGCAGTTGGCCGCGCTGATCGCGCTTGAGATTCCCGGCACAACGGCGGTTCCGGGCAACATCTATACCATTGCCGGCGGTCCCGCCAACACCGGGTTGCCGCTTAACGGGGACGGCGGGTTGGCCAGCCTGGGCAATTTGAACTCACCGGCTGCTGTCGTTACTGACTCGAACGGGAATGTCTACATCGCGGACTTTGGAAACGTTGCTGTGCGGCGAGTGGACGCTGTAAGCGGCGACATCGGCACGGTCTATCAGGGAGTTGATGGGCCCACGAACCTCAGCGTCGATGCCAGCGACGACATCTACTTCACGGGGCACACGTTTTGCACCATCTCGCAGTACAACCCGACCATACAAACAGGCTTGGCTGCACCCTCCTCAACGATCGTGGTTGGCAACGGTATCTGCACTGCGTCCGGCGATGGCAACGGGGCCACGTCCGCCGGCCTGAGCGGGGCTGAGAGCGTGGTGGTCGATGGCCTGGGCAATCTGTATGTTCTGGAGTCGGATGGCGTGCGGCTGGTCGACGGGCATCAGTCTGCGTTCAACTTCGGCACGGTCAACCTTGGCACACCCAACATGCTGTCGGGCGTAGTCACAGATGAGGACATTCTGCCTCCGCAGGGACAGAGCCCCAATGTTTTGCAGAACCCGGAGTTTCAAGTTGCGTTTTCGAACCCACAACTGTTTTCGATTGTGCCGTACACCGGCACAAATCCGAATATCTCCGACTGCGATGCTGCGTTGACCTTCTTTTATCTGCGTCCGGGGCAGAGCTGCGGCATGGTGACGGAGTTTTCGCCTGTGCAGGATGGTGGGCCGTTCCTTGGCTATGCGACCAGCCCGAGCGTCGGCGATCTGATTTCGCTTTCAGGCTCAGCCACAGGCTCACTGCCGACGGCTACGCTCAGCGGCACTCCGGTGAACTTTGTCTCGGTAGTGAATGAAGGGTTCTCCGCGCCACAATCCTTTATGCTGACCAACACCAGCAGTACGCCGCTGACGATCTCTTCGATCTCCTTCAGTTACCCCGGCAATCTCAACTTCTACGAGAGTGATACATGCGGCTACTTCAACGGCACGACGTATGGCCCCGGCACGCCATTGGCAGGCGGCGCGTCGTGCACCATCAACGTCAGGTTCCTCGCCACCTCGACCGTATCCGCGAGCGCGACGCTCTCTGTATTGGACAACGCAAGCAGCGGCGGCGGCACGCAGACCTTGTCGTTGACCGGGTCGGGAACAGCGCCGCAGGGAGTTTTCACAATCGTCCCGCCGCCCTGGCCTAATGCGGCGCCGGGTACCGTCAGCGCGACAGAGATGGTAAAGCTGCTCAATCAAGGCAACGCAACACTCAATCTCAACCCCAGCAGTTGGGGGTTCTCAGGGAACGAGCCAAGCCGGTTTGGAATCGTCAGCAATACCTGCGGCGCAACGGTGTTGGCAGGCGCCAGTTGCATGATTGGTGTCAACTTCTCGCCGCTTACCTACGGCTACTATGCGGCAAATCTGACGGTGCAGGACGACTCCGGCGGAGTGCGCATCGTCAATAACGTCTACCAGTACATTACGCAAGATGAGCCACTGGCAGGCGGGACCGGGAACCCCCCGGCGCAGCTGACCAGCTTTACACTCGGCAACGCCGTGTTTCCCCCGACTGCAGTCGGACAAAGCACGACCCAGACAGTCACCGTGACTTTGAACAACGCGGTCGCGTTGAATTCGATCGCGATTGCGAGCGGATTCAACGAGTACACCCTCGGGACAGTCGCCGGTTGCACGATAGGTGGCGCTGCGAATGCGGTAGGAACAATTTGCTCCCTGCCCATCACTTTCACCCCTGCGGCCGTTGGAATTCGCAACGCTCCTCTTCAGGTGATTGACGTGGAAACGCACGGACCGGTGCCGTATGCCTTCGGCTTGAGCGGCACGGGCACAGGTCCGCTAGCATCCCTCACGCCCGGCATCATTACTACGTTGGTGGGCAGCTCACTTGGAGTTGCCGACGGCATCGTCGGCGCTGACGGTCCTGGTCCTCAAGCCCTGGTCGGCTTTCAGAGCAGCATGGCTGTTGATCCTCTCGGTCAGGTATTCGTCGCAGACACCCTGAACAACGTCATCTGGAAGACCGATACCAGCGGCGAAATTCATCTCTACGCCGGCACGCCGTTTCCTCAGGGCGGCTATATCGAGCCCATCGCCGGAGAAGGTGGAACCGCGCTCGGAGCTGAGCTCGGCCAATCCATCGCAGGCCTTGCGCTCGACGCTAAGGACGGTCTTTACTTCGTCAATGGTGCGGACAACTACGGCAATCCCACCCGTATCCGCTACATCGACCCAGTCACCAGCATGATCAGTACGGCTGTGGGCTTTGTGCCTCCGGGCGCTTGGGCGTCCACTACAAGCTTTGCGACGACGACACAAATTGTGGTGACAGTGGCTGCGGTCAAATACCTCTACACGGCGTTACAGGGCGGCGCTTCCGGCTTGGTCGCTCCAGCGTGGCCCACCGCAACAGGGCAGACCGTAATAGATGGCTCGCTGATCTGGATGAACGAGGGCAGCTATTATGGCGGCTTTGGATGCGGAGCGGAGACCGATAGCCTGGGTGACGGCTGCAAGGCATTGCAAGTAGCGCTAGGCACTCCGGGATTCATGACGCTCGACCAGGCAGGGAATCTTTACTTCACTGATAGTGCGCGTGTGCGGCGAGTGGATGCCGTGACCAAAATCGTAAGCGTCGTGGCGGGCAACGGTGTTTCCGGCAACAGCGGCGACAACGGACCGGCAACCAGCGCCAACATCAATCCGGGCGATCTCGCTTTCGATGGTAACGGCAACCTTTACTTCCTCAATTCGCAACGCTACGTGCGCATGGTGGATATGTCCACAGGGATAATCACCACCGTCAGCGGCGATACAAACGCCAGCTCACAGCAACAGGGCTATTGCGCCGGGCAGTCCGGCGATGGGGGTCCGCAAGGAAGTGCGGCCTACGCGGGCTGGAACAGCCTCGCCATCGATCCCGCCAACAACATCTATCTGGCTGACCAGGCAGCCTGCGTGGTACGCCGGATCGATATGGGAACCCAGATCATCCAAACCGTTGCGGGCTCTCCGAACGCACAATATCAACTCAACATTGCGGGCTATGGCGACGTAGGTCAGCCCAACTCCGACGGCTCCGCGTTGGAGGCCAGCCTCAGTCACCCGGCGCAGGTTCGTCTGGATGGCCTGGGAAATATATACATCGGCAGCGCCTGGGGCGGAGTGCGCAAGGTCAATGTCTCGCAATCGATCTTGCCCTTCGCAGGCCCGTTCGGACAGTTCGATAACGCGCAGCAGCCATTGACCGTCAGCGCGCCGCTTACAGCTACCGTGCTTAATGCGGGTAACGGCGGCACACTCCAGTTCACCAGCCCCTTCATTTCGCCGCTCTGGGGAATTAACTTCAACACCTATATTCGCGATGTGACAGACCCAACCGGAAGCGCCGATTGCTACGACCTGGAGTCTCTGGCTCCAGGCTACGAGTGTCCCGTCAGCGTCGATTTCACGCCGCAGACCTCTTCTCCCAACTTCGTCGTTGCTCAGGACAGCGTCACCGACAACGCGCCCAACACGCCGCAGATCATCCAACTCACCGGCATCGGTTTGGGCTCATCGCCGCTGGTTACGCTTGAGCCCCCGCTGCTCTCATTCCTCACTCCTCAAAACGGCACATCGTCACAACCGCTGACGCTCACCAACAACGATACGAATCCGCTGCCAATCTCTTCGATCACCATCACGGGGACCGGCGCGAGCGCCTTTACGCCGTCCAGCAACTGCGGCGCCGTGCTTGCGGCAAGTTCAGCCTGCACTGTCACGGTGACGTTCAGTCCGCCCATCGCCGCTCCAACCAGCAACCCTCCGCCTGACGTGTTCAAGGCAGCTGTAATCATTACGGACACGGCGGGAACCCAGACCTCTCAGCTCGTGGGTGTGGGTACGTTACCGGCCGTACCAACATTGCTCAACATCCAGGAGACGCTCAATATCTCCGATGCAGCATCGTTGATTCAGTCAACACCTCTGGTGATCAACGAAACCATCAATGTTTCAGACAATGTGCCCGCACTGGTCCAATCGACGCTGTTGACCATCAACGAGACTCTTCATATTTCAGACGCCGGTTTACCGGCCCTGGCGCCCATCTTTATTCCCATCGTGGAGAGCATTCACGTTACAGATGCTGATTCGGCGCTTGCGCCCATCTTTATTCCCATCGTGGAGAGCATCCACGTTACCGATGCTGATTCGGCGCTTGCGCCCATCTTTATTCCCATCATCGAGAGCATCCACGTTACCGATGCTGATTCGGCGCTTGCGCCTATCTTTATTCCCATTACCGAGAACATTCATGTTGCAGATGTGCCTGCAATCGCCAAAACCCCCGCGATCATCTGGGCGACACCCGCCGCGATCACCTACGGGACGGCGCTGAGCGCAACCCAGCTTGATGCCTCCGCAAACGCGCCGGGAAGTTTCGCCTATACTCCAGCCGCAGGAACATTGCCTGCCGTTGGTCCGCAGACGCTCTCGGTGACCTTCACCCCGACCGTTACCACGGCTTACACGACGGCGACGGCGACCGTTACGCTGACAGTGAATCCGGCCACATCTGCGGCGCTCTATTCTCCAGCACCCAACGT
>PLSH01000114.1 GCA_003165095.1 Acidobacteriaceae bacterium
GGGATGCCGGACCCGCGCGAGCCGGAATTTCCCGAGGCCGCGGCGCTGTGTATTCGGCGCGTACTCGAGATCACGCGCGGCCGCGCCTTTTGCCTCTTCACCAGCTACAGCCAGATGCACGATCTCTACGAGCGGCTGATGCCGGTACTGGAATTTCCCATCCTGCTGCACGGCACGGCTCCGCGCAAGGCGCTGCTCGAGGAGTTTCGCACGACGCCCAACGCGGTGCTGTTCGGGACCGCAAGTTTTTGGCAGGGAGTGGACGTGCAGGGCGAGGCGCTGAGCTGCGTAATCATCGATCGATTACCTTTTGCCGTCCCCAGCGACCCGGTGGTGCAGGCGCGCATGAAGGCCATTGAAGAGGCGGGCGGCCGGCCCTTCTTCGACTACCAGGTTCCTGAAGCGGTATTGACGCTGAAGCAGGGATTCGGACGGCTGATCCGGTCGCTCGAAGACCGCGGCGTGCTGGTGCTGCTCGATCCGCGGATCCGCAGGCAGCGGTACGGACAGACATTTCTGGCCAGCCTGCCGCCGTACCGAATGACGGCAACGATTACGGACGTGGAAGCGTTCTTTGAAAAGCAGCCTGGCAAATAAGCGGTTCGACTTAGCGGGAGAAGATTCGAGGGCCGGTAGAATCACCTGTCAGCGCTCGATAAGATTGGATTTCCCTCACAGCAGTTATCCAAGATGAAGGATGAAGAGGATTACCCGAATAACTATCGACTAATAATTCGATAACCTTTACTGGTTCTCGAATAAGTTCAGGTAGCTATCTGCTTGACTCAGGTGGCCCCCAACATCTTGCGTGCCCGGCCCCTCGTCAAACCCCACATATTGTGCTTGGCTGAATGAAGCAGATAGCTACCTAAGTTCAATCTAACTAGATATACTCCCGGAATAACTCCGGAGACGGGGCGGGGATTACTGCCCGGCCAACTAACATGCCGTCATCGGCGGCGGCTTTCGATCCGGCGGCAACCGCGGCCTGGACGCTCGAGACATCGCCGGTCATGAGCACGAATCCTTTGCCGCCGAGGGCCATGGCGAGATGAATGCGGAGCAGCGTGACGTTGGCGGACTTGATGGCGGCGTCGGCGACTTCGATGATGCTGGCCGCGGAAAACGTTTCGATGACGCCGAGGGAGCGCAACTGGCTGGGATCGACGTCGACGGATTGTGAGATGGCGGCCAGCACCGAGGGGTGAACCCGCGCTATCTGGCGGCGCTCAATGAGGGAAGCGCCGGAGGCGGCTGCGCCGGCCAGCAAGGCGGCCTGGACCGAGGCCACGTCGCCGGAAACCACAATGAGGAACTTGCCCGAACAGATGCTGCGGGCGAGCAGAAGCTGGACGGCGCCGGCTTTGAGCATGACGTCCTCGACGGCGAAGCCGGTGGCGACGCTGGAGAGTTCGATGAGTCCGATGGAATCGATTTGAGTAGCCACGATAGGTCCTTCCGCGAGCGTTTAGGATTTCTTACGGCCGAGAGTCCGTATCTTGCGCCGTGTTACGCTACCTGATTGCTGTCTTACATCGTCTTACGCCTGCTAACTGCGTCTTACATTGTCTCGCGCGCGGCGATTTGCGATTCAGGTCTGCCTTACATGTTCTTTTGCAGCCTTATGCCTCGATCAAGATTGCGTCCCTGGTTACGGTAACTTTGCCATCGATGCTGGCGTGAATGCGAGCGCCCAGTGTTCCATTTTCGGGAGCGGCGAGGAGATCGCCTTCGCGGACGCGATCCCCGCACTTGACTAATGGAACAGCCGGAGCGCCGGCATGTTGTTTGAGCAACAGATTCACGTTGCGCGGCGCGAAGGCGTATTCAGTGAGCGGGCCGGTGTTGTTGAACTCGCCCAGGCCCAGTTTGGCGATGAGGCGGCGCATGGGCACGCGGCGGAACTCGGCCATGGGATGCGGCGTGACCGAATCGGGCGTGCCTTTGAAAGTAAGGCCGCGCTCCCGCGCCACCGGTTTTGCCTGCACGCAGACCGTCTTGGGGTCGAGATCCTCGGGGCAGGCGTAGAGGGTGCACAGGTTGCACTCGCAGCAGTAAAGCGTGCCGGCAACCATGGTGTCGGCGCTGCTGGAGAAGCCGAGCGACTGCATGGCGCGGTGGGGCTCGATGGGATGGCCGAGCAGGAAGCGGGGGCAAAACTCGGTGCAGAAGCGGCATTGATCGCAGGCCGAGCGGCCGATGCGCTGCACGTGAATCCAGGGCGCGTTGTGACGCCGGATGAGCGCGTGTTCCGCTGGCAGAACGATGATGCCGCCGGTAGTTTTAGTGATGGGAACTTCGAGGCTGGCGGCTGGCTTGGCCATCATCACGCCGCCGAGCAGGACTCCGACGTCGGGAACCGTGGCTCCGCCCGCTGCTTCAATCGCTTCGCCGATGGTGATGCCGACCGGGACGCGCAGCGTGACCGGTGTGGCGACGGCGCCGGCCACGGTCAGGTACTTGTGGGTCACGGGACGGTCGAGCCCGATGTTCATCAGCGTTTCAACGTTGGCGACCACCGCGTCCACATCTTTGGGCAGGCCGCCGGGCGGAATCACGCGGCCGGTGACCAGGTGCACGAGGATGAATTCGTCGCCGGCCGGATAGACGTCGGGCAGGGGAACCACGCGCACGCCACTCGGCGCCTGTTGCTCGAGCGCCTCGATAATCTCGTGATACTTCTCCTTGACGCCGATTACGCCTTCGCGCGCGCCCACCAGATCCATGGCCACGCGCAGGCCGCGAAGAAACGGCTCAGGGTGATGGTGAAGAAGTTCCTTGTCCTTGTGCAGCAGCGGCTCGCACTCGGCGGCATTGGCAATAACCACCGAGACGGTGGTTTGGAGCTTGACGGCAGTGGGAAAACCGCCGCCGCCGGCGCCTACAATTCCTAGCTCCTCAATGCGGGCGATGGCCGGATTGGCTGCGGAGGGTTGGAGGCGCGAGCTGCCGCTGCTTGGCATGATGATCCCACTCCACTTCAGAAACTATCAGAATATGGCAATATGGCGATTGACTTCGATCAATAATGTATATTATCATTCAACTTCATTCAATAACAGCCAATAAATGAAATGTCTTATCCCAAATATCGGTAGCACGTCGTTCAAGTACCAGGTTCTGGAGATGCCGGAGGAGACGGTGCTGGCCGAGGGGCGGGTGGAACGGATCGGGCAGCCGGACGGGGAGTGCGCCGACTATCCGGCGGCGATTCGCAAGTGCATTGCGGCGATTGCCGGACCGGGAAAAGCGCTGAAGAATCTGGCCGAGATCGACGCGGTGGGATTCAAGGCGGTTCACGCCGGTGGGCTGAATGAGGCGCAAATTATCGATGAGGCATTTCTCAGGGCGATGAAGGAGTTTTCGTTCCTGGCGCCGGCCCACAATCCTGCCTATATTGCTGCGATTCAGGCCTTTCGGCAGGAGTTGCCGGGGGTTCCGCTGGTTGCGCTTGTCGAGACCGGTCCTTACCGGCAGATGGACGAGGCGGCAACTACTTACGCTGTGCCTTACGAGTGGCGGAGCGAGTTCGGGATGCGGCGCTACGGGTTTCACGGGGCCAGTCATCGCTCGGCCAGTGAGCGGACGCGTGCGCTGCTGGGGCAGGACGGCCTGCGCCACATCTCCTGCCACCTGGGAGGCAGTTCGAGCGTGGCGGCGTTTCGCAACGGCGTGGCCGTGGACACCAGTTTTGGCGCCTCGCCGCAGTCGGGCCTGGCGCAGAACAACCGGGTGGGCGACATCGATGTGTTTGCCGTGCTGCACATGATGAAGAAGCTCAACCTCGCCCCGGACCAGATGGCGGCGCTGCTGGGGAGCAAGTCGGGGCTCAAGGGAATCAGCGGCGGGAGCGGCGACTTTCGCGACCTGGCTGCGGCCGCTGCGAAGGGCGACAAGCGCGCGCGGCTTGCGCTGGACGTTTTTGTGTACGGAATCCGGCACTATGTGGGCGCATTTCTGCTCGAGCTTGGCGGCGTGGACGCGATCACGTTCTCGGGCGGCATTGGCGAAAACAGCGCGGAGATTCGGGCCGCGGTTCTCAGGGATCTTGCCGGGCTGGGCATTGAGCTGGACAANNGGTGAAGATTCTGGTAGTGCCGGCAAACGAGGAGATGATTGTGGCCCGTGAGACGGCGGCGGTGGTAAGCCGGGCGCAAGCATTGGCGGGACAGACGGTGTCAACAACGGTGGCGTAGGGAACGGCGGAGTGAGACAGCGTAAGACAGGATTGGTTATGGCAAGATCAGCGGCTCCAAATCCGCTTGCCGCGGCAAGCGGATCGCCCATCGATCGCTCTCTGGTGGAGCGGATTGTCCGCCAGGTCGCGCTCGAGTATTTGGGAAGAGAGCAAAACGCAGCAGCGCCGGTTTTGACTGTGCAGGCGTCGTCGCGTCACATGCACGTGTGCCGCGAGGACATGGACATTCTTTTCGGTCCGGGTTCGGAGCTGACCTTTGACCGGCCGCTTTTTCAGGAAGGGAACTTTGCGGCGAAGGAGACGGTGACGATTGTGGGCCCGCGCAGCAGGCTGATTTCAAACCTGCGCATTCTGGGCCCGATGCGCAAGCAGTCGCAGGTGGAACTAGCATTCACGGACGCGATCATGCTGGGATTCAACGATCTTCCGGTGCGGCTTTCGGGGAACATTGGGGGCACGCCAGGCGCGGTGATCATCGGGCCCAAGGGCGTGGTGGAACTGAAGGAAGGCGTGATGCGCGCCGCGATTCACGTGCATATGAATCTCAAAGAGGCCGCATATTTCGGGGTGAGCACAGGGGACGTGATGAAGCTGCGCATCGGCGGACCATCGGGGCTGACCTTCAACAACGTTCATGTGCGCATCGACGCTGCGGCGCGCCTCAATGTCCACATGGACACCGACGAGGCGAACGCCTGCGGCCTGCACCTGACCAAAGACGTGGAGATTTTCAAATAACGCGATGGAACAAGAGAGGAAGCAATGAAGCAAGCGCTGGGAATGATTGAGACCAAAGGCCTGGTTGCGCTGTTTGAGGCGACTGACGCCATGCTCAAGTCAGCAAACGTGTCCTTCGCCGGCTGGCAGACCGTAGGTTCGGGTCTGGTGACCGCCTTTGTTGAAGGGGACGTGGCAGCCGTGAAGGCGGCCACGGACGCGGGCGCGGAAGCAGCATCGCGAATCGGCGAGGTGGTGAGCGTGCAAGTGATCTCACGGCCTCACGACGAGCTGCCGTCTTTCGTACAACAGAGCAAAGCAGCGGCGCCGCGCAAAGCGGGAGCCTGAGCAGACAGGGGAGACGAGATGAGTCAAGCAATCGGATTAATTGAAACCAGGGGCCTGGTGGGGCTGGTGGAGGCGAGCGACGCGATGGTAAAAGCGGCCAGCGTGGAGCTTGTGAAGACGGTGCAGATCGGCGGCGGCTACGTGACGGCGATTGTGCGCGGCGATGTAGGCAGCGTGCGGGCCGCGGTGGACGCGGGCGCGGCCGCGGCCAAGGCAGTGGGCGAGCTGGTGAGTTCGCACGTGATCGCGCGGCCCCACGATGCTCTGGTGGAAAGCATGTTGAAGTAACCGGAATCAAAAGCGGGATGGAGAGAAGCTGAGATGGCGAATGAAGCGATTGGAATGATCGAGACCAAGGGGCTGGTGGCCCTGGTGCAGGCGACGGACGCGATGCTGAAGGCAGCCAACGTGAAATTTGTGGGCTGGAACAAGGTGGGCAGCGGCCTGTGCTCGGTATTTGTATCGGGCGACGTGGGCTCAGTGCGGGCCGCGGTGGACGCCGGCGCCAGCGCCGGACGCGCGGCGGGCGAGGTGGTGAGCGCGCACCTGATCGCGCGTCCCCACGACAACATCGGGGCCGTGTTGCCGAAGTAAAGGCGCGCGGCGGGAAGTTGAGCGCCGCGGCGCGCGAGGTGAGCGGGCATGTTCATAGCGAAAATCATCGGCAAAGTTGTTTCCACGCAGAAGAACGCGAAGTTTCACGGCATGAAGCTGCTGCTGATTCAGCCGTACATTGCGAAAGACGGCAAGCTGCAGGTTTCAGGCAGCTCGGTGGTGGCGGTGGACAGCGTGGGCGCCGGCGTGGGCGAATGCGTGTTGTTTACGCAGGGCAGCTCAGCTCGGCTGACGCCGGCCACGAAAGACGCGCCCGTGGACGCGGTGATCGTGGGCATCGTGGATTCCGTGGAAATTGAAGGCGCGATTTTGGAGAAGCCGTAAATGCAAATTCAAGAACCGGTCTCGCAGCAGATGATTGCGGAGATAGCCAGGGAAGTGGTGGCGCGGCTTGGCATCCAGATGCGGACCTCCGCAGCCTCGCGCAGCCTGGCAACAGGCGGCGCTGCGGCCGGCGACGGAGTATTCGCGACCGTGGATGCGGCCGCGAACGCCGCCTTCGAAACGCAGAAGAAGGTTGCCGCGATGAGCCTCGAGGAACGCGGGCGGCTGATCGACATCATCTGCCGCGTGTGCAACGATCGACGCGAGGAACTGGGCCGCATGGAGATGGAGGAGACCAAGGTTGGCCGCCTCGATCACAAGATTGTGAAGCTGACCAACATGCGTTACGTGCAGGGCGTTGAGGCCATGCGCAGCGATGCGCGCAGCGACCGCACCGGCCTGTGCATCATCGAGCGCGCACCCTGGGGCGTGATCGGCATGATGCTGCCGGTCACGCATTCGGTGCCGACGATGGCTTCGAACGCGATCAACATTATCGCCGCCGGCAACACCGCGGTGTTCGGGCCGCACCCCTCGGGCGCAAAGGTAGCGCAATACGCGCTGCAACTGTGGAACCGCGAATTTGAGCGGGAACTGGGCGTGACCAACGTTGTGACCACGGCGCTGGAGCCGGGCATCGAAGCCGCGGAACAGATCTTCAATCATCCCAAAATCGCGCTGCTGTGCGTGACCGGAGGCTCGGCGGTGGCGAAGGCAGCCACGAAGTCGGGCAAGCGCGTGATTGCGGGGGGGCCCGGAAATCCTCCGGTGGTTGTGGACGAAACGGCCGATCTGGATCGCGCCGCGCGGTGCATCATCGAGGGCGCGGCCTTTGACAACAACCTGCTGTGCATCGGCGAGAAGGAGATTTTTGTAGTGGCCTCGGTTGCCGATGCGTTTATTGCCGCCATGCGCCGCGCGGGCGCGTTTCGATTGGACGCGGGAGCCATTGAGCGGCTGACGCGCGCCGCGTTCACCTTTGAAGGCGGCGGCGGTTGCGCGCGAGCCCACGTCAAGAAGGACCTGGTTGGAAAGGACGTTGCCGTTCTGGCCGCCGCGGCAGGAGTGCATGCGCCGGCGGGCACCGATCTGCTTTTTGGAGAGACGGACGAGAGTCATCCCTTCGTTGTTGAAGAGCAGATGATGCCGTTCATTCCGGTGGTACGGGTGAAGGACGTGGATGCGGCTATTGCCGCCGCGGTGAAGGCCGAGCATGGCTACCGGCACACGGCCATGATTCACAGCAACAATGTGGAAACGGCAACGCGCATGGCGCGCGAGATGAACACCACACTTTTCATTCAGAACGCAACGTCGTCGGCTTCTTTAGGCGTCGGCGGACCGGGATACTTCAGCCACACGATTGCAACCCCGACCGGCGAGGGAGTTACCACGCCGCTCACGTTTACGCGCGAGCGCCAGATGGTTGTTGGCGGCGCGCTGCGCATTATTTAGGACTCGAATTATGTTCTTAGCGCGGATTGAAGGCACGGTCGTTGCAACGGTGAAGCATTCCACTCTGGATGGCTGCCGTTTTCTGCTGGCGCAACGTCTTGAGGCGGCCGGCGGCGCGGCGGCCGAACCGATTGTGGTGGTGGATTGGCTGGGCGCGGCGCGCGGCGCGACGGTGATGGTCTCGACCGATGGCGACATTGCGCGCGAGAGGCTGGGCAACACGACGCCGGCGCGCATGGTGGTGGCGGGCATCGTTGACGCGGTGCAGATTTCCGCGGGAAAGGCGAGCGCATGAGATTGGGCATCGTTCGCGGACACATGACACTTGCGCCGGCGATCGAGTCGTATCGCGGCCGGACGCTGGCCATCGTGGAGCCGGTGACGATGGAGAATCTGCGCGCCAGGAACGGGCTGGGCGGAGGCAAGGCATTGATCGCGATCGATGAGCTGGGCGCGGCGACGGGGCAGATGGTGGCTTTTACCGAGGGCCGCGAAGCATCCAACCCGTTCTGGCCAGGCGCGGTGCCGGTGGATGCGTATTGCGCGCTGATTATCGACTCCATCGACGTGGAATCACAGGAATGTTCAGAGGAGCGGAAGTGAAGAGCGAAGCGAAGAGCATCGATATTTCGAGCCGCAAGCTGGTTGCGATGCGCGATGTGCAGGACGCACTCGCGGCGGGCGCGGATCGCATTTTGGTTTCGGAAAGGTGCGTCGTGACGCCTTCGGCCCGCGATTTTCTGGAGCAGCACAAGATCTCGCTGGCGACCAATGGGAGTGAAGCGGCGCCGGTGGCCCCGCGCCCTGAGCCAAGCAGCGCCGGAAAGGCCGCGAATCGCACCGCCGCGAACCCCAGGCTTTTTTCAACTCCGGAGGCGGAAGTCATCAAGAAAGAGATTTGCGCGGTGGGGCGGAAGCTGTGGATGCGCCAGTTTGTGGACGGCAATGGAGGCAACATTTCTTATCGCATCGGACCGAACGAGGTTCTGTGCACGCCGACGCTGGTAAGCAAATACGACCTGACACCCGAGGATCTGTGCCTCGTCGATCTCGAAGGCAATCAAATTGCGGGAACCAAGCCGCGCACCAGCGAGATATTTCTGCATCTTGAGATTTACAAAGCCGTGCCGGAAGCGAAGTCCGCGGTTCACTGCCATCCGCCGCATGCAACCGCATATGCCATTACCGGGCGCGTTCCTCCCAACCTCATCATTCCGGAGTTTGAAGTTTTCATAGGCAAAGTTGCAATCTCTCCCTACGAAACGCCAGGCACGGCGGCATTTGCGCAGACCGTTCTTCCCTACGTGAAGAATCACAACACGGTGCTGCTTTCGAATCACGGCATCGTATGCTGGGCCGATACGGTGACCCATGCGGAGTGGTATGCCGAAGTGCTGGAGACGTACTGCTGGACGCTGATGCTGGCCGCGCAGCTCGGCGCTCCAATCTCTCATATCTCGGAACAGCAAGGCTCTGATCTGCTGGCCATCAAGAAAGGCCTGGGCTTGCCCGACATTCGCTTCGATACGTCCCGGATGAAAGAGTGCCAGCTTTCCGATCTCGAGGTTCCGAATTCGATCGCGCTTACGCCGACTCCGTGTGACGGCAGCGCGGGCAATGCCCCCGCGACGGATATTGAGATGCTGGTGAAGTCGGTCACCGATGCTGTGATGGAGGCGATTGGGAAGTAGCTGCGTAGGGAATAGGGAATAGGGAATAGGGGCTGAGAGACTGAGGGGCTGAGGATGAAGGGCGCTGAACGGCAAATCAGAATCCGGCAGATGCTTGAGTCCAGGGACTTCCTCGACCTGGAGACTCTGTGCCGCGAACTGGACGCATCGGAGTCCAGCGTGCGGCGCGACCTGGACATTCTGGAGCAGGAAAAGGCGCTGCGGCGCGTGTATGGGGGCGCAGTTTCAGTGCAGGCGCAGCCCGGCCGCGCGTTCGACTACGCGGTAGAGAGCGTGCGACTCAGCGGCGAGAAGGACCGCATTGCGCGGCTCACGGCGGGGCTGATCGAAGACGGCCAGACGGTGATTCTCGACGGCGGCTCGACGGTGGCCGCGGTGGCGCGAGAGCTGGCTTCAAAATCGCTGCACATCGTCACCAATTCCCTGCCGATTGCCGAGAGCCTTGAATCGCTGCGCAACATCGAGCTGACTTTGACCGGCGGCTATCTCGATCCGCGCCTGCGCGTGATGCTTGGTCCTTTTTGCGAGCAGATGCTGGAAAAAATCCGCGCCGACGTGGTGATCATGGGGATCGGCAGCATTTCGGAAGCCGGTTTGAGCAACAACAACACTCTGGTGGCGGGCTCGGAACAGAAGATGATCGCGATCGCCGGCAAGGTGATCATCGTGGCCGACCATACCAAGTTTGGCCGCGGCGGCATGATTCCCGTGGCCCCGCTTAACGCCGCGCATATCGTGGTTTCCGACCGGGACCTGGCGCCCGGGTTCGTCGACCTGCTGCGCGGCAATGGAATCGAAGTTTTTCTGGCATAATCGCAGCTGTCGCGCCGATTCAGCGGCATGGAGATCCGATGCGTATCGCTGCCGAAGACGTTCTTATCGTCGTGGACGTTCAGAATGATTTTTGTCCCGGCGGCGCGCTTGCCGTTCCCGATGGCGACGCGGTGATCGAGGTCATCCATCGCATTGCGCCGCGATTTGAGCACATCGTTCTCACGCAGGACTGGCATCCGGCGGACCATGTTTCTTTCGCCGCCACGCATTCAGGCAAGCGGGCATTCGAAGCCATCGAATTGGCTTACGGCATGCAAACGCTCTGGCCTTCGCACTGCGTGCAGGGCAGCCAGGGCGCGGAGATTCATCCGGCGTTGCAACTGGCGCGGGCAGAGCTGATTCTGCGCAAAGGATTTCGGCGGGAGATCGACTCGTATTCAGCGTTTTATGAGAACGACCGTACTACGCCCACCGGACTGGCTGGTTATCTGCGCGAGCGCGGCCTGAAGCGTGTCTTCCTTGCCGGGCTGGCCTACGATTTTTGTGTCGGCTATTCGGCGCTCGACGCGCGGCGGCTGGGCCTTGAGGCGATCATCGTGCGCGACGCCTGCCGGGCGATCGACCTCAACGGATCGCTCAAGAGAATTGAGGCTGAGTTTGCGAGAGAAGGGGTCGCGGTAATCGAGAGCGGCGAACTCTCGGGCTGAGGGCGCTCCGCGTAGAATCGGAATTGGGCTGCGCGATCACCGCCCACTTGTATGTCCCGCAACTTCTACATTCTGGCCGCTACGCTGTCGCTCTTCGCCCTGATTTCGGCAGGGATGACGCTGGTGCCTTCGAGCTTTCAGCCGGGGCTGCCCGCCAACGGGTCGCTATGGCGCACGGTGGCGCTGCTTCTGCTGCTGGCGGGGCTGTTTTCAGGGCTGATCGGGGTGTTGAGCCATCTCTTCGAGCAGGTGGATCGCCGCAGCGAAGAAACGCGGCAGGCGGCGAGGCGCAAGCGCCGCAAGCAGTAATGATCCCGATCCCGGTAAAATAACAATGTGCGAGCGATTGCCCGCCAGGGATTGAGCTGAAGCCCATGTATGAAGTTACCGTGGAGGCCGGTTTCTCGTCCGGCCACTATCTCCGCAACTACCGTGGCAAGTGCGAAAACCCGCACGGCCACAACTACAAGGTGCGCGTGACGCTGGCCGGGGCCGCGCTGGACGAGGCCGGCCTGTTGCTGGACTTCAAGCTGCTGAAACAGGTGCTGCGCCCGGTGATCGAGCGCATCGACCACCACATGCTCAACGAACTGGAGCCGTTTACGGTGTTGAATCCGTCGGCCGAGAACATAGCCAAATATCTCTACGACCAGACCAACGAGCAGCTTGCGGGAATGACCGCGGGCCGGGTGCGGGTGAAGGATTGCACCATCTGGGAGACGGACACGACTACGGCTACTTACTACGAATAAGCGGCTTTCATCTCGGCCTGCGTCCCCGCGCAGGCGCTCAGTTCATCTGGTTGGATTTGGACTTGAGGTACTTGTCGAAGGGAATCTCGAAGAAGAAGAGCTCGTTGCCGTCGGCGTCGCGGAGCACGCGCAGGAAAAGCCTGGCGCCGCGCAGCGGGTGGTCGAGATCCGACACATCGTAAAACAGGAAGCCGGCGCGGGTGGTGTGCGGCTCGACCACCAGCGCCTGGTACTCGAAGGTGTCGAAGTCCTGCTCGATCTCCTGGATGCTGCCCTTGGGCTTGGTTTTGATGGCCGGGATGGGACCGGGCATGGGAATCTTCTTGCCTTCGCGCTCCTTTCGGGTCATCAGGCGCTCGACATCCTCGGGCTCGGCAGCCTGGATGCGGTCACCGGACGCGGTCTCGAAGAGAATGCGCGCATCGCGCAGCGAGATGGGCCGGTCGCCCAGGTTGGTGACGATCAGCCTGACCGGCATGACACCATGGCTCAGGTAATCGACGCGAAAGATGGATTCCTTTTCCTTGGTGTCGTAGGGCTCGGCAGCGATGGCCACCTGCTCCTTGTCGTGCACTTCGACGGCGGCGAAGGTGTTGGCAGGCTGCACTGGAGGCGGCACATGGTCGCTGGCCATGACCGGCAAAGCCAGCCAAAACAGAAACGATGGAATTGCCCGAGAGGTCCTCATCGTGCTCGACTGTATCATTCTAGGGTTAGACAGGGGGAAGCGGGATTCCGTTACGCATGATTCTGTTTTTCTATAACCTGGCGCTGTTGGCGGCCCTGGTGGCGGGTGCGCCGTGGTGGCTGTGGCGGATGGCGACCACGAATAAGTACCGCGAAGGGCTGCTGGAGCGGCTGGGGCGGGTTCCGGCAGGGTTGGCGGCAGGCCGAGCCGGCGGCGGACGCCCGGTGATCTGGCTACACGCTGTCTCAGTGGGCGAGGTTTTGGCTGTGAGCCGGCTGGTGAAGGAGCTGGATGCCACGCTGCCCGATTATTTTTTGGCCATCTCCACCACCACCCGGACCGGGCAGGCTCTGGCGCGGGAGCGGTTTGGCGCGGATCGCGTTTTCTATTGTCCGCTGGATTTGCCCTGGGCCGTGCGGGCGTACCTGCGAGCACTCAAGCCACGGATATTGATTTTGGCGGAGACCGAGTTCTGGCCCAACCTGCTGAGCGGCTGTTTTCGCCGGAAGATCCCCGTCGCGGTGGTGAATGGGCGCATCTCAGACCGCTCCTGGCCGCGCTACCGGATGGTTAGACGTCTTTGGCAGCCGCTGCTGGGCCGGCTGAGCCGTGTTCTGGCGCAGAGCGAGACGGACGCGGAACGGCTGCGCGCGCTGGGCTGCAAACCGGAGCGAGTTTTGGTGGCCGGAAACCTGAAATTCGACGTGCGGGCCACACAGGAAGCAGACGCGACGCGGGTGTTGAAGGCGCTGACCGGCGGCCTGAGGCTGGTGGTGGCCGGCAGCACGTTGGAGGGCGAGGAATCCGCGCTGCTGGATGCTTGGCCGCGGTTGCTCGCAGCTGATGCGCAACTATTGATGGTGCTGGCGCCGCGGCATCCGGAGCGGTTCGTCGACGTGGCTGCATTGCTTGAGAGATCGGGCATTCCGTGGGCGAGGCGGTCGGATTGGCGGACCGGGACCGGCGCACCAGGGCCGTTGAGTCCCGGCACAATCGTGCTGCTGGATACAATCGGCGAGCTGGCTTCAATCTACTCGCTCGCCGGCGTGGCGTTTGTGGGCGGCAGCGTGGCGGAGG
>PLSH01000368.1 GCA_003165095.1 Acidobacteriaceae bacterium
CCTCACGATCCGGCCGAGACCCTGAGCCACAAATACGGCGACTGCAAGGACAAGGCCACGCTGCTGGTGACCATGTTGCGCGCGGCCGGCATTCCGGCCTACGTGGCGCTTCTCAATGCCGGCTCACGGATGGATGTTCCCGCCAATCTGCCGGGCATGGGGTTGTTCGACCATGCGATCGTGTATGTGCCGGGCGGCAACGGACCAGGCGATGCTGCGCTATGGATCGATGCAACAGACAGGTATGCGCGCCTGGGACAACTGCCGATCAACGACCAGGGGAGGCTGGCGCTGATTGCGCGCGCGGAGACCACGGCCGTGGTGAAGACGCCGGAGTCGACGTCGGAAGGGAATCTGCTGCTGGAATCTCGCCAATTCACGCTGTCGGAGAATGGGCCGGCGAGCGTTTTGGAGGTGACTCAGCCAAAGGGCGTATTCGAGTCCCGTTACCGCGCATACTACGCCGACAAGCCGGACAAGAATATGCGCGAGAATCTGCGCGCCTATGTGAAGTCGCAATACGTTTCTGAAGATCTGACCAAGGTTGAGCGCACCGATCCAGCCGACCTGAGCCGGCAGTTCGAACTCACGCTGGGTTGCGAGAAGGCCAAGCGTGGAATCACAGACCTTGACAACGCGGCAGTTGGCATCCGCGTGGACGCACTCTTCAATTTACTGCCCGGTGAGCTGAAGCAAAAGGAGGAGACGGAGGAGGAGAAGAAGAAGCACGGTGAGGACAAGCCGAAAACGCCCCGGACCGTTGACTGGGAGTTGGCCGAGCCGTTCATCACAGAATGGGACTACAGGATTATCCCGCCTGCCGGCTTCATTCCCAAGGAAATGCCCGCGAATGCGCGGATTGCGATTGGTCCGGCGCTGCTGACCGAGGATTACTCGACGGATAAAGATGGCGCGGTGCTGGCTCGTTTGACCTTCGACACGGTCAAGCGGCGTTACACGGTGGACGAAGCCACGGAATTGCGCAACAAGGTGACGGATATCATCGACGGCCCAGCGATTCTGGTGAACTTTGAACCGCAGGGCGCCGCGTTGCTGCACGAGGGCAAGGTGAAAGAGGCGCTGGCCGCCTATCGCAGCATGATTGCACTTCATCCCAACGAAGCGGTGCACCACTTACAGTTGGCGAAAGTGCTGCTGGACGCAGGAATGGGCGAAGCGGCGCGCGCTGAAGCCCGCAAGGCCGTGGAGTTGGAACCAAACTCGGCCCTGGCGGAAAAAACTCTGGCGCAGATACTGAAATTCGATTTGGTGGGGCGATCCATGCGCCCCGGCAGCGACCTGGCGGGCGCCGCGGAAGCTTATCGCGCTGCCATCAGGCTGGATCCGGACGACCACACCACGCAGGGGGATTTTGCCATTCTGCTTGAGTACGACCCGGTGGGCAGACGCTACGGCCGGTTCTCGAAGATGAAGGAGGCGATCGCCGAGTACCAGAAGCTGAGCGAGGACGAATTAACCGACCTGGGCATCAGAAACAACCTTGCCTACGCCTTGTTCTATGGAGGCGACGCGGAGGGGGCGATCAAGGCCGCGCAGACCCTGAACACTCAACCCACAGCCCTGCTGGGGGCCAGCCAGGCCATCCTGCACGGAAGCAAGGCGGGACTCGACGAGATCAACAAGCGATCGAACGGTGACGATGCCTTTAAAGAGTCGGCGCGAACCGCCGGAGAGATGCTGATGAACATCCGCAACTATCCGCTGGCCGCTGATTTTCTTGAGGCGGGCGCGGCTGGCGACAACGCTGCCCAGACTATGGGGCTGGCCACAATGCTGCGCCACGCCGTGCACCATGAGGACGTGCAGTTTGCCAACTCGCCCACCGACCTGGCGAAGCATGCCTTTCTACTCACGATGGACCCCGATCTCACCGAGGACAAGCTGGATGCCCTGGCGAGCCATAGCGCGCTGGAAATGATGAAGAATGAGGAGCCCGACGAGAAGAAGAAGGACCTGGAGGTCGGCAAACAACTCAACAGCCAGTTGGCACGCGACGATGACTCGCTGGATTTAGAGGCCGACCTCCGCTTGCAGGCGTTCGACCCCAAGGGCGACGGCGATGAGACAGTCGGCTATCGCGAGAAGGTGCAGATTCCCAACGGCATCAACGCCACTTTTTTTGTGGTCAAGGAAGCGGGGCACTATAAGCTGCTTGGCACGAGCAACAACTCGGAATCGCTCGCCCTGGAAATGCTGGACCGAATTCGAGCGGGTAACCTGAACGGGGCCAAGGTGCTGCTGGACTGGCTGCGCGAGGTTCGTCACTTGGCCGGGGGCGACGATCCGTTAGGTGGGCCGTTATTTCCACGCTTCTGGACAAAAGGCGAACCAGCCGATGCGCGCAAGATGAAACTGGCGCGGCGTCTCTCCTGGTTTTCACTAAGCCTACCGCGGTCCAAGGCGTAGCGCTGCTGGAGGACGCGCTCAAGGATAGCGCCGGTGAGCGCGAAAAAACCAACATCCTGATCGCTCTCATGCTCGGCTACTGGACAGAGGAGAGCTTTGCCAAGCTGCTCGATGTTTCCTCGGAATTATTGAAGCAGGAGCCGGAATCGAAGCTGGCGTTTATTCAAAACGCATGGGCCCTGATAGGGTTGGGCCGGCATGACGACGAAATGCGGCTGGCCGATGAACGCCTCAAGCTGCTGGATGGCGACACCGACGCGCTGTTGACGAAGATGCGGATCGATGCCAACCGGGGAATTACACGGGCGCTCGGGCGTGGGCTCAAAAGCTGTCCGATCAGGGCAAGGACGATGCCGAACTACTGAACTCCAGCGCCTGGTACGCGCTTTTCACTGGCAAGGTGGACGATGCCGACGTCGCCATGGCCATCAAGGCAACCCAAATGGCGAAGGACAATCCGCATATTCTGCACACCCTCGCCTGCCTTTTTGCGTCGACTGGCAAGGCCAAGGAGGCGCATGACGTGCTGTTGAGGAGCATGGACGATCTGAATCTGGACGAGCCGAATGACGATTATTGGTACGCGCTGGGCCTCATAGCCGAGCAGTGTGGGGAGCGGGAGATTGCGATTGCCGATTATCGCAAGCTGGCGAAGCCGAAGACGTTTCTGGCCAATCAAGATTCGAGTTACCAACTGGCCCATATACGCCTCAAAGTGCTGGGCGCGGACCAAGCCGCAGCCGGCGGGCAGAGGTAAAACTGCATGAGGTCGGTGCATCCCCAACCCTGTGGCAGAAAAAGCCGCCGGGCCGGGGACGGTTCTTTGGAGGCTTCATCCCTGTCCCTCGATTCGCTGCAGCCTGATCCCTGCTTCAGTACTCCACACGCAGGCCAAACTGCATGCGGCGGTAGGTGCTCAGCAAGCCTCCGTAGGCGCCAAATGTGCCGCTTGTCAGGCCTGTATTCAGGTTGAGCGGGCTGTCGTCGAAGCGCACCTCATTGCCCACGTTGTAGACTTCGGCGGCGAACTTCACCTTGACCTGCTTGTGCACATCCCAGGTCTTGTCCAGTGCGGAATCGATGTCGAAGTAGCCATCGCCGCGGAAGTTATTGCGCTCGCCCGCTTCTCCCGGATAGGGCAGCCGAATGGGATAACCGTTGTAGACACCGGCATTGATCGTGTTGGCGGAGTTTCCGGCGAAGACTTGCGGAACACCGCTGATCAGATGCTTCTTCACTGGGACAAAGCCGGTAACCACGCCGGCGCCTTCAGGCTGGTAATTTGTCGTCCAGCCAGGCTCGGAGACTGAGAAGGGCAATCCGCTGGCCCAGCGGCTCAGGCCAGATACCTGCCGCCCGCCGAGGATAGCTTCAGCAAGAGAGTTTGCGCCGCTCAGCATGGCCTTTCCGCGACCGACGGGCAACCGGTACACAGCGTCGATGGTCACCAGTTGGCGGCTGTCGAAGTCCGAAGGGCCTTTGTTCAGCTTCGGGCTCCACGAATTCTGGATTCCTGAGCCTCCAAAGGAGTCCGAGGAGAATTCGTTGGAGCGCTCCGCTCCCGATCCCATATCGAGCGATTTCGACAAGGTATAGCCAAGGTCGGTAGTCAGTCCGTGGCTTGCCGGGTGGCGCAGTGTAAACTGCAGTGCGTTGTAGGAGCTGGTGCCGATTGAGGACCATGCAAAAAGAGAAGAAAACTGAGGCTGCCAAAAATCGAACTGCGGGCCGTTTGGATTCGCATAGAGATCAAGGTCGTAGAGAGCCGAAGTCTCTCCGGCTCCATAGCGGTAGTACGTCCATAAATCCGAGTAGATGGCTTGCGTGGCGCTCTCGCCCTGGTAATCCGTGTTGGCCATGAAGGGAAACATATCCTCAAAATACTTAATCGGGGCGACGTTAACGTTCGGGTTTCCGCCATTCTCGTCGGAGATGCGGGAAAGTTTGGCGCCGGCGCCAAAATAATCACCACCGCCGCCCGAGTCCACCAGATTGACGGGTTCGGCCAGATCGAGCTGCTCCATCAAATGACGCCCGAAGCGACTCACGTAATTTTCCTCGAAGACGAATCCTCCGGGCAGTTCGTGCTGGAGTGAGAGATCAAACCCGTACGCATAGGGAGTCTTGAGCCGGTTGTCGATGCCCCAGGTGATGGCCACGCCGCAGTTTACGTTTGCCTGTGGAGTATAGGGATAGGTGACCGTCGGGCTGGGGCAGCCGCTCAGAGCCGGAATGCTATGCGGACCGGTGAAACGTGGCGAGTTCTGAACCGTGTAATACGAAGCGGGGCTCACCGTTGAGTTGCTCAAGCCAAACGATCCTTCCTCGTCGAAGGAATTCACAATCGCCTCGCCGAAGTGATCGAAGTACATGCCTGCCCCGATTCGGATCGTGGTATGCGTATCGGGCGCATAGACGGCGGCCAGGCGCGGAGCAAAATTTGCTCTCTGCTTGGCCCAGTAGCCGGGGCGATGATTGGCCTTCCCACTCGGCGCAAAGCTAAGCAGGTCCTCGAAGACATTTCCTTCGGCTGCCTCCTGGCCACGCTTCAGAAACCACGCGTGCGTGTCGACGGTGGGCGAAATCTGCTGTCCATTAACCTCGTATGGCGTTTGCAGAATCGTGTGGCGCACGCCGAACGTCAGAGTCAGGTTGGGCTTTACTCGCCAGGAATCCTGCAGGTAATACTCAAAATCGTTGGCCTTGAAATGGCGGTTGATCAGGGTCCCGTCGGGGTAGAGCGTGCCCGTAGTAGGACTGGTAACAGAGTAGTTGTATTGCTGTGTTGTCTCCGGCACCAGGCCCGTCAGCGTGTCATACGCGATCTCGTAGGAGTTCGCAAAGCCGCTGCCGACCAGCGGGCTTGTTGAATCGCAACTGGAGGCTTGGGTCAGCGCACAGGGGTCGTTGGGAACGTTATAAAGCCAGTACGGGTTGGTGCTGGCGCCGGAATAGGAGTTTGCGTCGGTGCCGGATTGTTTTGGATGCCGCGCCAGTTGCCCCCAACGCTCAGCGTGTGAGCGCCTTTGGCCCAGGTCAGGTTGTCAAGAACGTTCTGCACCGGGACGTTGACCACCGTAGTCAGTGAATGAGCAGCGGGTTGGTCGAGAAAGCGGAATACCACCCAGTTCTCCTGTCCCGATCCAATGCCTCGCGTCGAATAACCCTGGCGGGCGAATCCATAGCGAAGGTCGTTCACGATGTTCGAAGTTGGAGTCCAGGTGTGCCCCACGGCCAAGCCCTGGGTGTTGTCCTCGGTCCAGGTTGCAAGCGGCTGGCCGGGAAGGTTCTCGATTCCACACTGATCTGTATTCACGAGTCCCGGGCAAGCGGCGGAATTCGGGTCGGGCGTCTCATCCAGGGCGGTCACCTGCGCAGAGGTCAGCCAGTCGGTGTTTCCGTTTGCATCCTGATAACCGAGTTCTCCAGCGTAAAAATTGGCAGTTGGAACAACGCGCGTGGCCACTTCGTTGATGGCCTGGCGCTGCCCTTCATAGTTGAAGAAGACGAAGAGTTTGTCTTTCTTGATGGGCCCGCCGGCGGCGTCGCCGAAGGTGTTCATCACGTATTTCTGCGGAACATTCGGCTCCCCGAGGTATAGCTCTGTGTATTTGTTGAACCACTGTTTGGCCACCGTGTTGGTGGGCCGGTAGTACTCGTAGAGGGCGCCGTGAAACGCATTTGTGCCGCTCTTGGTGATAAGCGAAATCTGCGCGCCGGAACTTCGACCGGAATCGGCGGTGCCGTTGGAGGTGGTCACCCGGAACTCCTCGGTCGAATCGAGCGTCGAGCGCAGTACGCCGGTAAATTCTGTGCCGTTCAACTGATCGTTGTCATCCATGCCGTCGAGCGTGATGTTGCCCTGGTCCGACCGTCCCCCGCTCACCGAGCCGCTGCGGCTATCGATGGCGTTGTTTTCGCCCGGATTTCCGAGGTAGAGAACGCCGGGCTGAAGCGTAAGCAGCGCCAGGGGGTCGCGGCCCTCCATAGGAAGCGCCTGAATCATCGTGTTATCCACCGAGTCGCCCAGGATCGCGTCCGTAGTGTTCAGGGTCTGAGCCTCGCTGCTTACATCCACCGTCACCGCGCTGGCCTGAACCGAAAGCGCAAAATTAATGGTCGCTGGCTGATTGACCAGCAATTCGGCCTTCTTAATCTGATATCCAAAACCCATGGCCGAGCAGGTGATGATGTATCGTGCCGGCGGAATCTGCGGGAACACGTACGATCCACTACTGTCCGCAACAGCCCTGAAGGTCGTTCCATCGGCCGCGTTCACAAGCGAGATCCTTGCTCCGGCAACCAGCGCGCCGCTGGGATCCTTGATCACGCCGCGCAGCGATGTGGTGGCAGTTTGGCTGAAGGCGAGGGTGAAGGTGGAAAGAAAGCACAGAAACAACCATCCCGCTTGGGATCGTTTCACGGCAATGCCTCCGAAAAGAGTTCTTAATTGCGAATTTTGATCGAGCCGTTTCGAGCTTACCTGCTCTTAAGGGTTCTGGTTTTTTGCGCGAAACACATGAAGAGATGATTGCGTTCTATAAGAACTGCTTGTGCGTCGGCGGCTTCCGCGTCTTTATGGCGGCGTTGCCGCAAGCGTTTCCCGATCAAAGACTTCGCCTGCGGGAGCAGCAGGCGGCCGAATGTTCTTAATCTTGAAGGATAATTGCGCTGGTTTCAATAAAAAACTTGCGCTTGGCGGTTGAAAAAATATACGTCCGGCCAGACAACCAAAATTGAGTTATTGCTGTTGCTGCATCTGCTGCAGGTCAATGAAGGGGATGGCCGGCTCCGGAGGCTGCTGGGCGCGCTCCACCAGCACGCTCCAGTCTTCGGGAATCGGCAGCTTGCGGTCCAGAGCCGGCGCACGTTCGCTGGCTTCAACTTGCACGGCCACGTAGAGCTCGCTGTCGGTTTTGCCGCGGAAGATGCCGTGCGTGGGCGGGACATCGGCGTAATCGCGGCCCACCGCGGTGCGAATGTGGCGATGATGGGCCACGAGATTGTTGGTTGGGTCGAATCCCACCCAGCCCAGGTGCGGCAGCAGCACCTCAACCCATGCGTGGGTTGCATCCGGCGTCGAGCGGTCGTGATCTTCGCGGCTGCGGTAGAGATAACCGGAGACATAACGCGCGGGAATCTGCACATGGCGCAGCAGCGCGATCATGGCGTGGGCAAAGTCCTGGCAGACGCCTTTGCCGCTGACAATTGCTTCGTCGACCGGCGAGTCGACGCGCGTATGCCGGGGCACGTACTCGAAGTAGTCGTAGAGCCGCTGGTTGAGTTCCTGCACCAGCATCAGCGGATCGTCGCGGCGCGTCATGTCCAATTGCGCAGCCAGCAGCTTGACCGCGGGTGTTTCCACAGCGAACACGCTGGGCAGCAGCATCTCCCAGTAATCGCCGGATGCGATGAGCTCGTCCAGAGCGGCCCAGGCATCGGGCGCCAGGAATCGCGGCACATCCGGCAGCGATTGCTGCTCAACCACCGATTCGGCCACGATCACCAGCTGATTGTGTTCGCCGGGAATGTCAAAATGCTGCACGTTGTTGCCCAGGTGATCGCGATAGCTGAACACGCGGCAACGGGGGCTGACCGAGAGCGAGAACGTGAGGCAGTGCTGGTTGGAGTCGGAGCGGGGATGCATGCGCGTCTCCATGATGCTCTCGCTGATGGGGCGCGAATAGCGGAAGCGCGTAAGGTGCCGAATGGAATAGAAGTTCATGCTCGCTCTCTCCCGGGTCTGTTCGCGCTACACGGCCAGCGCCGATTGGATGGAGTAATGCACATAGTAGCGGTAAATGAGATCGTGGATGCGCATGCACTGCTCGCGGATTGCATGGAGAAAGGCGGCCGCGTCGCCGCCCAGGATTTCGCCGATGGTGGTGTAGCTGAGCATCGCGTGCAGGCGGCCGATCACCGCGGTCAACTCGTCTGGGGAACGCCGCCCGCCTGTGCGTTGAACGGATTCCACGGCGTGGCGCATGCCGTCTACGCAGTAGCGGATGGCGTGAGGAAAGTCCCGATTGAGCAGCAGAAATTCCAGGATGCGGTCGGGAATAACGTCGGCGGTGTAAACCTGGCAGTAGGCCTCGAACGATGTGCAACAACGCAACAGGCCCACAAGCTCAAGGTACGTGTGGCCGGAGTGTTCGCGCCCCTGCGGGCTGAACAGGTCGGGCTGGTGAACCTCGAGCATGGTGGCGGTGGCATAGGCGCGCTCAAGATAACGGCCGAGGCGGATGAATTGCCAGCCCTGACCATGAATCATGGTGGTGTCGCTGACGCCCTTGAACAGATGAATTCCATCGAGTATCGAGGTCAGCGTATCGTTGATGCTGGAACGGAACTGGGCCTGTGCGTGCGGTGAGTGGATCTGGTGGAAGAGCCGATTGAGGCGCTGCCACTGCTCGGTTGAGATTTCTTCGCGCACCTGGCGGGCATTCTCTCTCGCGCCGTTCAGGCAGAACGTGATGGAGGCGTGGTTCAGGCTGTCAAAGACCAGTGCGCGAGCCATCGACTCAAGATCGCCGCTCCATTCCATATCCTTCTGCTTGCCGAGCGAAGCCATGAGCCGTTGCCAGCGAACCTCCGCGCTGGTGACACCGGTGTCGAGCATCAGGCTCATGGTGACGTCCAACTGGCGCACGGTATTCTCCGCCCGCTCCAGGTAGCGGCTCATCCAGTAGAGACTGTCAGCAACCCGCGATAGCATCGGTGAATTCTCCCGGTACCCGTATTGAATCACTGCTCCAGAATCCATGTGTCCTTGCTGCCGCCGCCTTGCGATGAGTTGACCACTAACGATCCCTTCTCGAGCGCCACCCGCGTCAATCCTCCGGGCACGATATTGATCTTGTCGCCGAAGAGGATGTAAGGCCGGAGATCAACGTGGCGCGGTTCGAGCCGGTCGCCAATGAGGCACGGCGCCCGTGAAAAATCGAGCGTGGGTTGCGCGATGTAATTGCGGGGATTGGCTTCAATCAGGCGCGCAAATTCCTCGCGCTGGAGTGCCGTCGACTGCGGGCCTATCAACATGCCGTAGCCGCCGCTCTCACCCACTGCTTTCACTACCAGGTTGTCGAGATTGGCCAGAACATGCCGGCGCGCTTTTTCCTCGCTCAGCAGAAAAGTCTTCACATTCGGGAGGATGGCATCTTCGCTCAGATAATAGCGGATCATGTCCGGCACATAGGCGTAGACCGCTTTGTCGTCGGCGAGCCCTGTGCCGAAGGCATTTGAAACCGTGACGTTTCCGGCCCGGTAAGCGTTGAAAAGCCCCGCGCAACCGAGGGAGGAATCGGGGCGAAAGATGAGCGGATCGCTGAAGTCATCATCGACGCGGCGGTAGATCACGTCCACGCGCTTGAGGCCGTCGGTGGTGCGCATGTAGACGATGTTGTCGTGCGTCACCAGGTCGCGGCCCTCCACCAAATCGATTCCCATCTGGCGGGCGAGATAGGTGTGCTCGAAATACGCGGAGTTGAATACGCCCGGCGTGAGAAGCACAATATTCGGTTCCGGCCGTCCTTCGGGAGCCAGCGAGCGCAGCGTGGAGAGCAGAACCTGCGGATAATGCTCGATGGGCCGCACCCCGTAGCTTTGAAAAAGCTGCGGGAAGGTCCGCTTCATGACCCGGCGGTTGGTAAGCATGTAACTGACGCCGGAAGGAACGCGGAGGTTGTCTTCAAGCACCACGAACTCGCCGGTATTGAGGCGCAGCAGGTCAGAGCCGACCACCGCGATGTATACATTGCGCGGCACCTGCAGGCCGCGCATCTGGCGGCGATAGTGCTTGCAACTGTAAACCAGCTCGCGCGGTATCACGCGGTCGTTCAGAATCTTGCCGTCGGAATAAACATCGCGCAAGAACAGATTCAGCGCGGTGATGCGCTGGGTGAGCCCGCGCTCAATGCGATCCCACTCGGCCGCCGTGACCAGGCGCGGCAGCAGGTCGTAAGGAAAAATGCGCTCGGTGCCCTCATCGCGGCCGTACACGGTAAAGGTGATGCCCTGGGTGAGGAACGCCAGGTCGGCTGACTGCTTGCGCCGCTGCAGTTCCTCCGCAGGCAGTCCCGCCAGCGTTTCGGCCAGAGCGCGGTACTGCGGGCGCACCTCGCCACCGGCTTCGCGCATCTCGTCGAAGGCCTGGTCGAGCGGGTAATCTCCGAACAGCGTGTCCAATTCCACTGAATGGCCGGCGCTCATGGTCTTGAAAGGACTTTCCTGACCGCGAATTCAGGGGCGGCGAAGATGTGGCCAGTCCGCAACGCGGATTCACCCCAACATTCCGGCTCGACCCTTCGAGCAAGCTTCGCCTGTACCCTGTTCTCTCGTTTCTATCATGAGGGGCATAAAGGGGCCATCAGGAAACGAGCAATGGAGTGAAGCGCTCTCCAATTCCTGCCGGTACAGCGGAAAACAGGACGATTGGTTACGATGTCCCAGACCTTGCGGCAAAAGAGAGCCGCAAGGTATGGGCAAGGTGCATCAGTTGAGCATCCGGAATTCAGCGTCCGGGCTGGCCGTTTGCAGATGTCCCTAGAACAAATTCCACAACGACTGGTTGTAGACCGCGTGGTGGAACTGCACTTCGGAGCCCTTGACGATGGTTCCAAGTTCGCGGGGTGAGCGGTTGGCTGCGGCTTGTTTCAAGTCAGCGTAACGGCCCTGGACGTCCGCGCCCAGAATTTCGGCGATCCACTTCGAGTGTTTGAAGTCATCGATTGCCGTCTGGATATTGTCGGGCAGGAAACGGCCGCCTTCCCTCAAATTGGCAACCTTGGCAATCTCGCCATCCACACCGGTCTTGAAGATGCTGTAAAGCGACAGGTACGGGTTGGCGTCGGGAGCCACGGCGCGAACCTCGGTACGCATGGAGCGGTGATTGCCGATTGGCACCCGCACCATGGCGCCACGGTCCACAGCGGACGCGCGAATCTGGTTGGGCGCTTCGAAGTGCGGATCGAGGCGCCGATATGCGTTCACGCTGGGGTTGAGGATGA
>PLSH01000342.1:0-1238 GCA_003165095.1 Acidobacteriaceae bacterium
TAGAGGTGGCCGATGGCCGCGTCCTCGCCGGCATCGGAGCTATTCAGAAGCCCCTGCAACAGCGCCAGGGCACGCGCGCGGTCGCGGGCGCTGATGGCGTCGGTCAACTCGTAGAGCGAGCGCTGCTTGGCGGCCAGCACCATGGTTTCCACGTCGCCCAGAGTGATGCGCCCGCGGCCCAGGGTGTAGAGCAGAAGCTTTTCCAGTTCCGAAGAGATCAGCATCATATCCGCGCCCAGCGCGTCCACCAGTTCGCGAGCTGCATCGGCTTCCAGGCGCACTTCGGATTCGTGCGCCGTGGCCACCGCCCAGCGCATCGCATCTTCTTCGCTCACCCGCGCCAGTTCCACCATTCCGCAGTGCTGGCCCAGTGTTTCCGTGAGCCGCTCAAATCGGTTCTTGTCGTCCATCTCCATGCGCCTCGCGTCGTTGGGAATGCGCAGGAAGTCAGCAATGAAAAGGATGAGAGCCTGGGGGTTGGGCGAACGAAAGTAGCGCTCCAGCGCGGCGAATTCGTCCTTCTTCGCGCCGCGCGTGTAAAGTTGCCGCACGTTGCGCACAAGAATTACCTGGAATGGCGCCATCAGCGACGGCGTCTGCGCGCGATCCAATACCTCGAAAATCGAAGTACCGGCCAAATCGAAGTCGGAGAGACTGAAATCCCTCAGCTCCGGGGGAACAAATGCCTTGTATACCGCCGCCCGGCAACGGTCCAGCAGAAAAACCTCGTCGCCGGCCAGCACATAGCCGGGCCTCAGCGTGCCCGTGCCCGCCGCGGCGGCTTCAATCTCCGCCACAAATCGGCCCACGGCGGCGAAGCCCGCACCCCAGCGCGCGCCGCTCAAAACCTTCGCTCCCTGCCAGAGCCGTCAGTGGCTCGTTGCTTCATGCGGATTCAGAATACCTTCCCTGCTTCCATCAGGCTATAGCATTTTCGGTTACATTGCATGAAGGCGTATTCTATGCTGTTCGCGGCAATTGTTGACGTTTACGAATTCTGGGGCACGCATGAACAGCGCGACTGAAACCTTTCCTGCCTCAATCGATCCCGCGGTCATTCCGAAAAGGCGGCTTTCGACGGGCGCGGCCATGCCGGCTGTCGGCCTGGGTACCTTCGGATCCGATCGCGTCAGCCCCAGCCAGGTGGCCGATGCGGTCAAAGGCGCAGCCGCATTCGGCTACCGGCACTTCGATTGCGCATCCGTCTACGGCAACGAAAGCGCCATCGGCGCCTCCTT
>PLSH01000342.1:1273-12994 GCA_003165095.1 Acidobacteriaceae bacterium
ACGTAAGCTCGCGCAGCGAGGACGCCAAGCCCTACATACACAAGAACTACATGAGGACCTGGCGCAAAATGGAGGAGTTGGTCGGCCTCGGCCTGGTGCGGCACATCGGCACGTCGAACATGACCATTCCCAAGCTCAGGCTAGTGCTCGGCGACGCGCGCATCAAACCCGCCGTGAACGAAATGGAGCTGCATCCGCACTTTCAACAGCCCGAGTTCTTCCGTTTCGTCAGGGAAAATGGCATGGAGCCCATCGGCTATTGCCCCATCGGATCGCCGGGAAGGCCGGAACGCGACCGCACGCCTGAAGACACCGCGCCGACTGAAGACCCGGTGATCGTCAGTATCGCCCAGCGCCACGGAATTCATCCCGCCATGGTTTGCATCAAGTGGGCCGTCCAGCGCGGGCAAACACCCATTCCCTTCTCCGTCAACCACTATCGCGCCAACCTCGCCGGCATCGCCGCTGACCCGCTCTCCGAAGATGAAATGCGCGCCATCGCCGCCCTCGATCGCAACTGCCGCCTGATCAAGGGCCAGGTCTTCCTGTGGAAAGACGGCCAAAGCTGGGAGGATTTGTGGGACACGAACGGCAAAATCACGCCGCCATAAGATCGGGTGCCCCATCTGGGCGCCCTCTGGGCAGCGGCTTCATCGCGGAAAGGGTTGGATAGCACGATGAATCCAATGCATGCCGGATCGAAATCGGAGTGCAACGCAATGAACCAAACCATGACCGCAGCCTTCCTGCCCGGAAACTCGACCGTCGAACTGCGCACCGTGCCCGTCCCCGCTCCAGGCCACGGAGAGGTGCTGCTCCGCGTCAAAGCCTCCACCATCTGCGGCTCCGACATTCGCTGCATCTATCACCAGCACCTCGGCAAAGGTCCCGAAGGATACCAGGGCGTGATCGCCGGCCACGAGCCATGCGGCCAGGTAGTTGCTGCCGGCCAAGGCTGCCGCCGCTTCAAGCCCGGCGATCGCGTGATCGTTTATCACATCTCGGGCTGCGGCGTGTGCAACGATTGCCGCCGCGGCTACATGATCTCCTGCACCAGCGAGAAATATCGCCGCGCTTACGGATGGCAGCGCGACGGCGGTATGGCCGAGTTCATGGTGGCCGAGGAAAAGGACCTCATCGCGTTACCCGATGAGCTCTCCTACGCCGACGGCGCGCAGGTGGCGTGCGGATTCGGCACCGTCTACGAGGGACTGGAAAAAATCGGCATCAACGGCAATCACGCCGTGCTCATCACCGGCCTGGGCCCGGTGGGACTGGCCGCCGGCGCGCTCTGCCGCAAGCTCGGCGCAGAAAAAATCATCGGCATCGATGTGCTGGCCGAGCGCATGAAAATCGCCCTCGATCTCGCCCTCTGCGATGCGGTGCTTGCGGCCGGCCCTGATAACGTTGCCGAGGTAAGAGCGCTCACCGGCGGCATGGGCGTGGAGCGCGCAGTCGATTGCTCCGCGCATGAAGCCGCGCGCGCCGCTGCCATCCGCGCCACCCGCAAATGGGGCAGGATCGTCTTTATCGGCGAGGGCGGACGCGTGGAAATCAACCCCTCGCCGGACTTGATTCACGACCAGAAAACCGTGTACGGATCGTGGGTCACCTCCACCTGGCTGATGGAAGAGCTGGTCGAGCGGCTGGTTCGCTGGAACCTCCATCCGGCCGGCATCATCACCCACAGATTCCCGCTCCACCGCGCCGGCGACGCTTATGCACTGATGGCCTCCGGGAAATGCGGCAAAGTAGCAGTCTGCTTCGATGAAGAGCTTGCATCGGATCAGAGTTGAGTGCCTGGTCGCCTCCACGTTTGGTGCGGAGAGCGCGGGCTGCTGTAAGAAAGGAAAAAATGCAATGGCAATCAACCGGCGTGAATTGCTGAAATCCATGGGCGAAGCCTGTTCCGCGCTTGCCCTCTCCCGTCTCGCAATCGGCCAAGCATCGGCCCGGAATCAGCCCTTCCAGGCAACCAGGCAGTCGCTTCAGGCCTACCAGGTTCCGGAGTGGTTTCGCGATGCGAAGTTCGGCATCTGGGCCCACTGGGGACCGCAATCGGCCATTGAAGATGGCGACTGGTACGCCCGTAACATGTACATCCAGGGTTCGGAACAATATCTCTATCATTGCGAAACCTACGGCCACCCTTCCAAAGTCGGCTACAAAGACCTGGTCGGAAACTGGAAAGCCGAAAAGTGGGACCCGGACCACCTGATGGGCCTCTACAAGAAGGCCGGCGCAAAGTACTTCTTTTCGATGGGCGTGCATCACGACAACTTCGATCTGTGGAACTCAAAGTACACGCGCTGGAACGCGGTGAACATGGGTCCGAAGAAGGATGTGGTCGGCATGTGGCAGAGCGCGGCGCGCAGGCACGGCTTGAAATTCGGCGTCAGCGAGCACCTCTGGATCAGCTACAAATGGTTTGCCGTGAGCCATGGCGCGGATAAGACCGGACCCCTGGCCGGCGTGCCCTATGATGGCGTCGATCCCAACTACGCTGACCTCTATCACGATGCCGCCTGCGCGCAGTTCGTTGACAAGCTGGACTGGAACGACGACGGCATTCCCGACTCCTGGCGCCGCCACTATCTTGACCGCATGACCGACCTCATCGACAAGTACCAGCCCGATCTCCTTTACACCGACGGCCACCTTCCTTTCGAGCAGTACGGTCTGCAGATGGTCTCGCACCTGTACAACCTGAGCGCGCAATTGCACGGCGGCGCGACGCAAGCGATCTATACCAGCAAGGAACCCGCAGACTGCGCCGTTGGCGTCTGCGTGCTCGATCACGAGCGCGGCGTTTCAGACGGCATCGCGCCCAACCCCTGGCAGACTGACACCTGCATCGGCGGCTGGCACTACAAGCGCGGCGTCAAATACAAGTCGCCTAAAAAAGTGATCGACCTGCTCGCCGACATCGTGAGCAAAAACGGCAATTTGCTGCTCAACTTCCCGCTGCCCAACTCCGGCGAGCTGGACTTCGAAGAAATGGAAGTGCTGGAAGGCATCACCGCATGGATGCAGGTGAACAGCGAAGGCATCTACGCGACGCGCCCCTGGAAAATCTACGGTGAAGGCCCGTCCACGACAGTCAAAATCGCCAGCGGAAATTTCAACGAAGACAAGCAGAAAGACCTCACCGCCGAAGATGTGCGCTTCACCGCCAAAGGCAGTACGATCTACGCATTTGTGATGGGGAGGCCGGAAAAAGAAGCCGTAGTCAACGCGCTCGGCCTCGCCAGCCCGCAGGCTCCCGGCAAGATCCTCAAAGTGGATCTGCTCGGACACCAGGGCCCGCTCAACTGGAAGCAGGATGAAACTGCGCTGAAGGTCCAGATACCGGCGGAAAAGCTCTCCGAAATCGGCATTACTTTGAAGGTGGAGTTGGCGTAGCCTCCGCAGCCGGCTTCGGCGTCTCGGCCTTATCCGCCGGCGTCTGGGCAGATCCTTCATTGCGCGCCACCGCGGCAGCCACGCTGCCCATCGGTTCATCCGCTGCCGCCGCTGCTTCCTCATCTTCCACAAGCTTGCTGTCCTTTTTTGTCACTGCGCCCACCGCCTTCTCAGCTCTCTTTGATGCCGGTTTCCTCTCTGCGGCTCTGGCGGGAATCGCGCCCAGAAACGCAGACCACCGCAATTCGAGAACCCGCGGCGCCGTTTTAGCCTTGCCAATCGCCATGTCCGCAACCTGCTCCACAATCCACTCAAAGTTCGCCGGACCCACCGAATGCAGATCGGCGTCCGGCGCGGGATTCATGAAGTCGATGGCGTAAGGAATGCCCTTCTCCACCGCGAATTCAACCGTGTTCAGGTCGTAGCCCAGCGCCCGGCACAGCTTCAGAGCATCCCGCTCGACCCTCCTCAGCAATCTCTTGCCCGCCACGCCCTGCGCCGTATCCTGCCCGTATCGGTCGGCATGCGGACGCCGCGGATCGTAGGGCATGATGTGCACCTGCTTCTGGTTCACCACGTAGCAGCGAAAATACTCCGTAAAATCCACCGCCTTCTGGTACATCATGCACAGATCCCGCGATTCGTCGTAGGCACGAAAGAACTCTTCGCGATTGTGGACGTGGTACACGTCGCGCCAGCCTCCGCCGTTCACCGGCTTCAGAAAACCATGCTCGCCCACGTACGCAAACACGCCATCCCAATTGAGCGGATACTCCAGGTTGCGCATCGACCGGTCCGTCGTTCCCTCGGGAAGCTGTTTGTGAGGCAAAATCACCGTGGGCGGCACGGCCACGCCCAGACGCGCCGCCAGCGTGTAGTTGAAAAACTTGTCGTCGGCCGACCACCAGAAGGGATTGTTGATGATCACCGTGCCATTCAGCGCCGCATGTTTCACGAAAGCACGATAAAACGGGATATCGTGCGAGATGCGGTCCACGATCACCGAGTAGCGCGGCATCTTATTGAGGTGCACGGCGCCGGTCTCCACAAACTCTGCCTCAATGCCGTCGATGTTGCGCGCATTGATGCGCTCAACGAGCGCGCCGGGAAAGCTGTTTTCCATTCCAAACAGGACGCCGATTCGTTTCATGCGCCTTACCCTCCTTTTAAAACCACTGGAATGCAAGCCGGAGACAAACTGAAAGCCGACAAAACAAACCACGCCCCGCCGCCATTCTGCACGGCTACAGTGTACGTCAGTTGGATGTCGTATCGGCGCGCTGAGGTCGCCTCGGGCGGCACGGTTCTGATTTCCCCTGTCCCGAACCCATGCGCAATGCCGCCCGCCACATCGCCTGCCCGCAAAATGGCGTATTCTTCTTAAGTTGCACTAATTCTTTTTACCGAAGGACGGTTGCGCCGGAGGTGGGCAATGAAATACCGCGCATTGACAGTCTCAAGGCAATTTGGAAGCGGCGGCGGACGCATCGCCAACACCATTGCCGAATGGCTCGGCTGGAAGCTGCTCGACAATGAAATCCTCTCCGCAATAGCCCGGGCTGCGCGCGTGGATTCTAAAGTGGTCCGGCATTACGACGAGCGCGTCGATTCCTGGCTGCGCCGCATCAACGAAGAAGCTGTCCGCGGCGTGGCCATGGCTTCAGGACGGCCGCTCGGCGATGAAGACCTTTTTGACGCCCACGTCATGACCGATCTGACGCGGAAAATCATCGAGGAAGCGCACCACGCCGGCAACTGCGTCATCGTGGGCCGTGGCGCGCAGTGCATCCTGGAATACAAACCGGATTCATTTCACGTCTTTGTTTACGCCCCGTTCCGCGATCGGATTCAACGCCTCAAAAAGCGCCTGGAACCCGGCGCGGACATCGAGCAGCGCATCCGCACAGTCGACGGAGACCGGGCCAAATACCTCCAACAGCGCTTCGGCAAAAACTGGTGCGATCTCCATCTCTACGACCTGATGATCCGCTCCCAGGAAGATGAAGACGAAACCGCCCGCGTGATCCTCGACGCCATGACCGGAAAAGTAGCCTCCGGCAGCCAGCAGCCGTAGGGTCCCCAGTCCCTGACTCCTGACCCCTGATCCCTGTTCTCTCACTCCGCCGGCGTAACATCCAGGTCAGCGTCGAACGAGAGACCGGCAATGATGCTCTCCAGCTTTGCCCGCGCCGCGTCCCGCTGCTTTTCCAGGTCCGCCTTGTCCTTGCGCGCTGCTTCAAGCGCGTCCTCGGCGCGATTCAGCTCGTCTACAAAACGCTTCGCTGCGTCATTGCCTTTCAGCGCCGTCACGTTGTCGCGATCGCGCGCCTCGTCGCCGGTGAGAGTTTTCTCGTTCTGCTCGATCGCATCCAGCTTGCCGCTCAGATCGCTGAGCGCCGTCTCCGCATCAATCAGCGGCTTGAGCCTGGCTTCCAAATCGGGCGTGTATTTGCTCATGGTGACCAGGAACTCCGTCTGGTCGTTATCCGGATCGATCTGAACGCTCTCAAAAACAGGGGCGCGCTCGGCCACGCGCAAGTCCACCGACTGGTGCGGATCGACCGCAACCCGGAATCGATACGCGCTCGCCGTAGTCTCAGCCGGCTTCGTTTCGGATTCGAGCTTTGCATTCTGCCGCCGCACGTGCTCCACAATCACTGTCCGCGCCTCATCGGCCGCATTGGTCACCGTGTACGTGCTCTCAGTCAATTCCTCCGTGGTCTGCACCATCACGCCATTGTGCACGGCAACATGATGCAGCCTGCGCGTACCCGCGCCGTCAGCGCGATGCACCTTCACCGCCTGGTCCACGGCATACGAAAGCAGCCTCTTTTCGCCGGGATGGATTGGATCGAGCAGCCCCTCGCCTGCAAATTCGCCGTTTTCAAAGATCGAAAAGCTTCCTGAATCGAGCGTCAGTTTCGACTTGTTTTCCAGCCATACGGCGCGCAACGGCGACCTGTCTTTGTCGCTCCATAGCGTCACGTGTTCGGCCGGCAGTTCCTGCTCCAGAATCGGCACCATTGCCGACTCGTTCTTATGGATGGTGACCGGCTGCGCCAGCGCGTATTCGAAGAAATCATCGAATGCGTTGGCGGAAATGTCGCCCGCCTGAATCGCGTCACTGCCGCGATAAACCCCGCCAATATAGCCGCCGCCCACGTTTCCGCCCACGCCGGGGCCATAGCCGCTGCCCGAGCCGGAACCGATGCCGCCGCCCGAACCCACGCCGACAATTGGCGGCGGTGGCGCGGCGAACAGCCTCCCAGAAAGCTGAGTCTTGTCGTACTCTCTGCCTTGCACCGCCAGCGGCCCATCTGAAATTGGCGCTCGCTTCATCTCCGCCGCCTCATGCGTCTCCGGCGTACTCTGCTGTGCAATCGCAATCGGAATCTCCGGCCGCCGCGTATAAATCGGCTGCGATAGCGGCTGGATAAAGCTCTGCGGCGCACCGGCCACCAGCGAGAGCTGCACGTTGTCCCAGTCCGCGCCCACGGTGTTGTCCACCACCGCCCATCCCTGCACGATCGCGCTTCCATTTGCCTCGCGCGGAAAAACCATCCGGTACGTTGACTTCCACACCGGCACCTCGCTGATGTAGCTAACCTGCAACTGGCGTTCGCCCGTGCCGCGGTCCTCCAGCGTCAGGTGGCGCAACTGCTGATTCTGCGCCGAAGAGACAATCTCAAGATAATCCTCGAACTGCTTTTGCAGGGATCCGTCCAGCATTCGCACCGAGACGGCATCCGTCAGTTCCGCCGTGCGCAGCGCTCCTGCATCCGACGCCACAATCAAGAAATAATGATCCTCTGAGGTCAGGCCGTTCTTGTCCACTTCCTTGCGAAACTCAATATTCACCAGCCGTCCCGCGAGCGGAGCGCCCGCGCCGGTCACCTCCACGCGCTGCCCGCGCAGCGCCTGGTATACCGACAGCGTCGCCGGATAGTCGTTGAGCCCCAGGGCCAGCGTTCGCAATTGCTGCTCGACGGGTGTGGTGGAGTTGTAGTCGACTCCGGAGATCCTGCCCCCGCCCTGGTCAAGCACGGTGAGCGACTGCAACACATCGTTCAATTGCGACGAAGTGAAGTCGATGGCCACGCGCTGGCTCCCCTGCACCGTCCCCGCGTGCTCAAAATAGCCCACGCCGTTTTTGTAGAGCACCACCTTGCGCACCGGCAGGTCCAGCGGCGCATTTTTCGCCGGCGCAGATTGCAGTTCAGTATTGACAGGTTTCAACAGCGCGCCCGTCCCACCCGACTGAGCGGCAAGGTCCAATGAAGCAGCAACAAAAAACATGGCAACCAATACACCGCGCATACACCCTCCCGGAGTCTGCCTGGGCAACTCCCTCCACCTGAGAACGGGCCGACCCGCGTCTCTTGCAGGAAAATCTAACCCCTTTGACCGCGCCCGAGGTAAAACAGCTTGTCCCCCTTTGCGAATTTTTCGACAAATAGCCGTACCAAGCGTCACGGAAACCCAATCCGCCGGGGAGCACAATGGAAATCTGACAATGAATTGAGCCGCTGGTATCGCCGGCCAAGGGAGACATATCCATGAACAAAACTCCGAAGGTGGTTGCAGTGAACGGAAGCGCGCGCAAAGACGGCAATACCGCCATCCTGCTCGGCTACGTTCTGAGGGAGCTTGAAAAGGAGGGCATTGAAACCGAGCTCATCCAGTTGAGCGGCGCTGAAATCCATGGCTGCCGCGCCTGCCGCCAGTGCTCAGTAAAAAAGAACCGCCGCTGCTCGCAGACCGGCGACATGGGAAATACATACATCGAAAAGCTGGAGCAGGCCGACGGCATTCTGCTCGGCTCGCCTACCTATGTGGCTGACGTCTCACCGGAGATCAAGGCGCTCATGGATCGCGCCTGCCTCGTGTCCAAAGCCAACGGCGGCATGTTCCGCCGCAAAGTGGGCGCAGCCGTGGTCGCCGTGCGCCGCGCCGGCGCCATGCACGCCTTCGACGCGCTCAACCATTTCTTTCTCATCAGCGAGATGATCGTGCCCGGCTCGTCTTACTGGAACATCGGCTTCGGGCTCCAGTCCGGCGACGTCGAGCAGGACGCAGAGGGCATTCAGACCATGAAGACCCTGGGGCAAAACATGGCTTGGCTGTTGAAGAAGCTCGCGGTTCAGGAATCTCCGGCGCTCGCCCCGGAACCCGCGTCTCAAACTGCCTGATCCGCAATCCGGCGCAACTGGCCAAGGTGATTCAGATCGTGTCCGGCCATGGTCTGCACCACTGTCTGGAACGTCATCTCGCCGCGCTCCGGATGAACCATCGTCCTCCCGGCCGCAGCCGGCAATGCATCGCCGATCAGCCGCAGATTCCATCCCCGCATGGCCTTGAAAGCTCCCAGCGCCTCTCCGGCGCTTACGCCGCGATACGGGGCAGCCCATTTGTCCTGGTCGAAGGGCTGAATCGTCGGCCCGTCTTCAGCCAGCGTCTGCCGCAGCCGAAAACCGAAAACCAGTTCACAGTCCGCCAGGTGGCACAAAATTTCCGCCGCGCTCCACTTTCCAGGCGCCGGCGGAGTAGAAACTCTCGCATCCCCAATTGCCACCAGCACCTCAGCCAACGCCGCAGGCGTGGAAGCAAGAATAGCCTCAGTCGTCCGCCCGTCAAGAAATCCGTCGTAGGGATTAGCCCTGCTCATACCCTTCTCTCCAAAAAATTCTCCAGCCACCGTTCCTATTCCCTGACCACTGATCACTGACCACTGATCACTGCTTTCACACGTACTGCTCCACCATCCGCCGCCACGTCGGCCAGTCATGCGAGTTTGGCGAGTCCCAAACGTAAAGCCGGTGCGGAATTCCCTTGGAGCCGAGAATGCCGGAAAGGTTCTGGTTCTGGCCCAGGCATTGGTCGTCCCAGCCCGTTGCCAGCACGTAATTGTTGCGCCGGTAGCATTCGAAAAACCATGGGTCAGTCAGATTGGGAAGAAAGTGCGTAGGCAAATTGAAGTAACAATCCTGGTCGTAATAGCCGTCGAGAAAATTCGATAGATCGAATGCGCCCGACATGGAGAGCAGTCCGGTAAAAATGTCGGGATGGCGCAGGGCGATATTCGCCGCGTGATAGCCGCCAAAGCTGCAGCCGAGCGCCACCAGGTGCGGGTCGCCATTCTTCCCCCGCACCAGCGGAGCCACCTCGCTGAGCACGTAATCCTCATACTGCATGTGGCGCGCAATCCGCCAGCGCGGAGATACCTGCCGGTTATACCAGCTCTCCCTGTCCACGGAGTCGACGCAATAAAGCTGCACGTGACCGCCGTCGATCCTGCCCGCGAGCGCGGCAACCATCCCGCGGTCCTCAAACTCGAAGAATCGCCCTCCGGAGGTGGGAAACACCACCGCCGGCAGCCCCGCGTGGCCAAAGATCAATAATTCCATCTCCCGGCCCAGCCGGCCGGAGTACCACTTGTGATATTCGCGATTCATCGTTTGCGCGCCTTTGGAGAACCGCCGGTTTCTTGATACTGTAACAGCCTGAGCCTCTGTTTATTTGGGCGCGTGTGCAGTGGCCCTTGGCGTGCGCAATCTACCGGCAAAAGGGGGAACGCAAGGCTTGAATCTGGACCCACAGCCGTGGAACCCCGCCGCGGGCCACCTGCTCACCGCCGGTGACCCGCATCCGCATCCGCGCCTCCACCTCCATCGCGCCTTTTCAAGCCAATTCCTGCCCGATAAACGCGACCTCATCGTCTATGTCCCTCCCGGCTACGACCAGCATCCCCAGCGCGCCTACCCGGTTCTCTATCTTCAGGACGGCCAGAACCTCTTCGACGGCCGCACCTCCTTCATCCCCGGCTCCGCGTGGCAGGTGCGCGAGCACGCCGACGAAGCCATTCAGGCCGGCGAAGTGGAACCGCTCATCATCGTCGGCATCTACAACACCGGCGACCGGCGTTTGGCTGAATACACTCCCGAGCGCGACTGGCGGATGGGCGGCGGCGATGCAGCCAGCTACGGCCTGATGCTCACCCGGGAGCTGATGCCGTTCGTCGCCGCACGTTACCGCATCCACCTCGAGCGCGAATCCACCGGCCTGGGCGGCTCGTCCCTCGGCGGCCTTTTGACTCTGTATCTGGGTCTTCGCCACGCCGAGCGCTTCGGCAAGCTGGCCGTCCTCTCGCCCAGCGTCTGGTGGAACAGCAAAAGCATCCTCGGCTACCTCAACGAGCGCGCCCCTGAGATCTGGGAGAAACCGCGCATCTGGCTCGACGTAGGCGACCGCGAAGGCCGCCGCACCCTCCATGACGCCGAGCAGCTCAACCGCCGCCTCAAAGCCAACGGCTGGAAACCCGGCGAAACCCTCCATTTCGAGCGCGTAGCCGGCGGCACGCACGACGAAGCCAGTTGGTCCGTCCGCGTAAGGCCTATGCTGAGGTTCTTGTTCCCAACTCCCCCCGGCCACTGACCACTGGCCCCATACCCTATTCCCCGTTCACTTATTCACTTTTTCACTTATTCACTTCTTCACTCGTTTCCCTATTCCCTATTCCCCGTTCCCCGCTCCCTGAAGCACTTGCTCCAAAGCCGTCTTTTCGGCGATACTTAGGTGTTGTGTCTTGCGCGGCTGGACGCATCTGTCCGGCCTGCCTCAAAGCCGGCTGCGTCCGCGCCGTCCGGCAAGACTCACAAGCTCAAGGATTTCGAAAGGAACCATATCCCGTGGTAATGATCCGTTTGGCGCGCTTTGGCGCCCCCAAGCAACCCTTCTATCGCATCGTGGTCATCGAAAAGGACCGCGCCCGCAACGGCCGCTCCATCGAGGTGGTGGGCACCTACAACCCCCGTACCGAACCAGCCACCGTTGAGCTGAAGCACGAGCGCATCGCCTATTGGCGCAGCGTGGGAGCTACGCTCTCCCCCATCGTCCTGAAGCTNNCCCCAGGGTCCGCGCGCCGCCCCTTGACTGGTGCGCGTACAATTGCTTGCGGCATCGGGTGTGGGCTGATACTATTCGCCCACAGTTTTAAGTCTCTAATTTTGAGTACGCAAAAGGTCAGGGGCAAGAACATGACCCAGGTCGATATGGTCCAAGTAGAGGAACTGGTCCGCGAGATTGCGCGGGCCCTGGTGGATGAGCCGGCAGCCGTCGAAGTGGAGTCTGTGGACCGGGAAGAGAATACCGTCCTCAAGCTCCGTGTCGCGCCCCAGGACGTGGGCAAGGTGATCGGCAAGCAGGGGAGCACCGCCCGCTCGGTACGCACCATCCTGGGCGCCGTCAGCATGAAGCTGCATCACCGCTATACGCTCGACATTATAGAAGAAGACGAGCCCTGAGATGGGTGCTGCCTCTGGG
>PLSH01000228.1 GCA_003165095.1 Acidobacteriaceae bacterium
GTCCGGCGGCGGGGCCTGGCAGGGGCTGGGGAGTGAATCGGTCATGCGACTTCCATTGTAGGGAATACGCGGCGATGCGCGCGCGCGGGTTTGCCGCAATTGAAGGCATTTGCTATAAAGGGTCGGCTGCAATGGAGCGCATTGGATGCGCAGCGAGGGACTGGAATGACAACGCAACGGATTGAGAAAATGTGCCGGGTGCTTGCGGCCTGCATCGTGCTTGTGCTGGGGAGTCAACTGTCGAATGCGCAGCAGGCGCAGAGGCCAGCGGCGGTGCGGCACACGGTGGACATGACGGTGGTGAAGCCGGAGACGGTGGGGTTCTCGTCAGAGCGGCTGGAGCGGCTGCACGCGCTGATGGAGCAGACAGTGGACCAGAAACAGCTTTCGGGAGCGGTGACGATCCTGGCGCGGCACGGAAAGATTGTGGATTATCGCACTTATGGCGTGCGCGACATGACAAGCGGAGCGCCGATGGCGAAGGACACGATCTTCCGCGACTACTCGATGACCAAGCCGGTGACCGGCGTGGCGATGATGATTCTGTACGAGCAGGGGAAGTGGCTGCCATCGGACCCGATTTCGAAGTACATTCCCGAGTTTGCGCACCTGAAGGTGTTCAACGGCGTGGATGCCGCGGGCAAGATGATTTTGGTGGATCCGGACCACGCGCCGACGATGCGCGAATTAATGACCCATACGGCGGGGTTCACCTACGGCAACGGTACTACGCCCGTAGACAAGATGTACGGCGAGCTGAAGGTAAAGCAATCGAAAGACCTTCAGGAGATGATCGATCGGCTGGCGCAGATTCCGCTGGTGTATCAGCCGGGCAAGTCGTGGGTCTACAGCATGTCGATGGACATTGAAGGGTACATCGTGGAGAAGCTGAGCGGGCAGACGCTGCCGGAGTTCATGCGCGAGCAGGTGTACAAGCCGCTGGGGATGAGGGACGCGGGATTTTATGTACCAGCGGAAAAGAGCAACCGCTTTGCGACGCTCTACGAAAACAACGGGCACGGCGGTCTGCAGCCGGACTCGACCAATGGCGGCGGGATGGGGAACTTTCTGTCGCCGCCGGCAATGCCCTCGGGCGGTGGCGGAATGGTTTCAACGGCGGAGGATTATTACCGGTTCGCGCAAATGCTGGGAGATAACGGGGAGCTGAACGGCGCGCGGATTCTGGCGCCTTCGACGGTGAAGCTGATGAGCTCAAACCACGTGCCGGTGGAGCTGTTGACGGGCGGGTATGGGATCGGAGTGCAGCAACTGAGACCGGGATTCGGATACGGGTACAACTGCGCCGTGGCCTTCGATCCTGGGGAGGCAAATTTGCCGGATGGCAAGGGGACGTTTTTCTGGGATGGCGCGGCGGGCACGTGGTTCTGGGTGGATCCCACCAATGACATTGTGTTTGTGGGAATGATCCAGCGGATGCAGGGGGGAAATCCCAACGTGGAATACCTGAGCCGCAACGTGGTGTACGGGGCGCTGGTGGATCCGGCGAAGTGAAGGCGCCGTGGGCGCTTTTGCGTATCCTGACGCATTTGTTATAAAAGATTGGCTGTAATGGAGCGCATTGGATGCGCAGCGAGAGGTTTTGAATGACCACGCAACGGATTGAGAAAATGTGCGGGCTGCTTGCGGCCTGCATCGTGCTTGGGCTGGGGAGTCAACTGTCGATTGCGCAGCAGACGCCAGCGGCGGCGCGGCACACGGTGGACATGACGGTGGTGAAGCCGGAGACGGTGGGGTTCTCGTCAGAGCGGCTGAAGCGGCTGCACGCGATCATTCAGGACGAGGTGGACAAGAAGCAGCTTTCGGGAGCGGTGACGATTCTGGCGCGGCACGGGAAGATTGTGGAATATCGCACTTACGGGACGAAGGACATGGCGAGCGGCGCGCCGATGACGAAGGACACGATCTTCCGCGATTACTCGATGACCAAGCCGGCGACGGGCGTGGCGATGATGATTCTCTACGAAGAGGGGAAGTGGCTGCCATCGGATCCGATCGCGAAGTTCATTCCCGAATTTGCGCATCTGAAGGTGTTCAACGGCGTGGACGCAAACGGCAAGATGATTTTGGTGGACCCGGATCATGCGCCGACGATGCGCGAACTGATGTCGCACACGGCGGGGTTTACGTACGGCAACGGCAATACGCCCGCGGACAAGATGTACGGCGAGTTGAAGGTGCGGCAGGCGAAAGATCTTCAGGAAATGGTCGACAGGCTGGCGCAGATTCCGCTGGTGTATCAACCGGGCAAAGCGTGGATCTACAGCATGTCGATGGACATTGAAGGGTACATCGTGGAGAAGCTGAGCGGGCAGACGCTGCCGGAGTTCATGCGCGAGCAGGTGTACAAGCCGCTGGGGATGAGGGACGCGGGATTTTATGTGCCCGCGGAGAAACGCGCGCGCTTTGCCGTGCTGTATAAGGACAACGGCCACGGCGTTCTGAGCCCGGACACGAATGCCGGCGGCATGGGCGATTATTCTACGGAGCCCACGATGCCCTCGGGGGGCGGCGGCATGGTTTCAACCGCGGAGGACTACTACCGCATGGCGCAGATGCTGGCCAATGGCGGCGAGTTGAACGGGGCGCGGATTCTGGGGCCGGCAACGGTGAAGCTGATGACCTCGAATCATCTTGCGGACAGCCTGCTGACGGGCGCGTGGGGCGGCGGGATGCACGTGATGCGGCCGGGCTTCGGCTATGGGTACAACTGCGCGGTCATTTTCGATCCGCCGGAAGCGAATTTGCCGGATGGGAAAGGAACGTTTCTGTGGGACGGCGCGGCGGGCACGTGGTTCTGGGTCGATCCCGCGAATGACATTGTTTTTGTGAGCATGATTCAGCGCATGACGAGCGGGGATAATCACGAGATTCAATACCGGAGCCATTCGGCGGTTTATCAGGCGCTGGTGGATGCGGCGAAGTGAGGCGGCGTGGCACACGCACTATGCTGAGCGGGGCGCCGCGCCCGTTCTTCGCATGGAGATCAAAAATCCGCAGAGGCATTCATGCCATCGATCAAGTTCACTGAAGACCGGATCGTAAAGCGCCTTCGCTGGGTCATGATCGGCGCAATGCTTTTCAGCGCGATCAATACACTGTGGGGCCAGCCGGAGAGTTTCTGGCATCATCCGGAGACGGCGATGCGCGGCGACGGATTGTCCATTCACGACCAGACCAATCACACGTTCGAGTTCTTCCTAGGCCATGGCTGGCTGGCATATCTTGCTGCTTGCCTGGTTTACTTTTCGGCTGCGTTTTTGCTCGTGTCTCTTCTCCCGAGAATGGCGGCGCTGACCGCAACCTTTTCATTCATCCTCGGCCATTGCTTCGGCGCATCGAACTGGCTCGCCGTTCGTTGGCATTTCGGTGTAGAGGGTCCCACTGTCTACGGTGTAGTGCTCGGGGCGATCATTGCGGTCTGGGCATTTCCGACGCCGGGCACTGCCGATCCGGTAGTCAAGCGGCTTCGCTGGGTGATGCTTGGCGCGATGGTCCTCGATTTCGCCATGACTCTACTCGGTCAGCCAGGGAGCTTCTGGCAACATCCGGAAACGATGCGGGAGTCCAACCAGCTTGTTCGTCTATTTTTGGGGCAAGGCTGGACGGGATATTTTCTCTTCGACCTGGTTGATATTTCAGGAGCGTTTCTGCTGGTCTCAATTCTTCCGAGAACATTTGCCCTGATTTGTTTTTTTGCCTTCACTCTCGGTGGCTTCATCGGAGCGTCCAATTGGTTCTTTTACACTTGGCGGATGGGAATGGAAGCTCCGGTCATTTACGGCGTCGTGCTGAGCGCGGTCATCGTGTGGCTGGCATTCGACCACGGCGGAAAGATGAACGTGACGCCAGCGCGATAGACTGCGAGGAGTTTCGCCTGCTCGCGGGCGATGCTACTTCAAAAGGTCGAGGGCCATGGCGGTCATGGCGGTGACGCCGGTGGGTATGGCGGGGGCGTAGTCGGGCGCGAAGAGGGCTGAATGCAGGCTGGGCAGCGGGACGCCGGTTTTGCGGCTCTCAGCGAGCTTGGCGGGATCGGCTGCGCCGAGCCAGTAAAAGGCGAAGGGAATCTGGCCATCGAGCGAGAAGAGGCTCACGTCCTCGCTGCCCATCACGGCGTGGGCGTCGAGCACGCGATCTTTGCCGAGAACGGCCGTGGCGGCAGCGCGCAGGCGCTCAGCGAATGCCGGATCGTTATAGGTGACGGGCGCGCCTTCAGCTATGGTGACGGTGGGCATGCGATCGGCGGGAATGCCATAGGCCTCGGCGAGTCCGTTGGCGGTGCGGCGGACGTCGGCGACGATCTGGTCGCGCTCGGCCATTGAATAGGTTCGCAGCGTGAGTCCGAGAGTGACTTCGTCGGGGATGATGTTGTTTTTTGTGCCGCCGTGAATGGTGCCGACCGACAGGACCGCGGGCTGCTGCGGATCGATCTGGCGGCTGATGATGGATTGTGAGACGAGGACAAACTCGGCGGCGAGCAGGATGGGATCTTTGCCGGACTGGGGCTGGGAACCGTGTCCGCCGATGCCGCGAATGACCATGTTCAGCGTGGTTGCGCTGGCCAGAATGGGACCGCCTTTGATGGCGATCGCGCCCGCGGGCACATCGGGCGTATCATGTTCGCCGAAGACGAAGTCGGGGCGGCCGAAGCGCTGGTAGAGATTGTCGGCGAGCATGGCGGCCGCGCCCTGCACCACTTCTTCGGCGGGCTGGCCGATGAGCATGAGCGTGCCGTGCCACTGGCTCTTGCGCGCGGCCATTTCACGCGCGACGCCGATCAGGATGGTCATATGCAGGTCGTGACCGCAGGCGTGCATTACGCTTACGGGCTGGCCATCCGCGCCGGTTGTGACAACGTGGCTGGCGTAGTCGAGGCCGGTCTTCTCGGCGACCGGAAGAGCATCCATATCGGTGCGGATGAGGACGCGAGGACCAGCGCCGTTCTCGAAAATGGCGACGACGCCGTAAGCCTGCGAGCCGTCGTCGTATTTGCCCACGTGCTCGGTGACCGTGTAGCCGAGCTTGCGCAGTTCGGCGGCGAAGAAGGCGGAGGTTTGCTGCTCGTGGCGCGAGAGCTCGGGGTTTTCGTGCAGGTGCTTGTAGGTTTCAGTGAGCGCGGGGAGCTGGCTTTGCGCGGATGCGGCCAGATCGGAAGAGCTTTGCGCGGCCAGGGGCAGCGCCGAGGCGGCAACGAAGGCAATGATTCGCAGAAACATTTGGAGGATTCTCCCCGGAAGCGTTGACTTTATGGGCCAGCGTAGCACATTGGGGCGGTGAAAGGGGGCGGGGGCGGCGGGACCGGCTTGCCGAAGAGTCCTATTGCATTCCCATAGGGAGGTGTGTATGGTGTGTTCTATGGGTTTGCCATAGGAGCTGCGATGGGCGGAAAAACGGATGTCTGGCAAGGGACGCTGGCGTTGATGGCGATGAAGACGCTGGAGACGATGGGGCCGCAGCACGGCTACGGGCTGGCGCGGCGCATCGAGCAGACCAGCGGCGAGTCGCTCGAGTTGAATTACGGCACGCTTTACCCGGCGCTGCTCAAGCTGGAGCAGGAGGGTTACATCCGTGCGCGCTGGGGAGTGTCAGACAACAATCGCCGCGCGAAGTTTTACGAGCTGACCAAGGCCGGACAGAAGCGGATGCGCAAGGCCGTGGCGGAGTGGGAACAGACGACGGAGATCCTGGCGCGCTTTGTGACGCCGGCTGCGGAGGCGTGATGCGGTTTTCGATGCGTGGGCTGAGAGCGTTGTGGATGCGGCTGCGGGGAATGGCGAGCGCGCGGAGAGCAGAGGATGATTTTGCCGCGGAGATCGAGAGCCATGTGGCGATGCATACGGAGGACGGGGTGCGCGCTGGATTGAGCCGTGACGAAGCGCGGCGGCAGGCGCTGGTTCGCCTGGGCGGAGCGGAGCAGGCGCGGCAGGCTTATCGCGAGCGGAGGACGCTGCCCGGGCTGGAGAATCTGCTGCGGGACTTGCGCTATGCGATTCGAACGCTCGGCAAGCACCGCGGCGCGACGGCCATTGCGGTGCTCTCGATCGGCCTGGGTATCGGCGCCAACGCCACCATCTTCTCCATGGTGAGCCGCTTCGTGCTTCGCCCGGCGCCTATGGGCGACCCCGCCACTTTGCTCGCCCTCCATACCGTTCACGATGGCGATCAGTGCTGCAATAATTTCTCATTGCCGGTCTATACAGACGTCCGCGACCAGGCGCAGTCCTTTTCAGGCGTGGCTGCTTACTTTGAATTGGTCCCGGCCTCGATCAGCGGCAGCGGGGAGCCCGAACGAGTTTTTGGCCAGGCGACTACTACCAATTTCTTCGAGGTCACGGAGCTCCCCATGGTGTTGGGGCGCGGGTTCGTCAAAGGCGAAGAGAACGCTCCCGAAGTTGTGCTTGGAGCCGCGCTGTGGCAGCGCCGATTCAACGCAGACAAGGAAATCGTCGGAAAGACGGTCACAATTTCCGGCCACGCGTTTACAGTTGTGGGCGTGGTTACGCCTGCCTTCCACAGCGTCGACCAGATTCTTGGCACTGAGTTCTGGGTACCGCTGGGCAACGTAACTCAACTGGTGGCCATCCTTCCCGCGCAGGACTCACGAGACTCCCATTGGCTGGCTGTGGTCGGCCGGTTGAAGGCGGGTGTGACGCGCGCGCAGGCCGCGGCAGAGTTGAATACGCTGGCGGACCGCTTTGCCCTGAACAATTCAAAGACCGACAAGGGAAACCACCTTGTGTTTGAGCAGGCGGGATCTTTAGAGCAGGGCAATCGACGTATGATGATGCTTTTTTTGACCGCGCTTTCGGTGGTTGTGCTGCTGGTTCTCTCCATCGCCGGCGCAAATGTGGCCAATCTCCTCTTTGCCCAGGCGGCCGGCCGTCAGCGCGATATGGCGGTTCGGCTGGCGCTCGGCGCCACCCGCGGACGGCTGCGGCGTCAGATGCTGATGGAAAGCCTGCTGCTTGGCCTGGGCGGCGGAGTTCTGGGCGTGACTTTTTCGCTGTGGGCCACGCGCGCCCTCTCAGTGATTCATCTGCCCGTGCCGGTTCCCATCGACATCAGCATTCGCGTTGACTGGCGTGTGCTGGGCTACTCTCTGGCGCTGAGCGTTGTGAGCGGCCTGTTGCTGGGAGCAGCTCCGGCCTGGGCTGCTTCGCACCCCAGGCTGGCCAACGCACTCAAGGGCGAGGACACGCTGGCGCGGCCTGGACGCCGCATCAGCCTGCGCAATCTACTTGTGGTTGCGCAGATCGCGATGTCCGTCGTTCTGCTCTCCATCACCGGGCTTTTTCTGCGCAGCCTCGAGAGCGCAGCCAGCATCGACATCGGCTTTCGATCGAAAGGCTTGCTGATGATGTCCGTCGATCCGCGCGTGCACGGTTACACACCGGAGCGCACGGTCGCTTTTCTCACCCAGTTGCAACAGCGCGTATCCGCCCTGCCTGGCGTTGTCTCAGCCGATGCGACGGACGTCGTGCCGCTCTCTGGCGGCAACCGCAGCGACAGCTTTCACGCCGCCGGAGGTGCCGACAAAGACAAGCAATACGCAAATGCAGATCTCTTCATGGTGACTCCAGGCTACTTTGAGACCATGGGCATTCCACGCATTGACGGGCCGGACTTCGGTGAGGAGACCGCTCAAGGTCCAAAAACCGCCATTGTCAACCGGGCTTTTGTGGAGCGCGTCTTTGGCGGCAAGAACCCGATCGGCCAGCAGGTCACCGGCGGCGGCGCAACCTACCAGATCATCGGCGTGGTGGGCAACGTGAAGGCACGCACTCTGGGCGAAGAAACGCGTCCGGTCCTCTTTCGCTCGCTAAAGCAAAGCGTCGCCAGCGATCCGTCGTTCCTCGGCTACACGTTGGTGATTCGCACGGCGGGCAATCCTGCAGCCCTCGCAGAAGCCGTCCGCCGCCAGATCCACGAGCTTGATCCCAGCATGGCCATTTTCAACGATGAAACCATGGAAGAGCACATTCGCGCCGCTTACTTTCTTCCCCGCCTGGCCGCAACTCTCTTTGGCACCTTCGGATTCATCGGTTTGGTTCTTGCAACCGTGGGACTCTATGGCGTGATGAGCTACGCGGTCACGCGCCGCACGCGGGAGATCGGCATCCGCATGGCGCTGGGCGCGCAGGCCGGCACTGTGGAGCGCCTGGTGCTGCGCCAGGGGATGATGCTCACGTTGATTGCCGTTGCGCTTGGCTGGCCGGCCGCGTGGATGTTATCGAAGTTGGCAGCCAGTTTTCTTTACGGTATTGAACCGCACGACGCGTTGACCTTTGCCGCGGTCCCGCCATTTCTGGTTGTTGTCGCATTAGCGGCGTGCTGGATTCCGGCGCGGCGCGCGGCGTCGATTGATCCGATGCAGGCGCTGCGGGCGGAGTAACGGGCTATTGCGCGCCTTTTTCGAGCAACAACTATATCGCCTCGGTGTTGCCGGCTCGGGCGGCCAAGCGGCGTTTTGAGCGGAAGCGCAGAGGGCCTGGATCCCGCTCAGTTCGGTTTGGGATCGTCGCCCTCTTTTGGCGTCGCGGGCTGGGGCGCGGCGTCTGCGGGAGCTGGCTTGACCGGTTTTGCTTTAGCGCCGTGTTCCTTGAGCATGGTAACGATGTCGGCGAATTCCTGATCGGTGGCAATGTCGAGCGCGGTCTGGCCCTGATCGTTCTGCGGGTTGACGTCAGCGCCTTTATCGATGAGCAGCTTGACGATCTCCGCATAGCCGCCCGCGGCGGCAGCGAGGAGGGCCGTGTTGTCATGCTTGTCTTTGGCCTCGAGGTCGATGTGCTGCTGCTCGAGCAGCACTTTGACGAGCGGCGCCCGGCCCATGCCGGCGGCCTTGATCAGCGGCGTTTCGTCGTCATCGTCTTTTACTTCGGTGTAGGCGTTCCTGCCCAGGAGGATGCGGACGATGTGAGGGTTGCCCGTGCCGGCTACGGCCAGGAAGAGCGCGGTGAGGCCGTGACGGTCAGCGGCTTCAATGTTTGCGCCTTTATCGAGGAGCAGAAGCACAATCTCCGTATAGCCTTTGAAAGCTGCCTCCATGAGCGCGGTGCGGCCCTCGATTTCAGGCAGGTTGCCGGCGGCCTCAATGTTTGCGCCTTTATCGAGGAGCAGCATGACGATGTGGACCTGGCCGGTGTTGGCCGCTTTGAGCAGCGGCGTTTGGCCGTCGGCGTCGGTGGTTTCGATGGCCGCGCCGTTTTCGAGCAGTCGCTGCACGACCGGATAATTGCCGGTGGAAGCGGCATCGAGCAGGGGCTCGTCGAGGGTGGGGTCGTGGGATTGCGCGGGGGCCGCGCGGCCCAGAAGGAGAACTGCCGGGAGGATGAGGGTGACAAAGAGTTTCTTCATCGCGATCTCCTTGCCCGCGCCGCGGGAAAGCCCTGCGATTTACGCCCAGGGCAAAAGCTGTATTTGTTGAGAATTCTACTCCAGNNGCGGGAGGGTTACCTGAGTTATCAAAATGGAGCGGGCCGACGCCGATGAAACGCGCGTCGCCGCGGGGGAAGGATGTTACACTCCGGCCACGGGGAGAGATGTATGCAGGCAAGCGCGATCGAATTTCGTCTGCGGATGCTGATCATGGTAGCGATCGTGCTGCTGGGTTTTCTTGCGCCATGGATCGGTTTTTCGGATTTTGGGAGGCGGGTTCCGCTGCTGGAATGGCTGCCGCTGGTGGTGAGCCGGACGGGGCTGCTTCGCTTTGCATACGCTGCGCCGGCGGTAATCGTGCTGGGCGCGCTGATTGCGGCCGCGGGCATGATCCTGCGGGTGTGGGGCGCGGCGTATTTGGGCTACGGCATCGTACACCATGAGGCGATGGTGGCCTGGGCGGTGATGGCCGACGGGCCGTATCGTTTCATGCGCAATCCGCTCTACGTAGGCGGCTGGTGCATGATGGCGGCGATGGCGCTGCTGATGCCGCCGAGCGGGGCGCTGGTTTCAATGGTGCTGTTGACCGTGTTTTACCTGCGACTGATTCTGGGCGAAGAGGCTTTTTTGTCTGCCACGCTGGGAGAGCCTTACAAGGAATATCTGCTCGAGACGCCGCGTCTGCTGCCGCGCCTTCGCGCCGGGTTGCTGGCAGCCGGCAACAAACCGCACTGGCTAACAGCGGCGCTGACGGAGTTGAATGCGATCGGCATCTTCATCACGCTGGCGGTCTTGTCGTGGTTCTACAACTATGAATTGCTGCTGAAGGCGATCCTGGTGAGCTTTGGGCTTTCGCTGGTGGTGCGGGCGCTGATGCCGCGGGGGCGGGCCGGCGCCGAATCCGCGTGATTAGGCGCGCTTTTTTCCTACTTGGCCAAGGTGCGTCCAGCCAAAGCCATCCGCATACTTGAGGCCGTAACCCAGCAGGCGATCGACGCCGATGTGGTTGGCCCAGATGAGCGCAAACGGCAAGAGGCCGTGCGCGTGGAGCAGCAGCGCGGAAAGAGCCAGGGCAGCCGGCGCCACGTATGAATGGACTGCGTTGTAAACGCGCGCTCCCCAGCAGGGCGAGTGAAGATAGCCGAGCATGGAAATGTCGGGCACAAGCCAAAGCGCCGCGAAGAGCCACCAACTGGCGCCCGTGCGCGAATAGAGCAGGGCAGTGACGGCGGCGACAGCCAGTCCCTCGAGATGAAGGAGGATGAGAACGGACGAACTGCGCGGCGGCGGCAAGCCTGCGAAGGTTGCTGGAATCGATGCCATGACTTATAAGATGAGCGCGGCAGCCGGGGGTATGCAGAAGTTGTCCCGGAAAAGCGAGAAGGGAAGAAGCGCGGGGCTTCTTCCCTTGGTTCGCAGTCCGAAATGTTACTTCTTGGGGGGCGCGATGACGTCCTTGGCGGCCTTGGCCACGCGGAACTTGACCACGGTCTTGGCCTTGATCTTGATGGCTGCGCCGGTCTGGGGGTTGCGGCCGATGCGGGCCTTGCGCTCTGCCTTTACGAGCCGGCCGATGCCGGGGATGACGAATACGCCGTTCTTCTTGGTTT
>PLSH01000102.1 GCA_003165095.1 Acidobacteriaceae bacterium
AACTCCGAAGCCGATCCTTACCAGATCGTTTCGCGCATTCTGAAGACGATCAACACCGTTCCCAAGCCGTGATCCAAAACCTGTTCGAGAAGTGCGGACAGTTCTCGTAGCGCAAGGAATTCGCTAGTTATCTCCTGCAGCCGGTCATGGGCGGACGAAAGAGCGTAGCAACTCTTTCGCCGGCTTATGGCCGGTTTTGCCTTCCGGTTGCTTCGCTTCTGGCGCGAGTGGTAGATTTTAGGTGAAACTTGCCCACCTTCACGCGCCAAAAGGAGACTAATGTCCACCGAGTATCGTAATTTTCTCGCGCTTTCCTATGAGGAACTGGAAGAACTGAACCTGGCGGCCAAGGCCGATCGAACGAGCCGCGCAGCGGCCGACCAAATCCGGGAGAAGCGGCTGAAATACCTCACCGACGAGAAACGGATCAAAGCAGTCTCGGTACTCTTCTCCGACCTGGAAGGGCGTCTGCACCTGCTGGACTACGACAAGAAGTTTCTGCTTGGCGCCTATGAGAACCTGACCTTCGACGGCTCGTCAATTCGCGGATTCACGGCGCAGAAAGAGAGCGACCTGCGGCTGGGCATCGACTGGAGCGCTTTCTACTGGGTGCCGGCCGACGTGTTCGGCAACGGCAAGGTGCTGGTCTTCGGCACCGTGATCGACAAGGACGGAACCCCGTACGCGGGCGATCTGCGCGGCGTGCTGAAGAACTACTCCGACACACTCTACAAGAAGAAGAAGTACACGCTGAACGCGGCTACGGAGATCGAGGGCTTTCTGTTCGCGGGGCGGGATGCGGAAAAGAAGTACCACGAGACGGGCAAGTTCGAGTTCATCAACACGGGCGGCTACTACCACGTGCTGCCTCTCGATCCGCTGCGGCAGTTCATCGACACCGCGGCCGAGGTGCAGCGGGCCATGGGATTCCAGAATGAGAAGGACCATCCGGAGGTTGCGCCCAGCCAGTTCGAGATCAACTACGGATACTCCGAAGTGGTGGCCGCGGCCGACCAGATCCAGCTCTACAAGTTGCTCACCCGCCAGATTGCCAACAACATGGGTTATACGGCCAGCTTCCTGCCCAAGCCAGTGGTGGGTGTGAACGGCAGCGGAATGCACACCAATGTGTCGGTATCGGAGGGCAAGACGAACCTGTTCTGGGATCCGAAGGGGCTGGAGATGCTGTCCACCTTCGGCTGGAACTTCCTTGACCGCATCCTGACCCACGCGCTGGATCTTTGCCTGGTTTTCAACTCCAGCGTGAACGCCTACCGGCGGCTCGATCCGCACTTTGAAGCGCCCAACCAGATTCGCGCCTCAGCGGTCGACCGCGGCGCCATGGTCCGGGTACCCATCGGCAACCACCGCTCGATGAGGACTGAGGTCCGCGCTGTGGCTCCCGACGCCAACCCCTACCTGTCGCTCTACAGCATCTTCAAAACTGGCATCGATGGAAGCATCTCCAAGGCCGACAACCTGCGCGCGGGCGGACGGTACCTGCCCGACAACATCCAGACGGCCATCGACGACTTCAAGGAGTCGAGCTGGATCGCGGAGATTCTGGGAGCGGACGTGCAGGGCCGCTATGCCGATTTGAAGCAGGCTGCCGCGAACCGTTCGCCGCGCGAACTGGGAACGTTTGTAAAAGGCTCCGAGGTGCAGTTCCACCACGAGGTCTACAACCAGTCGCTCTGGAACCTGTTCTAAAGACCGCTCAAAGACCAGTTGCCCAACCTTCCTGAATGGGAGGTTGGGCTTTTGGTTTTGCGGCCCCAAAATGGGCTTTTCGCGTAGGTTCAGACCCAGGATTCTGCTTTAAGAATTTCCCTCATATCGATGATCTTGAACTACTTGCCGTGAATGGCGTCGATCTCTTCATTCAATGCCTCGGCGGCATCGATGCAGGCTACCCGGCCCACATCGAGATGCGTTACAAGGCGGATCGAGCCGGGTCCGAAGGCGCTGATCAGCACTCCGCGGGCCTTCAGGCGCGAGGCCAATTCGGGCGCTCCTGAGCCTGCCGCGAGCTTGAAAATCACGATGTTGGTCTCCACGTTTTCCACGTCGATTTCGACGGCTGGATGGTTGGCAAGCGCTTCAGCGATGAGGCGCGCATTGGCGTGGTCCTCGTGCAGGCGCTTCGGCCCCTGCTCCAGGGCGATAAGGCCGGCTGCGGCGAGAATTCCCACCTGCCTCATGCCGCCTCCCAGGGCCTTGCGGAAGATGCGCGCTTTCCGGATGAGCTCATCGGAGCCCACCAGCATGGAGCCAACCGGCGCGCCCAGCCCCTTGGAGAGGCAGAACATCACCGTGTCAAAGCCGCGGGTGAGGGCTTTCACGTCAACGCCCAGCGCAATGGCTGCATTAAAAATGCGCGCGCCGTCGAGGTGCGTGGGCAGCTTGCGCTCTCTTGCCCCACTCCAAATTTCCTCCAAAACGTCGAGGCGCGAGCAGCGGCCGCCGGCAAGGTTGTGCGTGTTCTCGATCTCGATGAGGCCGGTGGCAGCCCGCAGCGAGCCGTAGGGCTGGATGACGGGCTCGATGTGCTTCCAGGTGAGGATGCCGCCCTCGGCGGGGACGGCGCGGATGAGGCATCCGGAAAAGACGGCCGTGGTGGCCATCTCCCAGTCGAGAATGTGGGCGCGGGACTCCGCAATCACCTCCTGACCGTGCTGCGTGTGCAGGCGGATGGCGATCTGGTTGCCCATGGTGCCGGTGGGAACGAAGAGCGCGGCCTCGCGGCCAAAGGCGTCGGCGGCGCGGCGCTCGAGCAGGTTGACGGTGGGGTCCTCGCCGTAGACGTCGTCGCCTACTTCGGCAGCGGCCATGGCGGCGCGCATTTCCTGGGATGGGCGCGTGACTGTATCGGAACGGAGATCGATGATTGCGGGCACTGGCTATTCTCCTATCTGTTCATTTTCTGGAACTGTGCAAACGAGTCGGCTGAGTTTCCTGCTCAGTCTCAGTTTGGTGGCGATATTCGAATTGTTTTCAAAATTGTGCGGAAGAACCGCAAATCCGCATCAAGATGTTCTTCGCTTGTTAGCAAACAGATGGAGTAGTTGATAGAAGGGGCGGAGGCATCGAAATCCGGAGTGGGTCTACCCGCCTGAGTCACAACAAGTAATTCGACTCTGCCATTTGGAAGTTTTACTCTCGCTGACTCGCTCGCCAAACCTTTGACCTTTAGGTCCTCGGGAGGCTGGAGACACTCTACTCCCCCAAAGACTGTACACTCGTGCTCCAGAAAGTCATGAAGCTTTGCCGTATCTTCGAGGGTGTTGTAGTATGCGTCGACTTCAATATACCTATCGCATCCCCCGTTGTTGCAATCCTCAACGCTGGTTGGCTTGAAGAAGAACTGCCGACCGTGATCGATCCCATTCATCTCGTGCGGACGAAACAGGTAGAGTCCTCGGGGTATTGGAACCTCAAATCCGAATTGACTGTTCCGATAGACCCTGATCTGAGCAGGAGATTGGGCCGTTAAGGCCGTCAGGACCAACAGAGGAGCCACTCGCATCAGTCGCATCGACAAATCTCCTCAACGTGAGGCGCCTATCCAAACTCTCCTAAAACGCACGCTGCGGGGACTGTTTCCTAATCACAAATCCCTGCCTCTACGGAATCTTCGCCATCGGTAATTCCATAACCGGAGACCGCTTGCCGTCCTTGACGGCGTAGGCCCATAGGCCGTGGAAGTTGGCGCGAAGCCCCGGCTGCGTTTTGAGGAAGGCGGTGAGCGCGGTAATGGCTTCCGTTCGCAGAGCGGCCGGATCGGTTACGCCCGTGGACTCGTAGGCCACGCCCAGGTCGGGAGCGCGGAGCGAGGCATCGAGACTGAGCGAGTCGATCTTCCAGGTGCGGTCGCCGTCAGGGATCGAAAGCGGAAACGCGCTCTGCGGCGAGGGTGTGATCTGCGACTGCTCCTGGCGTAGTTTCTCGAGATTGCCGGAAGAGATCAAATCCGACGGCAGGAGCAGGTAATGCGCCACATCGTAGCTGTACCACGCGCTCCAGGGATCCACCCTTGCCAACTCGCGGCCGCGCTTCCAGTACCAGACGCCGTCATGGCCGTCAAAAGCGCCCGCGCGCACTGAGAGGCCGGCCAGCCTCCATTCGACGGCCGGGCTGTCCCAGGCCAGGATAAGCGCCAATTGGCCTGCCAGCGGGGCGCCAACGGCTTCAGAGAGCACCATGGCGTATCGGCCCGGAGGTAGATTACTCATGGAGATGGTGATGTTCAGCGAGCCGCTCGGATTGGAGCAGAAAAACTCAGTATCGGCGGGAGCGGCCTGGTTGGTTGCGTCGAGCAGAAAAACGTCCTTGAGATGGATCTGCCCGCCTTGCATAAGCGCCTGGGCCTGCTGCACGGCCCCGCTGATTCCGTCCCACGCCGACGCCTCGGAGGGCAGCAAGGCAGCCTTCAGGCCGGTCAGATCCTGCTCCGCAACTGCTTGGGCCAATCGCCCTGCGGCAACAGCCAGAACCTCGCGGTCCTGCGGCGACAACTCCGCTTGCATGGTGCAGGTCGCGGCCAGTCCTGCAACCGGCATCGACAGCACAGCCGCGGCGGCAATTACCTTCCAGCAGAAGCGCATTTCGGCAGATATCCTCTCTGCCTTGGACGCAAATTTTGAGCGCCCAGGGGTCACTGCTAGTCTAGTACAGTGAAACGGCAAAGAAATGCGGCGGCCGGACGCGCGTGCAAGTGGCCGAGCGCAGCATTCGGACCGGGGGTGCCGATTCCGATGCAAAGACATCCAGATTCGCAACAGCGGTCCCGGTGGGCATCAATCCCGGCAGGGTGCTCGCGCCTGCGCTGCTTCGCGCTCGCTGTGGCGGGAACGGCTTTGCTTGGAATGCAGGCGCTTTGTCCGGTCGCGGCGCAAGCACCCGCTACCCCTCCGGCGCAGACGCCGATTCAGAAGCCCGCGGCAAAACCTGCTCACCAGGCGATTCAGCGGCACAAACGTACTGCTGCGAAACCCTCTCCGTCAACTCCGGCGCCTGCCGCTGCCGCGGCTACCCCGGTGGCGCCGGTCGCGCCTCCGGCTCCAAACTGGCCCGCAAACGATAAGGCGGTTGCGGCAACCGTGGTGTGGGACAGCCACGGCCTGAGCATCGTGGCTGCGAATTCGAGCCTGATTCAGATTCTCAAAGACATTTCCGCGGCAACCGGCGCCAAGGTGGAGGGTCTTGGGGTGGATGAGCGGATCTTCGGCACCTACGGCCCCGGCCAGGCGCGCGACGTGATTTCGCAACTTCTGGATGGCTCCGGCTACAACGTGCTCATGGTCGGGGACCAGGGCGAAGGGACGCCGCGCCAAATCGAGTTGAGCAACCGTCCGAATGGACCGGCTCCGGTGGCCCCAACCGGCCGGAATTCGGGCAACGATGAGGAAACCGAGGCAGAACCACCGCCGCAGCAGCAACCCGAGCCGTCGAATATCCGCAACGGGCTCGCGCCAGGAATGCCGCGCTCCTCGGAGTTGCAGCAGATGGAGCAGCGCCGGCAGCAGCAAACGCAGCAGCAGCAAAACAATCCAAAGTGATGAGCAAAGTGGCGTGCGAACTTTTCCGCAGCGAAGCGCGAAAAGCAATGGGGTGAATGTTTTCCTCGGAGAGACAACGAAGCAGATGGATCGATTTTTCCCGCGGCGGCTTCAGGCAGTTCGCGCCGGCTCGGGTTGGCGAGCCTTGACAGCTATCGGCGGCTGCTGGGGCCGGAGTAGCGCAAATCCCACGCGAAGGATTGCATACGCCGCAAGAATTCCAAATGCCATTGCCCCAACCGCTGCGCAAACCAGCATCGCCAGATTCAACAAATCCGCCATCGTGATCCGCCCCTGACTGCATGGATGGCCGTAACGTGCACGCCTTGCCGCGGAGAAAACATCCCTCGCGGTCCACCAATCCTCTCAGATGCGATTGTCGCAGAAACTCCCGTGTCGTTGACCCTTGTTTCTGTTGGCAAATAGAATACCCCCAGGGGCGTTTTTGGTGCGGTGAACGGCCGCTCCAACGCCCGTAGCTGCCTTCCGGTTCCTGATACCTCTCATGTCTCTCACGCACATTTCGGTGCGCGGGGCGCGCCAGCACAATTTGCGCGACATCAACGTGCGCATTCCCCGCAACTCGCTCACGGTGGTCACCGGGCTTTCCGGCTCAGGGAAAAGCTCGCTTGCCTTCGACACGATTTATGCGGAGGGACAGCGGCGCTATGTGGAGACTCTTTCGGCCTACGCGCGGCAGTTTCTTGACCAGATCGAGAGGCCCGACGTCGACTCGATCGAGGGGTTGAGCCCGGCCATCTCGATCGAGCAGAAGACCACCAGCCGCAGCCCGCGCTCCACCGTAGGCACCATTACCGAGATCTACGACTACCTGCGGCTGCTGTATGCATCCATCGGCACGCCGCACTGTCCCAATTGCGGGCGGCCGATTGCCCGCCAGACCGCCGAACAGATTGTGCAGCGCATTCTGGAACTGGGCCGTGGCGAGCGCGTCACGGTGATGGCGCCCATTGTGCGCGGACGAAAGGGCGAATTCAAGGACTTGCTGGACCAGCTTGACCAGCAGGGATTTCGCGCGCGCGTGGATGGAGAACTGCGCGACCTTTCAGAGCCCCTGCTGCTGGATCGGCGCAAGAACCACACCATCGAAGCGGTGATCGACCGCATCCTGCTCAAACCGCCGGGCACCGAAGCGCCTGTCGCGGCCGGACCGGCAACAGGCAAGCCATCCATGGAAAAGCGGCTGGAACAAGCGGTGGCCAAAGCACTGCAACTGGCCAACGGGCTGGCGCTGGTGACTGTGACCGGGGGCGACGAGCTGTTGTTTTCATCTTCTATGGCCTGCCCGGACTGCGGCCTGGATGTGCCCAAGCTGGAGCCGCGCAGCTTCTCGTTCAACTCGACGTTTGGAGCTTGCCCGGAGTGCCACGGCCTGGGCTCTCTTTACGATCTTGACCCGGCAAAGGTGATCACGGACTGGTCAAAGCCGCTGCTCGACGGCGGCCTGGGGCCTGGATCGTCGTCGCAGTACCTGCTCAAATTGATCCATCTGGCTGCCGACCGGTACAAGATCGATTTGAAGATGCCGTTCGAGGATCTGCCGGCGCGTCAGCAGCACATCCTGGTCTACGGCCCTCCCAAGGGCGAGGCGCCGCGCACGGGATTTCATGGAATTCTGAGTTACCTGCGCGATTCCATCGACGAGGCGCGCAGCGACGGCTACCGCGACTATATGCTGAGCTTCATGTCCGCCACGCCTTGCCCGGTTTGCCGCGGCAAACGGCTGCGGCCGGAGTCGCTGGCAGTGAAGATCGGTGGGCATTCGATCGCCGACTTCACTTCCCTGCCGCTGAACCGCGCGCTCTCGGCGGCCATCAACCTGCGATTTACAGAGCGGGAGCTATTGATTGCCGAGCGGATTCGGCGCGAAATCGTGGAACGGCTGGAGTTTCTGTGCGCGGTGGGATTGAATTACCTGTCGCTGGATCGAAACGCGGCCACGCTCTCCGGCGGAGAGGGCCAGAGGATCCGGCTGGCGACGCAGATCGGATCTAGACTGCGGGGTGTTCTGTACGTGTTGGATGAACCGTCGATCGGGCTGCACCAGCGCGACAACATGCGGCTGATCGAGGCGCTGGTGAGGTTGCGCGATTTGGGCAACACGGTGCTGGTGGTGGAGCACGACGAAGATACAATCCGCCATGCGGACTATGTGCTGGACCTGGGCCCCGGAGCAGGCCGCCTGGGCGGCGCCGTGGTGGCGGAGGGCACGCCGGAGCAGATCATGGCAACACCGGCGTCTCTGACCGGGCGCTATCTTTCAGGCGATGCGCCCATGCTGCAGCGCGCCAGGCCGCGGCCGCTCACGGGCAAATGGCTCACCGTCACCGGCGCTCGCGAGCATAACCTGCAGGACGTGAACATCCGCATTCCGCTGGGCGTGATGACCGTGGTGACAGGCGTGAGCGGCAGCGGAAAAAGCACCCTGATCAACGACATCCTTTACCGTTCGCTGGCCCGGACAATTTACGGATCGCGCGAGGAACCGGGCGCGCACGAATCGCTGGCCGGAGCCGAGCAGATCGACAAGGTGATTCGCATCGACCAGTCGGCGATCGGGCGCACGCCGCGCTCCAATCCAGCTACATATACGCAGGTTTTCTCGCCCATCCGCGACCTTTTCGCCATGCTGCCGGAGTCGCGCGAGCGTGGATACAAGCCGGGACGATTCAGCTTCAACGTATCCGGCGGGCGATGCGAAGCCTGCCAGGGCGATGGGCAGCGGCGCATTGAAATGAACTTCATGCCGGACGTTTACGTGCAGTGCGAAGTGTGCAATGGCCGGCGCTATAACCAGGAAACGCTGGCGGTGAAGTTTCACGGCCACTCCATTGCGGATATTCTGGAACTCACCATCGAGGACGCGCTGCCGCTGCTCATCGATGTGCCGCTGGTGCGGCAGAAACTGCAGACGATGGTGGACGTGGGACTGGGTTACGTGCACCTGGGGCAGAGCGCAACCACGCTCTCCGGCGGCGAGGCGCAGCGCATGAAACTGGCGCGCGAGCTTTCAAAGCGTCAGACGGGGCGGACGCTGTACCTGCTGGATGAACCCACGACTGGCTTGCACTTTGACGATGTGCGCAAGCTGCTCGAGGTGCTGCACCGGTTGACGGACCTGGGCAACTCGGTAATCATCATCGAGCACAATCTGGACGTGATCCGCAATGCGGATTGGGTGCTGGACCTGGGACCGGAGGGCGGCGAGGATGGCGGGCGCGTGGTGGGCCAGGGACGGCCCGCAAAAATTGCAGTCACGCCCGGATCGTACACGGGACAATTCCTGAAGCGGTATTACACTTCAGAGAACGGACACCTGGCAGAAGCGGAGTTTGAAGCCGAATTGAAGACCGAGCCACGCCTCAATTCCGGGGCGAACGAGCCGGGAATCGGAGCAATTGATCCGCCTGCAGCCGGACCCGCAAAAATGAAGCGCGCCGCAGGGAAGAACGCAACTCCCCGCAAGAGGAAGAAGGATTCTGAATGAGTACCATTCCTGAGGACGAGCCGCTGGAAGGACCGGCGGGTGAGTTGCATGTACCGGAGCAGACGCCGCACGAATTCGCGGCGCCGGAGCCGGGTGGCCTTTCAATGCCGGAGCCGCCGCTGTTCCAGAACGTTTTGGAAGTCGACGTTCGGCCTCCTGCGCGGATTCCGCATTTGGGGAACCTGGTGCTGGTGCTGGCTCTTTTTGGAATTGGGCTAACCGTTGCCTGGGCGCTCATCCTCATCGCCCTGCACTTCAAGCTCTACGGAATTTCGACGATCCAGGGGACGCTCACCGACATTCATTACAGCCTGGGAAGCGAACTGATCAGTTATCTGGTCACATTCGCCGGTTGCCTGTTCTTTTTTCCGATGTTCTGGCACAAAGGATTCTTCGCCGGGATTCAGTGGAACGGCGCCACCGCCCTGCGCCTGTGGTGGCGGCTGGGGCTGGTGGCATTGGTTTGCTTTTCGATGGCGATCCTGAATATGTTGCTGGTCCCGGGCCCCTCCAAAACACCCATCGAAGAGATATTTCGCGAGCCGGGAGCAGCGTGGCTGCTGTTCGCGTTCGGCATCAGTTTTGCACCTTTCTTCGAGGAAATTTTCTTCAGAGGATTCCTGCTTCCCTCGCTGTGTACTGCCTGCGACTGGGTAGCGGAGAAATTGAACCACGCGCCACGCCGCCCGCTGGGCGAAAACGGGCATCCCCAGTGGTCGATCTCGGCCATGGCGATTGCCGCGATCCTCACCAGTGTGCCCTTTGCCTGGGTACATGCGGCTCAGACCGGCTATTCACTGGGGCCGTTTGTGCTGCTGGTGGGCGTAAGCCTGGTGCTGTGCACGGTGCGCCTGTATACGCGTTCGCTGGCATCGAGCGTGCTGGTTCATATCTGTTACAACTTCCTCATCTTCACGGTCACGCTGGTGTTTACGGGCGGATTCAGGCATCTAGAGAAATTGTGAACAGGCAGAGATCGGGAATCAGGGAACGGAGCGGGCGTGACTATAGACAAGACCCATGCGCAGCAACTGCTTTCGCTGCTGGCGCGGACCAGTTTCCGGCTGGGACAGTTCAAGCTTTCGTCCGGCGGCACGAGCGATTACTACATCGACTGCCGGACCACGACGCTGCACGCCGAGGGCGGACGCCTCACCGGACACGCGATTCTCGAACTCCTTGAAGAGAACGGGATCGAGGCCGACGCGGTGGGCGGGCTGACGCTGGGGGCCGATCCGATCGTTTCCAACGTGGCCACGGCCAGCGCGTGGCGGGCGATTTCGCGGCCGGACGCACCGTTGCTGCATGGATTCCTGGTGCGCAAAGCCGAAAAGGCGCACGGGACGGGGCGGCGCATTGAGGGCTTTTGCCGGGAGGGCGCGCGCGTGGTGATTGTTGACGACGTGTGCACCACCGGCGCCTCGACCATCAATGCAATCGAAGCGGCGCGCGAGTCCGGGATGAAGGTGGTCGCCGTAGTGTGCATTGTGGAGCGCGAAGAAGCGAATGGGCGGCCCGCGGTGGAAGCTGCCGCCCAGAATGCGCCGTTCCTGCGCCTGTTCAGCGCCAACGAGGTGCGCGCGGAACACATTCACCAGCAACCGTCGAGTTGAGCTTAACGCCCGGGACGGCGCGGTATCAGATCTCGGCGAATTGATCGATCAGCGCTGCCTTGAGCCGCGGCCTGTGCACCCGGATGCGGTCTTTGTAATCAATAAGGCCAAGACTGCGGAAGCGGTTCATGAAGAAGCTGATGCGGGACCGGGTTGTTCCGACTATCTCGGCCAGGGTTTCCTGGGTCACGGGAGGAATGCAGGTTCGCAGTTCATCCGGCTTTCCAAACTCAGCCATCAGGAGCAGCGTGCGGGCCAATCGCTTTTCGCTCGTGTTGAAGAGTTGGTTGACCAGATCGGCCTGGGTGCGCTGGCTGCGGGCCAGCACCATCGACAGGAACTCGTCGCAGAAATCAGGCTCCTGATGCATGATGCGAATCATATCCTCCCGCTTGATCCTGAGCGCGGTGCAGGTGTTCACGGCAATGGCCGTTGCGTTGCGCACCGCAGACACTGCCGCGAGCGATTCTTCTCCAAAGAAGCCGCCAGGCGAGAGAAGCGCGATGGTGGCCTGTTTTCCCATCTTCGAAACCACACTTAGTTTGGCGCGGCCCTTCTCAAGGAAGAACACCGCGTCCGCGGGATCGCCCTGAGTGAAGAAGTTCTGTTCCGGTTCCAGCTCAACGATTTTTCGGCCAAGGCCGGCGTGTATTAGAAAGGCGGCAAGACCCTGCGGATTGATTTCCATATTGCTTGTCGACATTATTCCCTCCTTTTGGCGATTGGTTTGGTGTGAACGGCGGGTAATCCGGGGAAGCAGACACCACCGGGGTCACACAGGATTGCGACGGCCTGTCAGCAGGTCATAGAGCAGAATGACGAGCGCAATCAACAGAGAAGATGGATCAGGCTGCCAGCAACATGCAAACTGAAGCCAATTAACCACAGCACGAGAACGATGACACAGATTGTCCGAAGCATGGAGTCTCCTTTTTCGTTTGGGAACGAGCTTGGGGCGCCAGGCTGTTGCAAGACCTGATTGGAATTGCCGTCTAACGAGAGTTGCCACAGCCCGGCGCAGCGCCTGCAAAGACGTCTGGGCCGAGAGTGCTCATGGCATCAACGACTGGTAATCGATTCCTTATTGCTGGTTTGCCGGCGGACGATCGAGGTGTCGATCGATCCAATGATCCTGAGACTGAGGCACCTGCCGCGCTGTACCATCTTGGCGGAGTTCATTTCTGATTCTCACCAGCCGCCGGCCTGGTTGTGATGAGAGCTGCTAAAGGACGAACCCCGTTCCATCGGGGATTTTCGGCTGNNCTTATCTTTGCCGATGCCGATCAGGTAGAACCGGCGCGCCGGAATGTTGTACTTGGTGACCAGGTACTGAACCACCGCATCCGCGCGCCGCTGGCTCAGGTCGTAGTTGTACTGCGCAGGCCCGGTCGAGTCGGTGCCGCCGGTGACTTCAAGGATGTAGTTCCTGGCCGTGCCAAGCTGGGCGGCAAAGCTGTCCAGTTGCTCCTTGTCATCCTGGGTAAGCATGGACTTGTCGAATCCAAACGTGACCGCGGCATTTGCCATCTGCTTGTAATTGTCGAGTCCTTTCACAACACTGTCGAGAGTATCGGCGCGCTGGGCAACATCATTGGCCGCCGAATCGGCGTCTTGAGCCTGCTTGCCGGCACTCTGCGCGTTCTGGTTGGCTGCGTCCGCCGCACCCTGCGCTTTGCCGATGCCCGCCTGCGCGCTTTCATCCACATTATGAATCTGCCGGTTGTTTTCCGCCGTCTCGCTGTCGAGTTGCCCGGTATGTTGAACCAGGGGCGCAGTCTGATTGCGCACGTAGTTCTTGGTGGCGCACCCCGTTACGCCCAACGTCGCTAAAGCCGCCGTAACCAATGCAAACCCAAATCCATGTCTGGTCATTGTCTCTATCCTTTCCGCCGCACGGCTGGCTTTCTTGTCACACCACCGGCGGGAGTGGAATTTTCCTCTCGCCCATAGCAAGTTGCACGCGGCACGCCATTTGTTCAGTTTCCATAAGTTGCTGAATAATCGATTGTTATTTCCGTTCAGATTGACGATTCCAGGCGTAGCGACCATGTATTTTTTACCTGACCGGTAAGGATTTACCGGGTTGAGCCGAGTTGAAACACACTGGCGGAGCCGAACTGCGCTGAAGCCTGCCGGTTGTGGCAATTACCGCTATTCTAGGAATTGCTTCTCTTGCGAACCGGATCAACCGATGGACCTCTACGAAAAAATCCGCGCCTTGCCCGCCCAGCCGGGCGTGTATCTCTACAAAAACGCCGAGGGCGAGGTCATTTATGTTGGGAAGGCCAAGAACCTGCGCTCGCGGGTACGGTCCTATCTGCTGGAGGCATCGCAGGCCAACGCCAAGACCGGCTCCCTGATGCGCGAGGCCGTGGACCTGGATTACATCCTGGTTGCCAACGAGCACGAGGCGTTGGCTCTCGAAAACAATCTGATCAAGCAGCGCAAGCCGCGTTTCAATATCCTGCTGCGCGACGACAAGACTTATCCCTACGTGAAGCTGACGCTCGCCGACCGGTTCCCGAAGGTCTTTGTGACCCGCCGCCTGCGCAAGGATGGGGCAGCATATTACGGGCCTTATTTTCCCGGCAACCTGGCTTACCGTGTGGTGGAGCTGATTCACCGCAGCTTTCTGATGCCCAGTTGCAAGGTCGATTTGTCACGCTACCATCCGCGGGCCTGCCTGCAGTACTACATTCACCGCTGCCTGGGGCCGTGCGTAAAGGGACTCACCACGCCGGAAGCATACGGCCAGGCGGTACGCGACGCACAGCTCTTCCTGGAGGGACGGCACGCGGAACTGGAGCGGACGCTGACGTCGCGGATGCTGGCCGCGGCCCAGGCCGAGCAGTTTGAGGCGGCGGCGCGCCTGCGCGATCAGCTCTCGACCGTGCACCAGCTCCAGGAGAAGCAGCGGATCGCAACCGCCGAGCAGGGCGACGATACGGATGTCTTCGGTTACCACTTCGAGGACGGCTGCCTGGCCGTGAATCTCTTCCATGTGCGCGCGGGAAGGATTGTGGATCGGCGAGAGTTCTTCTGGGAGGATTTGCCGGCGGTAATGGAGGCTGCTGAAAGCGAAAAAGAAGCGGGCCCGGCAGCGGAACCCGCATTCCACGCCGGCCCGGTCTTCAGCGCCTTGCTCAAGCAGCTTTATATCGATCAGCAATATGTGCCGCGTTCGATTCTGGCCCCGGTGGAGTTCGATGATCGCGAGGCGCTTGCCGCGCTGCTGAGCGCGCGCACCGGGCACAAGATCGAGCTAGCTGTGCCGCAGCGGGGCGAAAAGCGTTCGCTGGTGGATCTTGCCGGGCAGAATGCGAAGCAGTCCTACGTGCAGCGCTTCCGCGTGCTTGAGCCGTCGCGCAAGGCCATCAGGGAGGCGTTGACGGACGCGCTGATGCTTCCCGAACCGCCGCGCCGGATCGAATGCTTCGACATCTCGCACATCCAGGGCGCTGAGACCGTGGCCTCGCTGGTGGTGTGGGAAGACGGCAAGATGAACAAACAGGCCTATCGCAAGTTCAAAGTGATGACCGTGGTGGGCGTGGACGATTTTGCGTCGATGCGCGAGGTGGTGGAGCGGCGCTATCGCCGACTCAAGGATGAGGGACAGGAGATGCCTTCGCTGGTGCTGATCGACGGCGGGCTGGGTCAACTGCATGCCGCCGCAGAAGCGCTCGAGTCGCTGGGATTCACTTCGCAGCCGCTGGCCTCCATCGCAAAAAAAGAGGAAGTGATCTATATCTACGGCAATGAGGACGAACCGGTAGTGCTGGACCGGCGCTCGCCGGTGCTGCACCTGGTGCAGCTAATTCGCGACGAGAGTCACCGCTTCGCGATCGGCTACCATCGCCAGCGCAGAGCCATGCGCGACCGCGATTCGGAATTGCTGAACATTCCCGGCGTAGGTCCGCAGACGCGGCAGCGGCTGATTACGCACTTTGGCAGCCTGCGCGACGTGCAGCAGGCCACGGCGGAATCACTAGCTGCTGTGGTATCGCGCAAAACCGCGGAAACCATCTGGAAGCATTTTCATGCCAAGGCTACAGTCGCGGAACCGCCGGCATAGAGCGGTCGGCAAAGGCTCCCAGGTATTCCGCCTGAGCGAGGATCGCCGGCCTTAATCCTTAACTGGCCTTGACGATCTCCCGATGATTCCTGACGGTAATTTTTCCGCTGCACGCGTGGCAGGCGAAATCGCCGATGGGGCCCACGCTGCTCACTTTGGCGTCGCACCAGGGGCATTTTCCTCGGACCGCGCTGATTCCAAGCATCGGGCCCAGAAGCGGTGAAAGCGCGCCCACAATGATCATCGGCACTCCCACAAAGGCTCCCAGCCCGGTAAGGCAAAGCATGGCCCCCACGATGATGAGAACCGGCGCCACAATCACACCCAGAAACAGTCCGCTGAAAGCCCCCTTTACCGGCGGCTGTTCATGCTGCTCCGGCACTGCCGCTTCCTGGGATTCGTGCGTGCTCGCGGTTCCGCACTGAGGACAGAAACTCCAGGGCGATTCCATGCGCATTCCACATTTCGAACAGGTTCCGTTCATTGGATGATCCCTCCCACGCGGTCAAAGAGCGGCCCACGAGGCGGATTGCCTCGTTCAGACTGCAGAACGGAAGTCTAGGCTTTTCGCAGCTCTTGTCCCGTGATTCCCATCACTCTTCCTGGCCTCGTCAGGCCTTGCAAAGCCGCTCCAGGGGTCGGAATTGTGGGCCAAAGACAAGCACCTCCGCACTCTGGCCGTGACGCTCGGCATTCACGCGAATCTTCCCTGACAGTCCTGCAGTTTTTTACGGCTTGAATGCCTTCCAGCCCGAACTCCTGCTAGGATGTTGCACATGTTGGAGACAAAGGTGTTCCCTGCCCTCTTGCTCCTCAGCGTGTTGGCGCCGGCTGTTGCCCCGGGCCAACTTGCGCCTGGAGCGACAAGACCCGCATACAACCGCTCCGACGCGCCCAACGCGCCCAAGCAGATTCATGTGGATGAAAACTGCCGCATCCTGCCCGATCCGGCGCACCCGGTTCCAGGGAAAAAGCAGCACCCGTTCAGCGATTCGACGATCTGCCATCTGGAAAGTGTGCTTCGCTCTGAGCACATCGAGGAGCGCGTTGCCGGCAATCAACTCCTGCGCAGTTCAGTGATCATTCAGGAACACGAGTTTGTCCTTCAAAACATTGCCCAATATCCAGTCACATTTGTCGTCCAGCAGCACGTTCCCGAGAAGTGGTTCGTCGACTCCGACCCGCAGCCCATCGCCATGGAGGGCAGAACCGCAATCTTCCACGCACAGGCGCAGCCGGGTGAGATTGTCCGCCTGCATGTCGGGATGCGTCACGACAACCCGTTGATGCCGAAGACAGCCAGCACCAGCCCGTAGCCTGCGCCTCTGCCCCTTTACATGCACAGCAGAAGCCTGGCACCATGAGCGGACGCCCTCTCCGGTTGAGATTTAGGATCGAAAAGGATACTTCCCCAGGAAGAGCAGGAAATGGACGCCGTGCGCATGGACAAGTGGCTGTGGGCAACGCGCTTCTTCAAGACACGCGCGCTGGCTTCGCGCGCCTGCGATCTGGGCAGGATTCAATCGAATGGCGTGAAAGCCAAGCCGGCACGCGAGGTGCATGCGGGCGACAAACTGCAGGTTGAAAATGAAGGCGGNNCTGCCGGAGCGCAGGCCGTCAAAGCGCGACCGCCGTCGCATCATACAATTCCGGGGCGGAGGGTAAACAAAGAAAGCCCGGCTTGATGGCCGGGCCTCGTTTTTCCCTGGCTCCCTTTACGCAGACTGCGTAACGCCGCTGTTGGCGAGAAGGCGCTGTACCTTTTCCTCGATGACGTCCTGCGGNNGATGGGGTAGCGCCATTCTGGTCCACGTTGACCTTGGTTACCTTCAGCTTGCCCGCGTAGGTCGCGGCCACGCTGTCGACAATGGGCGCAATCGCCTTGCATGGCCCGCACCAGACCGCCCAGAAATCCACCAGAACCGGCAGTTCGCTGCGCAGCACTTCCTGGTCAAAATTAGCATCGTTTACTTCCAAAACACCCAACCCGGACATGATCCTCCTTGCCAACTTACGCAGTTTTCAGTGTACAGGAAACTGTATTTCTATAGGATGCTGCAGCTATCGCAAAGTCGCAAGCAGGGTCATCCCAGTCAACAATCGAGGCGCCGGAGGGGGTCCGCGCGTGGCATCGCAAGTGATCTTAAGTAATTTATTTATAATTAGTTGCAGTTCATGTGGCACAAATAGAAGCGCCCGGATCCTGAGAGGATCACGGGCGCTAGAGCAGCCCTCCCCCAGAACTGCTCACGCAGCGAATCTATGTGTTCATCCCATGAATAGCAAGCAAACTTAGGTAATCTTCCGGTAATGATCTAACTGGTGATTATCAAGAAAGGTACACTCGAATTCTCAACATTTACCAAATGATAACGATCACCAAGGCTCGGCCGGGTTTCGAACTTCATTCCGGATTCGAACCGGTTAGCCGGCTCGTTCCGGTCGACGAAAAGCGGCTGAGCACCAGTTCCGTCTCGATTCCGGTATNNGCGCCCAGAATTCCGTGATCGCCCACCAGCGGCAGCAAACGCGGCAGCAGCGGACAGATGGGCGCCCGGTAAGGCTGGTGAATGCGGTCGCGCATGGCCAGGCGCAGCAAATCGCCGCGGCCCCGGGCAAAGGCGAGACCGAGCATCGAGACGGATTGCAGGTTGGAGACCACGTCGGCAAGAGAGTAGCTGGCGGGCAGCACTGCGCGCGCTTTGCTGGTGGCCAGCGGTTCGGCCGGAAGCGTCACGATGGCGCGCCATTCGGCCGGAGCGGCAACCTGCATCACATGTACGGATCTTCCCTCGCAAGCTGCAGCAACGAAGCCGCCCAGCCAGCAGGCGGCGACGTTGTCGGGGTGGCCTTCGAGGGCATAGGCCTCTTCGAGAATGCGATCCGTTCCCCATCCCAACTGGCCGAAGTGGACCGCCAAGGCAATGGCGGCCAGGCGTCCGGCAGCCGACGAGCCGCAACCCATTCCAAGTGGAATTCCGTTGGACATGCGGATGGATAATGGCACAACGGGACGATCGTGATCCATGAGAAGGCGCTTGTAGGCTTCGAGAATCAGGTTGTCTTCGAGCCGTGCGCAACGATCCGCATCGCGGCCGGTGGCGATAATCGAAAACTCCTGCCCAGGTGAGGCATCGACCTCCAGATAGAAATCGAGCGCCACGGCAACAGCATCGAAGCCGGGGCCGAGATTGGCCGAGGTTGCGGGCAAGCGCAGCCGAAGTGGGACCTTGCCAGAGGTTGAAGGCGTGCTCATGCCGTTCTGTCCTTCATGGCCGCCAGCACGGCTGCCGGTGTGGCGTCGACGGTGACGGCATCGCGGCGCAGGGCGGCAATTTCCTGTTCGACGCCGGCAGATTCTTCGTCTCGCAACAGCGTCCCGCGATGGAAGTCGATGGTATAGTCGGCGTCTTTGAGGGTGTGGCCCGTAAGGACCAGAACCACGGTTTCGCCGGAACCGATGTCGCCCCGAGCGCGGAGCTTCTTGAGGCCGGCGAGAGAAACGGCGGAAGCAGGCTCGCAACCCAGGCCCTCGGCGCCGATTTCAGCTTTGGCAATGGCAATCTCGGCCTCGGTAACGTCGAGGCACCAGCCTCCTGTGTCCTGAATGACGCGTGCAGCTTTGCGCCACGAAGCTGGATTTCCGATGCGAATGGCGGTGGCCCGGGTGTGCGCTTCCACCGGCTCAAGTGCAGTGCCGTGATTTTCGGCCAGACTGCGCACCAGCGGATTTGCGCCCGCGGCCTGAATCACCGAGATGCGCGGCAGGCGCGCCACCAGGCCAAGCTCGTGCATTTCGCGAAAGCCCTTGCCCAGCGCCGAACTGTTTCCCAGGTTGCCGCCGGGCACGATGAGATGGTCGGGCACGTTCCAGTCAAAGGCTTCGGCTATTTCGAAGGCCGGAGTCTTTTGGCCTTCCAGACGATAGGGATTGACGGAGTTGAGCAGGTAAATGGGATTGGATCGCACAATCTCAGTGAGGATGCGGAGACAGCCGTCGAAGTCGGCCTTGAGCTGGCAGGTGAGCGCGCCGTAGTCCATGGCCTGGGAGAGCTTGCCCCAGGCAATCTTCCCTTCGGGAATGAGGACCAGGCAGCGCAGGCCGGCACGAGCCGCATAAGCAGCCATGGATGCCGAGGTATTGCCGGTGGAAGCGCAGGCGACCCACTCGAAGCCGCGCTCGCGGGCCACGCTCATGGCCGCGGTCATGCCCGTGTCCTTGAAGGAAGCGGTGGGATTCATGCCCTGGTGCTTGGCGTAGAGCTGGTCGATGCCGAGGGCTTTGGCGGTGCGCGGAAGATGGTAGAGCGGCGTATTGCCTTCGCGGAGGGTCACCGCGTTGCCCAGGCTGTCGAGGATGGGTAGCAGCTCGCGGAAGCGCCAGACGCCGGACTGATCGAGAGCTTCACATGAGCTGCGCCGCTCGCGCCAGAGCCATTTGAGCGCGCCGGGATTGGGGCGGTCGGGTCCGCGGCGCTGAACCCAGCCGGGATATTCCACCTCGAAAAGGTCACCGCAAACAGCGCAGCGGAAATCAGGCTGTGCTTCGGCGCCCGCGATCCGGGCCCCGCATCCGAAACAGCGCAACTGGTGCAGATTGTCGTTCATACCTGGTGTTAGCCTACCAGTGTACGGCGAAATTTGCTGTGAATGGGAGGCCCGCCGCGCCGATGCTGAATAGATTCTTCCCTGCCCTGTTCGCACTATGGTTGATTGCGCCGGTCTCTGCGCAGACTCCTTTGCGCGTGGCCGCGGCCGCTGACCTGGAGCCGGTGCTGCCGCCCATCCTGGCCGAGTTTCAACAGGCCACGGGGATTCACGCTGAGGCCACCTACCAGGCGTCGGCGATGCTGACCACGCAGATTATGAATGGCGCGCCCTTCGATCTGTTCCTTTCGGCGGACCTCGGTTACCCCAGGCGGTTGATTGAGGCAGGAGTGGCCGACGCCGCCGGATCGGCAGGCTCATCCACGCCGATTATCTACGCCAGGGGCACGCTGGTGCTGTGGGCGCGCAAGGATTCAGGTCTGCCGCCACCCTCTCTGGATTTGCTGCGGAATCCGAATCTGAAGCGGCTCGCAATCGCGAATCCGGACCGCGCTCCATACGGCCGCGCGGCCGTGGCGGCGCTCACCAGCCTCAAGCTTTACGACGCGCTGAAACCGCGGCTGGTGACAGGGGAGAATATTGCGCAGTCCGCACAGTTTGCGGACTCGGGAAACGCCGACGCGGGGCTGATCTCACTCACCTCCGCGCTCACCCCGAAGCTTTCCGGGAACGGCGTCTATTACGTGATTCCGCGCGATCTCTATCCGCCCATCGAACAGGGAGCGGTGATCGTGAGTG
>PLSH01000068.1 GCA_003165095.1 Acidobacteriaceae bacterium
TCGCTGCCCGAGCCTGCAGAGCGCCTGCGGCCGCACACATCATCATCGCCAGAATCAGTTTTCTCATAAGACCTCCAGATTTGACCGGTGGGGACCGTCTACGTCCCATTATGATCTCCGCGACAGTTTCATTGTCATCAAAGTGTAATTACAGATTCAGCAGGTGGGACGGCGCTCTGGTGGCCTACTGCCGCAGCTCGACCGGCGTTGCACCCTGGCCACCTTCGTTGGGCGGAGTTTCGGCCGCGCTCGCCACATGCGGATGGTCCTTCAGGTTCTCGCGCTCGCCGCGTGCCCCAAGCCGTCAGTCTCTCGATTAGTGATGGAATCCGGACCCGGTCCCGCTCGCCTTGAATCCCGGCTGCGAATCGAACCATGCGAGATGGCGCTCAATGTCGCTCAGCAGCATCTCCGCCAGGTCGCGCGTGAATCCGTTACGCACCACCGCGCGCTGGACCACGACTTCTTCCCGGTTGGCGGGCATGCGATACGTTGGCACCTGCCATCCGCGATCGCGCAGCCGGTCAGACAAGTCATAGAGCGACCAGTTCGTCTGTTTCTTCAGCCGCCACGACAACACCGGAAGATCCTGTCCGGTGCCGATGAGTTCGAATGGCCCGAGCGCCTCAATGCCTTTGCCCAAATGGACCGCGACCTGGTGGCACGCTCTGTGAATGTCGCGATAGCCCGCTTTGCCCAGCCGGATCAGGTTGTAATACTGCGCCACTATCTGGCTGGCGGGCCGCGAGAAATTAATCGCCAGCGTCGGCATGGTCCCGCCCAGGTAGTCCACATTGAAGATCAGGTCGGGATGCAATTCGCGCTTCTCGCGCCACACAATCCATCCCACTCCCGGATACACCAGCCCGTACTTGTGGCCCGACGTGTTGATCGACTTCACTCGCGGCAGCTTGAAATCCCAAAGCAATTCCGGCTGCAGAAACGGCGCCACAAACCCGCCGCTCGCTCCGTCCACATGGATCGGTACATCGAGCCCCGTTCGCTCCTCAAGCTTGTCGAGTGCCGCGCTCAGCGCCACCACATCTTCGTAGTGTCCCGTAAATGTGCTGCCCAGAACCGACACCACGCCAATCGTGTTCTCGTCGCACGCCGCCGCCGCTCGCTCCGGATTCGTCACCACCTCGTCGCCTTCGAGCGGCACCTCGCGCGCTTCCACGTCCCAGTAGCGCGCAAACTTGTGCCAGCAGACCTGCGTATTCGAGCCCATCACCAGGTTCGGCCGGTCGGCTGCGTTGCCCTGTTTGCGCATGCGTTCGCGCCAGCGCCATTTCAGAGCCAAGCCGCCCAGCATGCACGCCTCGCTCGAGCCGATTGTCGAGCAGCCGATCGTCTCTTCGGGCTTCGGCGCGTGCCACAGATCGGCGAGCATGTGCACGCAGCGCATCTCCAGCTCCGCCGTCTGCGGATACTCGTCCTTGTCGATCATGTTCTTGTCGAAGGACTCGGCCATCAGCTTGTGCGCCTCCGGCTCCATCCACGTGGTGCAGAAGGTGGCCAGATTGAAGCGCGAGTTGCCGTCGACAATCAGCTCGTCGTGAATCAGGTTGTAGGCGGTGCTGGGAGCCATGCTCTCAGCCGGAATCGCGTGGCGCGGCGCCGGTCCCAGCAGGCGCGCGCGCGCGTACATGGGGCGCACCGCATCGTTCCATCGAGGCGAATCTTCGGCTTGACTTTCTTTCATTGTTCGACCTCACTTCATCGCTTCATTGCATCCTACCGGAAAGACCTGACGCACACGGCAACGCGCGATTTCACATTATTGCCGCAACTCCACCAGCGTAGCGCCCTGGCCGCCTTCATTCTGCGGAGCTTCAGCCACGCCGGCTACGTGAGGATGGCCCTTGAGGAATTCACGGACACCGCGACGGAGGATGCCGGCGCCGTGACCGTGGATGACGCGCACGCGCGGGAAGCCGGCCAGAAATGCGCGATCAAGGTACTTCTCCAACTCGTCCGTCGCCTCATCCACGGTGCGGCCAATGAGATTAATCTCCATCCGCAGTTCGTCGGTGTTGGCGCTGGTCACGGTCACGTGCACATTCTTCTGCTGCCGCGCCGCGGCGAGCGGGTCCGCCTTCCCCTTTGCAGGATCTTCACCAGGAGGTGAGGGTGCGGAGAGATCGTCGCGCTTGACGCGCATCTTGATGGGCCCGAGCGCAACCTCGAAGAGATCTTTCTCCACCTCGCGCAGCACCGTGGCAACTTTGTTCATCGACTTGAGGCGCACCTGATCGCCGGCCGCGATGTGGCGCAATACATGCGGCTGTGCATTGGCGTCGCCCTGATCCGCGCCTGTGCGATGCGCGACCACGGTCTGATTGAAGCTCTCCTGAAACTCGCGCCGCAGCCGCGTCATGCGGCGCTCAGCCTCCTTTGAGAGCTTCTGCTGCGCGGCGCGATCCTCGATAGCCCGCACCGTCTCCCGCATCTGGAATTCGAAGTCCTTGAGCAATGAAGCCAGTTTGCCGTCAAGCTCCCTGGTGCGGTTGCGCAGATCCACGTCGCCTTCGCGCGCAAGCCTGGCGCGCTCCTGATTGAGCGCGTACTGCTCTGTCCGAGCGGCTTTGCGTTCCTCTTCAAGCTGTGCCAGTTCGTTGTGCAGCTTATCGAGAAAGCGCGCAATATCGGCTTGCTGAGTGCCGATCCGCTGGCGAGCGCCGGCAATAATCTCGCGATTCAGACCGAGCCGCTCGGCGGTCTGAATGCCAGCCGAAGCGCCGGGCACGCCCAGCCGCAACTGGTAGTTCGGCGCCAGCGTGATCTCATCCACGCCGGCCGCGGCATTGCGCACGCCGGGTGTATTTGCCGCGTAGACCTTCAGCGAAGTGTGATGCGTGGAGATGAGCGACCACGCGCCGGCATTGAGGAAGTAACTGGCCACGGCAACGGCCAGCGCGGCGCCCTCTTCGGGATCGGTGGAGGAGCCGAGTTCGTCAAGCAGCACCAGCGAACGCGCATCGGCCAGCCGCGAAAGCCGGTCGAGGTTGGTAATGTGCGCGGAAAAGCTGGAGAGCGCCGCTTCGATCGACTGCGCATCGCCGATATCGGCCAGAAACGAGGTGAAAACCGGAAAGCTGGCTGCGGCAGCAGGCACAGGCATTCCCGCCTGGGCCATCATGGCGAGCAGCGCCGTGGTCTTGAGCGCGACCGTCTTGCCGCCGGTGTTGGGGCCGCTGATGATGAGCTGACGCTCGTTCGCCGTGAGTTCCAGCGCCAGGGGGACAATGTGTCCGCCGGTGGCGCGCAAACGCTTTTCGAGGAGCGGGTGGCGCGCACGGTCGAGGCGCATCAGATCCGGCGCAATGGCCGGAGCCACGCAGTCGTAATCCCGGGCGAAGCGCCCGCGCGCCTGCAGGCTGTCAACCAGGGCGAGCACGCGCGCGCCCTCAACCAGCGCCTGCGCGCAGCCGCCCACCAGGCGGGTGAGAGCCACAAAGATGCGATGAATCTCGGCCTGCTCTTCTTCGATCATGCGCACCAATTCGTTGTTCTGCTCGATGGTTTCGAGCGGCTCGACAAAAACTGTCTGGCCCGACGAACTGGTTCCGTGAATGACGCCAGTTACGCGCCGCTTGAGCTCCGCGCGCACGGGAATCACGAAGCGATCGCCGCGAATGGTGATGACGTCGTCCTGGGTGGCGCCGTCGCTCGAGAGCTTGCGGAGGGCCGCGCGGAGACTTTCTTCAATGAGTCTCTGCTGGCGTTCCTGGTCGTGGCGGATGCGGCGCAATTCAGGCGAGGCATCGTCGGCCAGCGTGCCGTCGGGCTGAATCTTGCGCTCGATGGAGTCGGCGAGCTGGCGCAAGCCCGGGGTGAGGGCAGCGGAAAGCTCGGAGAGTCCCGGCAGCCTGCCTGCCACGCGCGCCGGCGGCGACTGCAGGAGCGCCTGCCACGCGGCCACGTCGTTGGCCAGCCGGGCCACGGCCTGGAGTTCGGCGGCTTCAAGGGCCGCATCTGGAATTCTGGCCTTGGCGGCGAGTTGCGTGGGATCGAACAGGCCGCCGAGCGGAACGGAAACCTGCTCTTCGAGCAGCAGGCGCAACTCGCCGGTGAGCTGGTGCTGGCGCGCGATCCAGAGTTCGTCGGCCGAAGGCACGAGCGCGAGAATCGCCACGCGGCCCACGGGCGAGGCGGCAAAGCCAGCTACCAACGCAAGCAGCGGCTCCCACTCGAGAGCGGCAAGGTCGACGTGCGAGACCGGGGACGGGATGGGATCGAGGAGCGACATTTTCTTTGCTGGAACTATCTTAGCTGGCTTGAAAGACCAGCATCCTTGTCAGGCCGATCCACTCCCCGCTAGCGTCTAGACCGTATGATTTGGTAATTACCCTTGGACCAGCGCGGGCNNAGACCGGCGCTACAAGAGCGGCTCTTCCTGGGAGAGCGTTAGCTCGCCTTCCCAGCGTGCTACCACCGCTGCTGCCATGCAGTTGCCGATGACGTTCATGGCGGTTCGTCCCATATCCATTACGGCGTCCACGCCGAGGAGCATCATTACGGCGGCAGCGGGAATGTGGAAGGAGCCGGCGACGGCCATGAGGACGACGAGGGTTGCGCGGGGCACGCCGGCCACGCCTTTACTGGTGAGCAGCAGCGTGGCCAGCATCACGATCTGCTCGCCCGCGGAGAGGTGAATGCCGGCGGCCTGCGCGGCAAAGATGGCCGCCATGGAGAGATAGATGCTGGAACCGGTCATGTTGAAGCTGTAGCCGGTGGGTATGACGAAGGAGACGATCCAGCGCGGCACGCCAAACGCTTCCATGCGCTCCATGGCCAGGGGTAGCGCGGCTTCAGAACTGGTGGTGGCAAAGCCGAGGGCCGCGGGTTCGGCCACGGCCGCGGCAAAACGGCGCAGGGGAATGCGCGCGATCAGGAGGATGGGCGCCAGCACCAGCAGTACGAATGCAATCAGAGTTGCGTAGCCTGTAACCACCAGCTTGAGCAGGGGCAGCATCGTGGCCAGTCCCATGCTACCGACGGTGTAGGCCAGCGCCGCGCCGGCCGCCAACGGGGCCATGTACATGACAAAGCGCGTGAGGCGAAACATGGTTTCAGTGAGCGCCCGCAACACGCTCACCAGCGGAGCGCGACGCTTTTCCGGCAGGGTGGCGAGCGCAGTTCCAAACAGCAGGGCGAAGATGGCTACCTGTAGGATCTGGTTCTGAGCTACGGCCTGGGCAATGTTCTCAGGGAATATGTTCAGCAGAATATCCTGCCAATTAGCTGGGCGAGCGACGGGCGCGGCAACCTGAGCGGCCGCGGGCAGCGTCAGGCCTACCCCGGCGCGCGATAGGTTGATGGCGATGGTCCCGAAGATCAGGCCGAGGGTGGTGACGGCCTCAAAAAAGACAATCGACTTGAGGGCGACGCGCCCCACGCCGCGCAGCTCGTTGTGACCCGCGATGCCGGTGACGATGCCGCCAAAGATGAGCGGGGCGACGATCATGCGAATCAGGCGCAGGAAGATTTCGCCGAGGAAATGGGTTTGCGCAGCGCATCGCGGCGCATCCACGCCGAGCACGGCGCCGGCAAGCATGGCGAAGAAGGTCCACATCAGCAGCGAGCGGCGGCGCACGGCAAAGGGAACAAAGAGACCGACGCCGATCCAGCGAAGGGCGACGGCAATCTCCGCTCGAGAGTGAAGCAGCGTAGCCGCGAGGCCGGCCGCGAACAGAACGGCTGCCGCGGCGGCGAGAGCGCGAAACACTTTTTCGCCGGAATGCAAATCCTGCGAGGTGGTGGTGGGGCGCAGCGATGGATCTTGTGATTCCAAGGTTCCATTATGCTATGTCAACCGGTTTGAGGAAAAAGGCCTGGAGGCTGAGCGCGGAGATTTCGATGGGATCTAAGAGCTGGAGCCCGTGGTCGAGCTTGGCGAGGCAGGGGATGAGGCCGCAGGCGCGGACGCGGGTGTAGCTGCCTTGCTTTCGCCCGCAGTGGACGGCTTGGCGGATTCTGTCCCGGCTGATCCGGCGTCGGATTTGACCGTGGATTCAGAACCAGATTCCGACGCAGGCGCGGAACTCTTGGACGCGTAGTCGTTCACGTACCATCCAGCGCCCTTGAACTGCAGGCGTGGCGCGGTCGGCGGCCGTTCCAGCGCGCCGCCGCACTTGGGGCATACTTTTTCCGGTTCGGCGCTGAAATTCTGGATTTTCTCAAAAAGATGGCCGCATTGGGTGCAGCGGTAGGCATACAACGGCAAGGCGATTACCCCTTCGGAACAGAATTCCCACTCTTTCCATTGTACCGGGAGGGCGGTGATTCCATTCAAGAATTGGCCGCCCCGTCCCGTTCACACCGTGCCGTTGCCGGCCATGGGCTTCAACGTACCCGAATCAATGCACCTTGATGTGGACCGAGGCGCTCACATTCTCCCATGCGAGGGTGAGAGTGCCTTTGCCGCCGCCGTTGTCGGTGAGCGTGTACTTGAGGTTCTCAACCAGTGCAGGAGGCGTGGCCATGGTCATCGTCGTTTTGCCGAGATCCTGCGTTCCGTCGTACCTGAGGCCCCACTCGCCGTTCTGCTTGTTCACAATCAAGACCCAGTTGGCGGGGTCGGAGATGTCGACAAAGATCGTGTAGGTGCCGGCGGGAACATTCAAATCGCCGATGGTCAGGTCGGCGTCAGTGTGCAGCGTGGTGGCCGGATTAGCGCCGGCGCGCCATACCGGGTAGTGCGGATCGTGGCTAATGAGCCCGTCTTTGGTGAAGATGTGCCCAGCGCGGCCCTTGACTCCGGGCGAGTTATAGGAAATGGTGACGGATTTGCCGCCGATGGTGGCCGACTCCTTCGCGGGCGGGCTGGCGGGCGGTTTCTGCTGCGCAAACAGGGTTACGGCTCCGAGCACAAGCCCCGTACAACAGATGAGCAGACGCTTCATGTGATCCTCCGGGCAGAGACCATTTGAAATGAGGATGGCCCCGGCGGGTTGATTGTCGCACCGCGCGCCCCGGTAGGGCTACTCCCAGGTGCGGCCCACCCCGAGGCGCCGGCCAAGTATGCCGAGCGGGAAATGACTGCGAGCGGCCTGTTATGATGCGGCGAAAGGAATCGGTATGGAAGCGAGTCGCAGTCACGAGTCGGCGGGAGCGCGTTTTTGGGCCGCGGTCGAGGCAGAGAAGCCCTTGCAGGTGGCCGGCGCCATCAACGCTTACACCGCGCGGCTGGCTGAGGCGACGGGGTTCCGCGCGCTTTATCTTTCGGGCGGCGGGGTGGCCGCCAATTCGCTGGGATTGCCGGACCTGGGCATCAGCACCATGGAAGACGTGCTGACGGACGTCCGGCGCATCACCGACGCTTCCCTGCTGCCGCTGCTGGTGGACATCGACACCGGGTGGGGCGGAGCGTTCAACATTGCGCGGGCGATACGGTCGTTGACGAAAGCGGGCGCGGCGGCGGTGCACATCGAGGATCAGGCAAGCGCCAAGCGCTGCGGCCATCGCCCCGGCAAGGAACTGGTCGCGGCCGAAGAGATGGTGGATCGCATCAAGGCCGCGGTGGACGCGCGCAGCGACGCAAAATTCGCGATCATGGCGCGGACTGACGCCCTGGCCAACGAGGGACTGGCACGAGCCATCGAACGGGCGCAGGCTTACGTAGCCGCAGGCGCCGACATGATCTTCGCCGAAGCGGTTACGGAGGCGTCGATGTACACCGAATTCCGCAAGGCTGTGGGCGTGCCGATTCTGGCCAACATCACGGAGTTCGGCCAAACGCCGCTCTACACGCGCGAGGAGCTAGCGGCCGCGGGTGTGGACATTATTCTTTACTGCTGCGCGGCTTATCGCGCCATGAACGCCGCGGCGCTGAAGGTTTATGAAGCGATTCGCTCCGAGGGGACGCAGCGGAATGTGGTGGGGCTGATGCAGTCGCGCGCCGACCTTTACAAGTATCTGGATTACCACGCTTACGAGCAGAAGCTTGATGAGCTTTTCGCCAGGGACAAGGAAACAAAGTAGACATACCCGGCGTCGATCCTATACTTTGATGCTCTTCGGAGAATTGTCATGAGTGAAGCTTCCCCGGCTCCCTTCAAACCCAAAAAGTCTGTGGCGCTGTCGGGCACGGCGGCGGGCGAAACGGCAATCTGCACAGTGGGCCAGAGCGGCAACGACCTGCACTATCGCGGCTACGACATTGCCGACCTGGCCACGCACTGCGAGTTTGCCGAAGTGGCGCACTTGCTGATCCACGGCAAGCTGCCCACCGCCGGGGAGCTCGCTGCATACAAAAAACGGCTGCTTGGGCTGCGCAGTTTGCCGGCCGAAGTGAAGCAGGCCCTCGAGCAACTACCCGCGCACGCACACCCCATGGACGTGTTGCGCACCGGCGTCTCCGTCCTCGGCTGCTTGCGGCCTGAGGCCGAAGACCACAACGAAGCCGGCGCGCGCGACATTGCCGACGCGCTCCTGGCCTCGCAGCCGTCGATGCTTCTCTACTGGCATCACTTTGCACGCAACGGAAAACGCATAGCGGTTGACGCCGACAGCGAGCCGCTCGCCGCGCATTTTCTCCATTTGTTGCACGGCAGGCCGCCCAGCATGGAGTGGGTTCGGGCCATGCAGGTTTCGCTCATCCTCTACGCCGAGCACGAGTTCAACGCTTCCACATTTACGGCGCGCGTGATTGCCGGCACCGGTTCCGACATATACTCGTGCGTCGCCGGCGCCATCGGCGCGCTCAAGGGGCCCAAGCACGGCGGTGCCAATGAAGTGGCGCTCGTCATCCAGCAGCGCTACGCTTCGCCCGCCGAGGCCGACACCGATATCCGCCGCCGCGTCGCCAATCATGAGGTCGTCATCGGCTTCGGCCACCCGGTCTACACCATCAGCGATCCGCGCAGCGACATCATCAAGGAGCAGGCGCGCAAGCTCGCAGTCAACGACGATGGCCGGCGCCTCTTCTCGATCGCCGAGCGCATCGAGACCACCATGCACGACGCGAAACGGATGTTTCCGAATCTCGATTGGTACTCGGCCGTGGCGTATCATCTGATGGGTATTCCGGTTGAACTCTTCACACCCATTTTCGTGATGGCGCGAACTGCCGGTTGGGCCGCGCACGTGATCGAGCAGCGCCAGGACGGCAAGATCATTCGGCCTTCGGCCGTCTACACGGGGCCTGAGGATCTGGAGTTTGTTCCGATTGCGGAGCGGGATTGAAGCAGGGGCGGCAAATGTATCCTGATGACGGGAATTAACGCCATGAAAAAGCTGCTTAGCTTGGCGGTGCTTCTGATTTCGCTGTCGGCTCATGCGCAAAGTAGCGCCGCATCCGACTTGGATAGGGCAAGAGAACTGCTCAAGGCCCGGGCGATCGAAAGGGTTATGGTCCTCCGCATCCCTGACGATGTGACGACTCGAACCAACGTGACCCAGGAGTGGATGCGCAAGGATTCCTCCTATACGGTCACTCTCAATGAAGGCTTTGAACCGGCGCTCAGTTCCTTACTCGACGATGTGACCGCTACAAAATCCGAAAGAGAATCCGATTTGCGTTGGGGTCTCCTCGTGTACGACCGAAGTGGCCGCGAAGTAGCGTCGCTTTTTGTTGATCATTTTGGAAAAACCGGTTACGTCAATGGTAAGAGCGCTGAATTCAGTCTGAATATGAGCGAACGGATGCGCCGGTTTATCCGCGACCTCCGCTAAGCCTGAGGTGTCACAGTGTCCTCTCGAATCAGCAATGAACGGCCTGCGCCGGACAAAGTTCTCACGGACATTGCCGACTATGCGCTGAGCTACGAGATCGAGAGCGAACTGGCGTACACGACCGCGCGCTACTGCCTGATCGACACGCTGGGGTGCGGGCTGGAGGCGCTCGAATACCCCGCCTGCACCAAGCTGCTTGGGCCAATTGTGCCGGGAACAACCGTTCCCAACGGCGCGCGCGTTCCCGGCACCCGATTCGAGCTCGATCCGGTGCAGGCGGCGTTCAACATTGGCGCGATGATCCGCTGGCTGGACTTCAACGACACGTGGCTGGCGGCGGAGTGGGGCCATCCTTCAGACAATTTAGGCGGAATTCTGGCCACGGCCGATTGGCTTTCGCGGACTGCTGTGGCCAATGGTCAGCCGCCGCTGAATATGCGCGATGTGTTGACGGCCATGATCAAGGCACACGAGATTCAGGGCTGTATCGCACTTGAAAACTCGTTCAACAAGGTAGGCCTGGATCACGTGGTGCTGGTGAAGGTGGCTTCGACGGCGGTGGTGAGCCAGCTTCTCGGCCTGACGCGCGAGCAGACCGTCAATGCGTTATCATTGGCCTGGGTTGACGGCCAGAGTTTGCGAACCTATCGCCACGCGCCCAACGCGGGCTCGCGCAAGAGCTGGGCGGCGGGCGACGCCACCAGCCGAGCTGTTCGGTTGGCTTTGATGGCGCGCACCGGCGAAATGGGCTACCCCTCCGCACTCACCGCGAATACATGGGGCTTCTACGACGTTTCCTTCCGCAGCCAGGAGTTCAAATTCCAGCGGCCATACGGCTCCTACGTCATGGAGAATGTGCTGTTCAAAATCAGTTATCCGGCGGAGTTTCACGCGCAAACCGCCGTGGAAGCGGCGATGAAGTTGCGCGCATTGCTCGATCAGCGAGGGCTCACCACCGAGGCCATCAAAAAAATCACGATCCGCGCCCACGAGGCCTGCCTGCGCATCATCGACAAGCAAGGCCCGCTCGCGAACCCCGCCGACCGCGATCATTGCGTGCAATACATGATCGCCATCCCGCTGCTCTTTGGCCGTCTCACGGCCGGCGATTACGAGGACGCGGTTGCAGCCGATTCGAGGATCGACGCGCTACGCGCCAAAATGGAGTGCGTCGAGAATCCGGCCTTCAGCGCCGATTATCACGACCCCCAAAAACGGTCGATCGCCAACACACTTTGCGTGGAATTGAACGATGGCTCGCTGCTCGAAGAGACCGTGGAGTACCCAATCGGGCATCGCCGACGCCGCGAAGAAGGGCTGCCCCTGCTGCAGGAGAAATTCAAAACCAACCTGCGCCGCATTTTTTCAGAGGAGCGCCAGCAACAGATACTTGGCGTCTCGCTCGACCGCGATAGCCTGGAGCAAATGCCGGTCAACGACTACGTCGATCTCTACGTGCCGTGACTTTTCCGTAGATAGAGCCCGGGATTGCCCGCCTCATCCACGGCAGCTTACCGGGAGCGAAGCTGCTGCCGATGCTCTATATTGAATCTACGGGCAAATCAACACAATTGGGGGCTTCTCATGCCGCTTCGCATACGCGTTTCCTATTCCGTGATCTTGTGCATTTTTGCAAGCTGCCTGGGAATGCTCCATGCGCAGCGCCCCGGCAACTCCAACCCATTTTATGAACAGCTGCGGACGCTGCTTCCGGGCGGCGACGTGATCGCGGTGAAGAACCTGGAGCTCAAGCGCGACGCGGCCACGTTCACGTTTCGCAGCGGCAACATCGCCTTTTACGGGGAAGTGAATGGCAAGGTGACGGGCGCGGTTTTCAAGGGCGACGGCCATATCCACGTGACTCCGCCGAACGCCGAGGAGCGGCACAACCTGACCATCCTGAATCACAGCGAGGAGTTCGACGAGGACTTCGACGAGGTGGTTCTGCGCTTTACGGACGGGACCGCGGCGGAGCTGCGCAAGGCTTCCGCCGGACCGGGCACCCAGGATCACGCCTATGCCAGCGCGGCCATGGAGTTTCATGCCTTTCAGCGGAACAAGCTTCAGGCAAATGTCGACCTGCGGCTGCTCGAGGATGTCTTGAGCCCGACGCCGGGGGGATTCTTTTTCGCCGCCATTCACGGCCACAAGAACCCTCACCTGTTTTTTACCATCGACCCGCACGGAATACCGGATGTGGCGCCGGAAGAAGTCGGCTTGTTGAACTGGAACGATTGGGGCCCGGTCTATCTGACGGCGTTTCATCCGACTTCGAATGGCGCAAAGGGTTCAGGGAACGACGCGCAGAATGAGGCATTCCGGGTGGACCACGAGGATCTCGAAGTTACGATCGAGAAGAGCGGTTTTTTGACCGGACTCTCCACGGTTCACATTGTTGCCCTGGAAGACGGGGTGGCGGTGACGCCGCTCGATCTGTATCCCACGCTGCGGGTGAGCAAAGTTGAAACCGACAAGGGCGAACAGCTCGATTATGTGCAGGAGAAGAAGGAAGAGGACGCTGATTTTGGCGTGGTGCTTGCCAAGCCCCTGAAGAAAGGCGAATCCGCTACCGTGCGCATCGCATATGGGGGCAAGGACGTGGTGCAGAACGAGGGCAATTCAAATTATTACCCCGTCGCGCGGCAGAGCTGGTATCCCAACGCGTCGCAGAGCCTTGGCGATTACGCCACCTATCACATGGTCTTTCATGTTCCCAAGGGGCTACAACTGATTGCCACGGGAACCAAGGTGAACGAAACCACCGAAGGTAAAACTACAACGACAGAGTGGAAGACGGATGTGCCGCTGCCGGTAATTGGCTTCAATCTTGGCGACTTCACCATGAAAGAGGCGGTGGTGCCTGGCAAGCTGGGCGACAACCTGACGATCGATGCCTACGCCAATACGCATCCGCCGGATATGTTTAACGCGGTGGCCGACGCCATCAATTCAAATCCCATGGGCGGGGGCGGAACAGTCGATGCGCCCGCCGGCGCCATAGGCAACATCAGCACTGCCTCCATGCTTGCATCGCAACTGAGCCAGGGGCAGGTGGCCGCGCAGATTTACACCAACTACTTCGGTCCCACTCCATTTTCCAAGGTGGCGATTACGCAGCAATTCGCCTGCAACTACGGCCAAAGCTGGCCGATGCTGGTCTACCTGCCGATTTGCGGCTTTCTCGATCAGACGCAACAGCACGTCCTGGGGCTGCATCCTGAAGACATGTACTGGAAGGTGGTCACGGCTCATGAAGTGTCGCACCAATGGTGGGGCCAGACGGTGGGCTTCGGGAGCTATCGCGACCAGTGGATGAGCGAGGGTTTTGCGCAGGAATCCGCTTCCATCTTCCTGCTGGCCACGCGCCGCAAGCCCGATGACTATCTTGAATTCTGGAAACAGCAGCGCAAGCTGATCACGGAGAGAAACTCGATGGGCTTCCGGCCCATCGACGTGGGCCCGGTAACCATGGGCTTCCGCCTCAGCAGCGAGAAAACCGGCTTTAGCGTGTATCAGGATCTCGTCTATCCCAAGGGCGCATACATTCTGCACATGATCCAGATGATGATGTGGACGCCCAAGGAGGGCGACGCCCGGTTCATTGTTATGATGCACGACTTCGTGAACACCTACCGGCTGAAGGCGGCCACAACAGAGGACTTCAAGGCCATCGTGGAGAAGCACATGTCGCCGGGGATGGACATGGACGGCAACGGCCGGATGGATTGGTTCTTCAATGAATATGTATACGGGACGGATCTTCCGGCATATCACTTTGAGGGCCAGGTGACGCCGAACGACGCTGGGAGCTCGCTCCACTTCAAGCTTACGCAGTCCGGCGTTCCGCCAACATTCAAAATGCTGGTGCCGATTTATATGGAATTGGCGGACGGCAAAATCATTCGGCTGGGAGTGATCAATATCCCCGGGGACAAGACGATTGATCAGACCGTGAACCTGGGTAAATTAACCACGCCGGTGAAGCGGGTGCTCATCAACTACTACTACGACGTGCTTTCAGTGGATAACTAGGTCTGTGACCGGGAGAAGATGTTCTNNTTTTCATACGGCCAAAGAACTAGGGGCAGCGAAAGAACGGGCGGGAATGGCTATTGCCGGTTGGCGCTGAGAATCGCGTCCGCCCAGTCTTCGGTGGTGGTGTGAATCCACTTCAAGGTGTTCTGGTCTTTGTAGGCGGCATAGATATAGGTAAAGAGCACGCGATTTCTGGTACGCACAATGCTCATTCCCATGACCATCGTGGTGGAGGTTCCGTTGGCTGAGACGGGCATGACGAGGCCGTAGCCGTAAGCGTCCGGCTCGGAAAAAAGGCAGCCGAGGTGAAGGGGTTTATCGGTGCTGAGGGCATCAGTATCGAGATTCAAGCCCTTCAATTTGCGATTGACTTCCGTTTCCTGCGCGGCTCGGGAAGTCGCGACGAGAGTCCCCATCTGGCGGGCCACCGCATCGACCAGACCTTTGAAGTCAGCGGGGGGAACATCAGTGGACTCGGCCTGGCGGAGCACCTCGACGAGCGCGTATTCCGACAGCGCCCTGGGGCCCTTCTTTTTCAGGGACTGGTCGGCGCTCGGAGGCGTGTAGGCGGCCACCAATCGATTGATATCGGGGACCAGCACCTCGAGGATCATCCGAGAATCGGGGCCGACCTCGGTCAGATCCTGAGACGGCGAGGGAATCATAATCGGCACATTCCCGATCGTGTATGTCTGCGAGAGTGGACTCTGCGCAGTGGGGCCCTGATTGCTCTGCGCGTTGAGCGCAGGCAGGGCAAAGAGTAATAGGACGGCAAGCGATGAGGCTGGAAAGCAGGAAAGCCTGCCCGAAAGATATTTCATCGATCAGATACCTCTAGGTTACGACGAAGTTTATCAGGTTGGGGGAAACGGTATCCGGCATACACCGCCGTGGACACGTCAAAGTCCGGCAGATGAGTCCGCAATTGATGGGGCATGTTATCGTCGAGAAGAACTCTCAAGGCTGTAGCAGCGGCTTGTGAGAGTGGCCGTATGCCCGGATGCTGCGGATGGTGTC
>PLSH01000186.1:0-3102 GCA_003165095.1 Acidobacteriaceae bacterium
CCAATGCGCCCCTAGTTCTTTGTCCGTATGAAAATGTTCCTTTTGGAAATGTAGCGGCGGGTGGCCCACTCATCACGGCATTGGGGGCTGTGCCCCGTTCATCGCGGCCCTATCGCGATGAGCGGGTCTTCGCACAACGTCGCACGGGGATTACGATGACCGGCGGGTAGCCCAGGTCTGACCCTCCTCAAAAAGCTGGGGTGCCCCAGGTCTCGACTTTGAGACCTGGGAGACCTCGAACCCCAACGTGCCGGCGGGTCGCCCACCCCTTCAATCCCCACCAAACGGTCCACTGCGTATAATCGATCTTCCGATGAAAGCAGTTCTCAGTTTTTCCTGCGCCGCCCTCGCCGCACTCGCGGTGCTTGCGGGTTGCCATCGTGGACAGTTGGCGGTGACGGATCATCCGCGCAGCTTCCCAGGAGTCGCAAGCAAGGACGTGACCTTCTATTCATCGGCTCTCGGCCGCAAGATGGAGTACCGAGTCTACATCCCAAAGGATATTGCCGCCGGCAGGAGATTGGCGGCCGTTTACCTGCTGCACGGCTGTGGCACCAGTTTCAGGGATTGGTCCAACTATTCGGACGTTGGCGCCTATGCCGCAAAAGGCCTCATCCTCGTAATGGTAGATGGCGCCTGTTCGTATTACATGAATGCAGCTCTCAACGCCAAAGACAGGTACGAAGACTACCTCGTTCACGACGTGTTTGCAGACGCAGAGTCCCGCTTTCCTGTCCTGCCCGGTCGCGAGAATCGCGCCGTCGTGGGCGTTTCGATGGGCGGCTTTGCGGCTGTCAAATTGGCCCTCACCCGCCCGGACCTGTTCGCGTTTGCAGGCGCCATCAGTCCTGCCATTGATGTTCCCAGCCGTCACTTCAGCCTGAAACGGTGGTCGCAAAGTATGCGCTTCCGCACCATCTTTGGTCCCGCAGGAAGCGAATTGCGCAACCACAGCGACCCCTTCGTCTTAGTCAAAATAGCTGAGCCGGCCAAAACTCCGTACGTCTACATCACCGCAGGAGAACAAGAATCACTTCTGCCTCCAATTCTCCAATTCGTCTCGCTTCTAAAGCAGCGCAACTACGCATTCGAATTTCACACAAAGCCAGGCGGCCACGACTGGAATGAATGGGACAGCCAGGTCCCCGGATGTTTTGAGAGCCTCCTTGAGCACATCCGTCAGCCCTAGCTTTCCGTTGCGGAACAAACCAACGGCGATGGGGAGATTGGGTGGCTGGCCCACCCCTTCAATCCCCACCAAAGCTGCCCCCATCCCTGCGCGTCTTTTCTTTGCCGGTATGAGGGTACCGGGACATACCCTACGTTTTAGACCGGGGACATGGTTTACAAGCCCCTTGCGGTGAGAGTGGCTCTGGTTGCGGGTTTTCGGCGGCCTTTGCCGGTCTTCAGATACCTGCTAGTTCTTTGGCCGTATGAAAATGTTCCATTTGGAAATGTAGCGCCGGCCTCCCGGCCGGCTGTAATGNNTTCTCCCGGTCACAGACCTAGTCGTCGCCGTAGCCGTGGTAATGGGGGAATCCCCGCAGGATTTCCAAGGGGTGTGGGAAGGGTGGAAAGCCGGCTCCATGCTTTCCGTACCCCGGCATTTCCACGGCGTGCATTTTGGCCAAATCACGTTTTTTAGCTCCCGTTGAGTTGAGCACTCTGCCAGTGGTCATAGAGAGAATCCCAAATCGACAATTGATCTCATGGCAATGGTTGAAAACTGAAGACGCCATCAAACAGGAGTTGGCCCGCGTATGATGCTCACTGAGTCTACACAGGCAGACGAACGCGCCAACAGGTCGCAGGTCTGTCAGGCCGCCGTTTTGGAGGAGATCCTTGAATCGTGAATTGGCATTGAAGATCGCGCTGGCGGTGGTGGGATTGCTCTTTATCGCTCTGGCCTACCCCATGGTGGTGTTCATCCGGCAAGCGCCTGCACTTTCTATGCAGTTCAGCCTGTACGTCACACTCGGCGTCTTTCTACTTTTAGCCATCCGCAATCCGTCGGCGAGTCGCAGCGTAATCGCCTTCGCAGCATGGTCGAGTTTCGCTCACGCCGCACTCATGGGCACCCAGGCATGTCGCAACATGGTCGCACGCGGAGAACTGATCGGGGTAGCTGTTCTTGTGCTCATCGGCGCCGTCTTAATCGCGCTCGCGCCATCGAAGCAACTTCCGGGGTCAGCGTAACGCCGTAGCACCTGAGCTAACTCCGTTCATATTGACGGGCAGTCGCCGAAAAGGGCAGGCGGGCCACCCTTTCAATCCCCACCAAAGCTGGGTGCCCCATCCTTCCGCTTTTTTCTGGCGCAAGGGGAACCTCAAGGCGGCTGCTTCCGGTGCAGAATCCCTCCGCCACGGTGGCTGGCCCACCTGCTCACCGCCTTATTTTGACCATGCCAAACACGCGTACTTTACGACCTGGGCACCCGGTCCCACCCGTCCGATTTTTTCTTTCGCCCCTTTTGCAGATTAATTCCCCGGTTGGCGCACAATCATAAATAGAGAGGCAACGCAAGAAGCTCACCGCCCACCGGCGTCGCCGCTTCCGTTCAAAAAAACCGTAAACCCTTGGTGCAGAGGTATCTGCAAGTCATCTCGCGCAGAATCAATGAGCTGCGGAGGGGGGTCGCCTCGCATGTCGCTGAAAACAAACGGCTTCTTTGCAGAGATGGGAGGGCGCCCCCCAAAAATGCACCCAGGAATGTGCAGATTTCCCGATGGAAAAACGGAAGCCGTTTATAACCAATAGCTTGACTGGCGTCGAAACAGCAAACATCTTGAAAGGCATTTTGAAATCTCGGCCGCAAGCCGAAATCGGCGATTTCGATCCGCCGCTCAACGAATTATCTGTTAAAGCTGGGCTTTTGGAATTACTTAGCCATCTTTAGCCAGCGCATAAACCCCTTTGGCCGCAAATCGGGGTTCACCATTTTCACCGCTTTTCCAGTCGATTCGCACACCGCCTCAGCCGCCAAGTGCCCTGACCGGGCCGCGCTCTCCATCGTCGACGGCCAGCCGGTCGCCGTCCAGTCTCCGGCCAGAAGACAATTCGTCCACGGTGAAATGCTGTTCGGCCGGAAAGCGTCAACCCCC
>PLSH01000186.1:3150-3801 GCA_003165095.1 Acidobacteriaceae bacterium
GAATCTCGCGGTCCAGCAGCACCGCATGATCCAGATCCGTAATCTCGCGGTCAAACCACAGATGCACGCTGCAGATCGGCCAGTGCGTCAGTTGCTCGATCTGCCCGATCAACCTGTCCGCTCCATCGGCCGGCGGCATGTGCTCGACCAGCTTCCCCGTGGCCTCGAAAGGCAGCGCAAGCACCAGAAAATCCGAAACCACCTCACCGCCGCGCGTCGCCAGCGTCCACTGCGAAGTCTCCTCGTCAAACGCGGCCGACTCAACATTGGTGTTGAACAGCACTTCCGAACCGCGCTTTACGAGGAACCGCTCCGCGCCCTCGTAAAGCCGGCTTAGAGGAACGGTGCTCATGCCCATGCTCCCCGCGAACGCCGAATTCATGAACAGTTCGCGAATCACCTTGGCCGCGTACGGCAGGGCAATCGAATCGAGATCCGCGTTGAGCGCGCTGGCAATCACCAACCGCCAGAAGTGTTCGACCGCTCCTTTTGTCTGCCGGTTGCGCTTGAGCCAGGCGCCAAGAGTCTCAGTTGAATCGCTCGGCACCGGGCGCATGAGAGCGCGAAACGCGCGGGCCAGCGCCAGCTTGTCGTCAAACGTGAAAGCCTTCGCCGCCATCAGCTTTGGCAAGCCGTGCAACGGCGCCGGCA
>PLSH01000186.1:3851-9620 GCA_003165095.1 Acidobacteriaceae bacterium
CCGCACGCGGAACCCGGCCTCAGCCAAGGCGCAAGCCGCGCTCATGCCGGCTACGCCGCCGCCAACCACGGTGACGCTATTCTGCGGATTGACGGGCAATTCACTCAATACTTGATCCTTTCAAAAAGAAGCTATCCGATTGCGATCCGCACCAGCGCCATCCGCGCCAGCCCGACAGAAAAAATCGCCAGCTTCTGCGCCATCGGCACGCTCGCGCGCTGCGTAAATACATCGTAATCCGCGCGTTCGATGCGCTTGAGCAGCGCATGATAAATCCGCACCAGCACCCACAGCGCCGGCCTGCTTTCGCGATCGATCAGCGGCAGCAATTCTTCGGCCGAGCGATAGTAATCCTCAGCCCGATTCGCAATCGAGGCCAGCAGCGCGCGCGCATTCACCGTAGGCGGCGCATTGGGAGTTCTATGCAACAGCGAGTCGAGCGAAACGCCCTGCGCGGCCAGGTCCTCAAGCGGCAGATACACCCGGTTTCGCGCCGCGTCTTCAGCCACGTCGCGCAGAATATTTGTAAGCTGGAATGCGATGCCGGTTTCCTCGGCCAGCTTTTCGGCCCGAGGGTCCGTATAGCCGAAGATGCGAATGCAAACCAGCCCCACCACTGACGCCACAAGATAGCAATAGCGGTAGAGGTCCGCGAAAGTGGCGTACGTGTCGGGCGCATCGCCGGCAGGCGTCAGATCCATGGTCACGCCCGCAATCAGCTCGTCCAGTAAATTGAGCGGAATCTCGAATCTCTCGGTGGCGGCGCGCGTCGCCAGGAATACGGGATTGGACGAGTCACCGCCGTGGCAAACGCTGCGCCAATCCTCCAGCCACGCATCGAGCCGGCGTCGCCGCTCCTCCCGCGCCAGGCTCTCATCGTCGGCCAGGTCATCGGCCTGGCGCATGAAAGCATAGATGGCGCAGATCGCGTTGCGCCGCGGCAGCGGCAGCGCGACAAATGCGTAATAGAAGTTTTTCGCTTCTTTCCTGGCGATGGCCCGGCAGATTGCGTAGCTCTCTGCCAATGTGTGATCGTCGGTCAAGCCGCATTCCCCGTGGTCTTTGGTCCCAGACGCAAAAATGGCAGCGCCTTGCCGCCAATCGCGCGCAGCGCCAGCGCCAGCTTCGAGCGTTTTGAGATGGCCGGCCGCGCGCTCAGCACGTCATAACCCTGCCGTTCGATGGCGCGCAAAATCTCCAGCCCGCCGCGGCTGAAGAGATCCAGATCCAGCGCCAAATCGCGGTTCACCCTGCCGATCAGCGGCAGCCCTTCTTCGAACAACAACCGCGCGAACTCAACCTCGTGCCGCAGCAGGGCGCGAAACTCAGACGTGGCCTTTCCTTGCTCAATCGTCTCGTCGCTCACCCCAAACCGGCGCATATCGTCCTGCGGCAGATACACGCGGCCCTTGGCAAAATCCACGCGCACGTCCTGCCAGAAATTCGCCAGTTGCAGCGCCGAACAGGTTGCATCCGAAAGTCGAAAATTCTCTTCGCTCACTTCGCCGCTCGCATAAAGCACCAGCCGCCCCACGGGATTGGCCGAATAGCGGCAATAGCCGAGCACGTCGTGCATCGATTCGTAGCGGGCAACGGTCTGATCCTGGCGAAAGGCGGTCAGCAGATCGGCAAACGGCTGTTTGGGAATCGAGCAGGCGCAGATCGTCTCGGCCAGCGCCACAAACACCGGGTGCCGCGCCCTGCCCTCATAGCAGGCATCCAGCTCGCGTCCCCACAGATCGAGCAGCGCCAGGGCCTGCGCCGTGTCGGGAACTTCATCGCCCAGGTCGTCTGAGATGCGGCAGTACGCGTAGATCGAATGAAAATGCGGGCGCAAAGCCTTGGGCAAAAACCGCGAAACAACGTGGAAATTTTCATAGTGCGATTCGGCCCGCAGCCGGCAATACGCGCGCGCCTCGTCAAGAGTTGGCGCAGTCTCCGGAATGCGATAGGAAGCCGGCAGCGCAGCCCAGCCGAGGGCCGCCAGTTCGTCCTGCGTGGACGCTTTGGAATCGCTTTGCGAATTCTCTGTCGCCGCGGTCATTGGGGTGAGCCTCAGGGCACAATCGCGGTCTTGATCTCGCTCGAGCGCTTCATCAGCTTCTCGAAAACGCGGTTGAGTTCGTACAGGTTTGCATGGCCGGTGATGAATGCGCCCGCCTGGAACCGCCCTCCGGCAATGATGTCGAGAGCCTGGCGGCAGATGGCCGGCGTGTGGTGGAATGTCGCGCGCAGGGTGATGTCGCTGTAGTGGATGCGGTTGGTATCGAGCGTGACCCGGGTCTTTGCCGCGCAGCCTCCGAAAAAGTTGACCGTGCCTCCCTTGCGCACCAGGTCGACCGCTTCCTGCCACGCCTCGGGCACGCCCACTGCTTCAATCGCAATGTCCACGCCCCGGTCCTTCGGCGTCAGCGCCCGCGTTTCGAGAATCGCCTTGGGTATGCTCGAAGTCTGCACCACGTGCGCCGCTCCCAGTTGACGCGCCGCTTCCACCTGCCCATCGTGCTTGACCAGCGCAATCACCTCGTACCCGGCCAGCGCCGCCACGTGCAGAATCATCAGTCCCAGCGGACCACCGCCGATGACGGCAACAATGTCGCCCTTGCGCGGCCGCGAATCTTCAAACCCGTGTACCGCGCAGGCCAGCGGCTCGGTCAGCGCCGCGTGCTCCAGAGGCACGTTGTCGGGAATATGAAGCGTGTTCATCTCCACAATCCGCGACGGGATGCGGATGAATTCGGCATAAGCCCCATTATTGAAGAGCAGGTCGTCGCACAGATTCTCCTGACCGCGCGCGCAAAAGTAGCACTTTCCGCATGGCGCGGAGTTGAGAGCCACCACGCGATCGCCGGAAGTAAAGCCCGTAACTCCCTCGCCCGCCTCTTCTACCGTTCCAGCAAGTTCATGGCCGAAGAGTGCCGGCGGCACAATCATCCGCGCGTGGTAGCCGCGGCGAAACACCTTCAGATCGGTTCCGCAGGTCAGAGCCGCGCCCACGCGCACGACCAGCTCGCCGGTTTCGGCTTTGGGAATGGGAACCTGCTCGATGCGAACGTCTTCGCGGCCGTGGAGGACGGCGGCCTGCATGGTGCTGCGTCCGTAAAGAAGGGTGTGCTCGACGGTTCTGCGGCCCAGGCTGACAGCGGATTCGACCGTCTGACGGCCCTTGCCGACCACCGCGTCGACTGTATTCAGACCTGCTTCGACGACGGTCTCGACGGTATCCAGGCCTCCCTCGACGACGTCCTCGACCGTCTTGCGGCCACGGCGGATCGCGTCTTTCACCGTGTTCGCCATCGAATCCCCCTACTCTGCGCCGGACCCTGGCACAGGCTCCATCATAATCTTCATCGAGCCGGGCTGGGGATGGGATGCAATTTCGATGGCCGCAACAGCATCTTCAAACGGAAAACGATGCGAAATCAGCTGCGTCAGGTCGAATCCGTTGCGGTAACCGTCAAACACCAGGCCCGTCACTTCGTCGAGGATCGGGAACGAAGAAGAGTATGAGCCGAGAAGGGTCTTTTCGTCCACACAAACCGCCGCGGGATCGATGGTGGCTTCACCATGCTGCGTCTGCGCAAACAGCATCACCTTGCCGCCCGGCCGCACCGCGTCCATCGCCGTCCGGATCAGCGCGTTCCCGCCCACCGCCAGGATCACCGCGTCCGCGCCGCGGCCTTCTGTCTCGGCAAACACCCGCTCCACCACATTCTCGCTCCCCGCGTGGATGGGATCCTTCAGGCCGAAACGGGCGGCAATGGCGTGGCGCTCGGCAAACAGGTCCGAAGTAAGAACCCGAGCGCCTATGCGCCGCGCCAGCGCCGCGTGCATCAGCCCGATCGGACCCTGGCCAATCACCAGCACCGTATCGTCGGCGGCAAGATTGAGCAGCTTCAGTCCTTTGAGCACCGTGTTGAGTGGTTCGATGAAAGCAGCCTGCTCAAATGGGACGCCGTCCGGAATGTGCACCACGCCGCGGTTCGCCACCACAAAGTCCATCACGCGAATGTACTCGGCAAACCCTCCGCCAGACGCCTCAAAGCCGGCCGTCGCGCCGGTTTTCTTATAAAGCGGGCACTGCGCCGGCGTTTGCTTGCGGCAGTAGTAGCACTGGCCGCAGGGGACATGATGAAAGGACATGACGCGGTCGCCCACGGCAAATTTGGTGACGCCTGTGCCCACCTCCGCGACCACACCAGCCATCTCGTGGCCGAAGATGCGCGGCGCGGAGTGCGAGCCCATGTGAATCTTCTTCAGATCCGTCCCGCAGATGCCGCAGGTGGCGATCTTTATCAATAGCTCGCCGGGGCCAATCCGAGGCACGGGCACGGTCTCAACCCGCATGTCGTTGACGCCGCGGTAGACCACGGCTCGCATGGTGGAGGGGATTTTGGACTCAATAATCGTTTCAGCGCCTGATGTCTGGGTAGCCATTCCGTTTCCTGATGTGACCTCACTCATCGAGAAAATCGAGCAGCGACTCCGCAATGCTTTGGGAAGCCTTTCTACTATTCTCGCCCATCCGGATCAGTGCAGGCCAGTACCAGGGCCGAAGAACGGAAAAAAGAGTAAACCGGGCCATCAGGAACTGCCCCTGGGAGGAAATAAAGCGGTTGAAGTCGGGTAATCTGTCATCGAAACCGTCGCTCACGCCTTTGATGCAGTAAAACGGGATGCCGCGCATCGCCGCCAGCCGCCCAATCGCCGCGGCCTCCATATCCACCAGCCCGGCCTGGTAGGCCGCGGCAAGGCGCTTCTTTTCCGCCTGGTTCGCCACCATGGGGCTGGTTGCGAGCCAGATATCACCAGCGCCTGCATCGCAACGAAAACGCTCGCCAGTACGAATGTCGATCACGCCGGCAACGTTGTAAGCTGCTCCTGTTCCGATGTCCGGCCGGAGAGCGCCGGCCCAGCCGACGGAGAAAACCATGCTGATCGGGCCGCCATCTTCAAGGGCGGCAAAAGCGCGGGTCGCCGCAGCCTGGCCCGCTCCGGCGCAAGCCGCAATCCATTCCTCTTCCGGGCCAAGCCGGGACCAGAACCGCACACCATTGCGACTGCCGGATTGCCAGCCGCGCACCAGCGGCTTCAGCTCGCCGGGCATGGCGGCGATGATGGCGACGCGGGTCATACGGCAGCCGGCGCATACCCATTCGCCCGGAACCACTCGATAGCCGCCCGCATCGCTGGATAAACCGGCACGATCCTGAAGTCCAGCTCCTGCTGCGCGTGCGCGCTCGACGCGTACATCTTCTTCCGCCCCATGCGAACCTCTTCGAGCGTAGCCCGCGGCTCCTTGCCCCGGATGCGTCCCGTGATCCACTCCTCAAAGAACGCATACGTCGCGGCCACTGCGAATGGAATCTTGACCGTCGGCGATCGAATGCCGGTAATCGCCGACATCTTATCGAGAATCTGCTTCAGCGTCAGATTCTCGCCGCCGAGAATATACCGATGCCCCGGCTCACCCCTGGTCAGCGCCGAAACATGCGTGCGCGCCACTTCTGCCACATCCACAAGGTTGAGCCCCGTGTCGACGTAGGCCGGAAATTTGCCGTTGAGGAAATCGACGAAAATTCGCCCGGTGGGCGTCGGCTTCGCATCGTTGGGCCCAATGGGCGTGGTCGGGTTCAGGATAATCACCCGCTGCCCATCCGCCGCTGCTTTCACGGCCTCCTGCTCGGCCATGAACTTCGATCGCTTGTAATGCCCCACCATATCGGCGAGCGAAACCGGCGTGTCCTCGTTGATGACAATCCCGTCGGT
>PLSH01000343.1:0-1736 GCA_003165095.1 Acidobacteriaceae bacterium
CCATCTCCGACGGCATCACCATGGGCACGCAGGGGATGAAGGCGTCGCTGGTCAGTCGCGAGGTGATCGCCGATTCCATCGAGTTGGTCGCGCGCGGAAATCTTTTCGACGGCCTGGTGGGCATCGGCGGCTGTGACAAGAACATGCCCGGCATCATCATGGCGCTCTGCCGGCTCGATATTCCCGGCATGATGCTTTACGGCGGATCGATCGCGCCCGGCAAGTTAAACGGCGTCGACATCACGATTCAGAATGTGTTTGAAGGCATCGGCTCGCACGCGGCGGGGCGCATCGATGATGCCGGCCTCGAGGCTCTTGAAGCCAATGCCTGTCCCGGCGCGGGCGCATGCGGCGGCCAGTTTACGGCCAACACCATGGCCATGAGCGGAGAGATCCTCGGCATCTCGCCCATTTATCTCTCTGGCGTTCCTGCAACCGCCGAGAACAAGCACGCAGCCACGCGAGAAGCCGGCCACATTTTGATGGACGCGGTCCGCGCCAACCGCCGCCCGTCGCAGATCATTACCCGTAAATCTCTCGAGAACACCATCGCCAGCGTGGCCGCAAGCGGCGGCTCGACCAATGCGGTGCTGCATCTGATCGCCATCGCGCGCGAACTTGGGATTCCGCTCACAGTCGATGATTTCGACGAGATCAGCAAGCGTACGCCGTACATTTGCTCGCTGACGCCGGCCGGAAAGTACGTTGCGTCCGACTACCAGGTCGCGGGCGGCTCGCGTCTCCTGGCCAAGCGCCTCATCGATGCCGGCCATGCCGATGGATCGACGCTCACCGTCAGCGGAAAGACGCTGGCTGAAGAAGCCGCGCTGGCCAAAGAGACGCCAGGGCAGGACGTCATTCACACCTTTGAGAAACCCATCAAGCCCAACGGCGGCCTCGTCATCCTTAAAGGCAACCTGGCCCCCGAAGGTTCGGTGATGAAGATCGCCGCTGCAAACCGCTATGAGCATCGCGGTCCCGCTCGCGTATTCGAGTGCGAGGACGATTGCTTTGCCGCAGTGCAGTCCGGCAACATCAAGCCCGGCGACGTGCTGGTGATCCGCTATGAAGGCCCCAAGGGCGGCCCAGGCATGAGAGAGATGCTGCAAGTGACCGCGGCCATCTCGTCAAACGAGGAACTCAGCGCGCATGTGGCGCTGCTGACCGACGGCCGCTTTAGTGGCGCAACGCGCGGATTCACCGCCGGCCACGTGGCTCCCGAGGCATTTGTCGGCGGACCGATAGCAGCCGTTCGCGAGGGCGACATCATTCACTTCGACATTCCCAACCGCAAACTGACACTCGAAGTCAGCGATGAAGAAATCGCGGCGAGGCTCAAGGGATTCATACCACCGGCTCTGCGCTGGCCAAGCGGAGTTTTCCGCAAGTATGTGGACCGCGTAAAGTCCGCTTCGGAAGGCGCAACGACGTAAAGACAGAGGACAGAGATCAGAGAACAGAGATCAGAGAACAGAGATCAGAGAACAGAGATCAGAGAACATGGACTGGCTGATTAAGGAGTCTTACATGGGAACCGACGCAACTACGCAAGCCGCAAACGCACACCTCACTACAGCCACGCGCCTTACCGGTTCTGAGATTCTGTGGGCCACGCTGGTGGGCGAGGGCGTTACTGACGTATTCGGCTATCCGGGCGGCGCCATTCTGCCGGCTTACGATGCGCTGCGCAAGTTTCCCATCCGCCACGTACTGGTTCGCCACGAACAGGGCGCGGC
>PLSH01000343.1:1791-4319 GCA_003165095.1 Acidobacteriaceae bacterium
CTGCCCGTCACCAAGCACAATTTCCTCGTCAACCGCGCTGAAGACCTTGCCGCTGCGCTGCGCCATGCGTTTCAGATTGCGCGTTCCGGGCGTCCCGGCCCGGTGCTGGTCGATATCACCAAGGATGCGCAGCAGGCCACGGCCATCTTCGATTTCGAAGCCGCCAAGCCGCGCCCCTACCGCCCCCATCCCATGCTTCACGTTGAGGATTCCGGCCTGACGCAGGCAGCCGAACTCATTCGCACCGCCAAGCGCCCCATCATCCTGGCCGGCCACGGCGTGATGGAGTCCGGCGCCATGGAGCAGGTGCGTACGCTGGCTGAGCGCGCGGAGATTCCGGTGGCGCTCACGCTGCTCGGCCTGGGCGGCTTTCCCGCATCGCATCCGCTCAACATGGGCATGATGGGGATGCATGGCGAGGCGTGGGTCAATCATGCCATCCAGGAGGCCGATCTGCTCATCGCGTGCGGCATGCGATTCGACGATCGAGTCACCGGCACCCTCTCAACCTACGCTACCAAGGCGAAAAAGATCCACATCGAGATCGACCCGGCGGAGATCAACAAGAATGTGAAGGCGGATGTTGCGCTGGTGGGCGATCTGCGCGAGGTGCTTGAAGAACTGCTGCCGCGCATCCCGGGGCGCGACGGCTCGGCGTGGCTGAAGTCAATCGAGGCCAGCAAGGGTGCGGTTGCGGTGCGCGACATCAAGAATCTGCCCGACTCGGGGCACTTGTACGCAGCCCACGTGATGCACGACCTGTGGCGCATCACCGGCGGCAACGCCATCGTGGTTACCGACGTTGGCCAGCATCAGATGTGGGAGGCGCAATACTTTCACCACGAGCGGCCGCGCACCCTCATCACCTCCGGAGGCCTGGGGACGATGGGATTCGCGCTCCCGGCCGCGATCGGCGCCAAGTTTGCATGCCCGGACAAAGAAGTCTGGGTGGTCGCGGGCGACGGCGGTTTCCAGATGACCGCGGCCGAGCTTTCCACCATCGTCCAGGAAAAAATCAAGATCAACATCNNCTGGTGAGCCCTGACTTTGTGAAGCTGGCCGACGCGCATGGTATCGAGGGCCGCGCCGTCCGCACCCGCGACGAAGTGGCAAGCGCCGTGGAAGCAGCGCGCTCCGCGCCAGGCACGTATTTGCTCAACTTCATGGTCGAGAAGGAAGAGTCTGTGTACCCGATGATTCCCGCCGGCTCCGCATTGCACGAAATGATTCGCAGGCCGGAAAGCGATCCGCTACTCGAATCGCCTGACGATTTATAGCAAGTCAACGAGTCAGCATGTCAGCGGGATCGGTATTGACCACTGACCACTGGAAAGGCATTTATGCTGCACACATTCGTCGCGTATGTTGAAGACTTGCCGGGCGTGCTTACGCGCGTGGCTTCGCTCTTCCGCCGTCTGAACATCAACATAAACTCGCTCACAGTGGGGCGCAGCGAAAGGGCCGGGCTCTCGCGGCTCACGCTGGTCTGCGAGGCATCTGCGGAAGCCGGCGATCGCATTCGCGCCAGTCTGTATAAACTTGAAAACGTTGTCGATGTGGACGATATCGCCAAGGATCCGGCGGTGACTCGAGAGCTGGCGCTCATCAAGGTCGCCGCATCGCCGCGCAACCGCACCCAGATCTTCGACCTGGTTGAAGTCTTCCGCGCCCGCATCGTCGACCTCACCTCGGAGTCTCTGATGATCGAGATGACGGGAGTCGAAAGCAAGATCGAAGGACTGATCGAGGTGCTTCGTGAAGACGAGGGCCGCATTCTTGAAATCTGCCGCAGCGGCAAAATGACCATGCGTCGCGGCCATCACACCTCGAGCGTGCTGCGGGCCATGGGCTCCGGCGATGCCGGTACTCTTCCGCAGTCCGCGGAGCCTGAAGAAGATCGCGTAGCGACCGAGCCTGAATGCTCCCACCCTAGCCGCAAAAACAAAGACGCGGCGAGGATGGGGCACCCAAATTCGCTTGGAGCGAGCCAAGAGAATCAACTTCAACATCTGACAAGAAAAGGAAAAAAGAGAAATCATGGCCAAGACTTATTACGATCAAGACGCCGACCTTTCCCTCATCCAGGCCAAAAAAGTGGCCATCATCGGATACGGCTCTCAGGGGCACGCTCATGCTCTCAACCTCAAGGATTCCGGTGTCCAGGTGAAGGTGGGCCTTGCCGCCGGTTCCAAATCCATCGCCAAGGCGCAGAAAGCCGGCCTTGAAGTAACTACCGTCGCCGAAGCCACAAAATGGGCGGATGTGGTGATGGTCCTGGTTCCCGATCAGACCGCGGCCAAGTTGTATGCCGAAGAGATCGGGCCCAATCTCTCCGCGGGCAAGCTGCTTCTCTTCGCCCACGGCTTCAACATTCACTACAAGACCATCGTTCCCGCGGCAGGCATCGATGTCGGCATGGCCGCTCCCAAGGCGCCCGGCCATCGCGTGCGCGAAGTCTTCACCGAGGGCGGCGGCGTTCCCTGCCTCATTGCAGACCTCGCGCACGCGATGACCGGGCGCCTTGGGCG
>PLSH01000259.1 GCA_003165095.1 Acidobacteriaceae bacterium
GAAGCTCGGCGGCGGCGTCACCGAGAGGTCGACCGTCGCGGTCGCCGTCAGCGCGCCCGAGGTTCCCGTGATGGTGACAGGCACCGCGCTCGTGGTCACCACTGCGCTGCTGCTCGCCGTCAGTGTCAGAACCTGCGTGCCGGCCACCGTGCCCGCTGCAAACGACGCAGTCACTCCGGTCGGCAGGCCGGATGCGGCCAGCGTTATCGTGCCAGTGAATCCGCCACCGTCGGCAATCGTGATGGTGTCGGTGTTGCTGCCGCTCTGCGCGACGGAGAGTGCTTGCGGCGAGGGCGAAAGCGTAAAGCCCGAGCCGACCCCGCTCACCGTCACCGTCCCAGTGTGATTGGATTGGTCGGTCCCGGTCAGCGTTACGCTGTCTGCCCCCGGCGCCATCGGCGTAAAGCTGACTGCGGCCGCAAAGCTGGAACCGCCAAGTGCGTTGGACGCGCATGTCCCGGTTGTACTCACTGTGGCCGTTGCCGTTGAACTCGCATTGGCCGCAAAGGTGACTGCCGGAGCCGGACTGCCGCTGCAAGCCGTGTCGTTCAGGATCGCGTTCACCGGGTTAAGCGTGGTCGAGGGACTGACCGCGGTTCCCACCGGGGACGCGGGAACCGTTACGTTGTTCACCGTCACCCGCGCCACACCGTCGTTGTTTAAGGTGGCGTTCCAGTCCACAAGGTAGGCATTGTCATTGGAGTCAACCGTCACCGCGATTGCTCCCTGCGTGCTGATTGCGTATTCGCCGGACACATCCGGAACTCCATTGGAACTCGGGATCAGATACACTCCCGAATCGACGTATCCCAGGTACAGATTGCCATTCGAATCGGTGGCGACGTCGGTGATTCCCTCGTCGTATTGGGCCACCGGCGAGTCGGTATAGCTTTGCAGAACCACCGGGGTTGTTGCGTAGCCACTGCTCGCCGTGTATTTGAGCTCATTCAGGTTGGAGCTCTCAAAGTAGCCCGATGAGTTGACCGTGTAATCGGTAAAGTACAAATTCCCCTTTGGATCGAACGCGATCGAACTGACCCAGTTGGTGTCGGTATACAACACCGTGGCTGAATGGGGAGCTGTATCGGTCTCGCAGGCAGCATTGCATTCCGAGATAAGGGTCGGCACACCCGGCGTGAGAGTTGTGTTGTACGTGTTCACAAAGTAGAAGTTGCCCGAGGGGTCGAACGCGATCGACGAATAATTGGGCCAGTAATTGGTGGCGCTGGTTTCATCCCCCGCAGCGAACAGGCAGACGGTTTGATCCGTGGTGGTATTGGCCGCGGCTGCGCAATTCGACAGGCTCATGGTTCCAACGCCCGGTGCCGGCACGGTTACAGGAGTGTAGGTGCCGTTGACATACGGAATCTTGAGCACGTACGGGGAGTTGATGCCGGTTACGTAGACGTTGTTGGCGGTGTCCACAGCCACCGGTCCTGACATTTCATCCCAGACGGTGCCATTCGATAAATCGTTGACCAGCACGGTCACAGCGCCCGTGGCGCCGTTCACCCACAGGGTCTGAAAGCCGCCCTGGTCGCCGGCGAAGATGTCGCCGTTGGAATTTACGGCAAAGCTGCCACCCTCAGGGGCGGCGCCGTATCCAAACCCGCCGCCGCTGGCGGATGAGGCAGATGTGGCCGCCAGGCTTGCCAGCCAGTTCACCTGGCTCACAAGCACATCGGCAGTCGATGGAATCGGCAATGCCGCGTTGACGCTGAAGGTCTGCGAAACCGGCGCGGCTGCCGAGTAGATTCCGTTGCCGGCCTGCGTCGTGTTGATCGTGCAGGTGCCGACCTTGAGGAACGCCGCCGAACCGGTCGTGGTGACGTTGCAAAACGTCGATGTGGTCGTGGCAAAACTCACCGGAAGGCCGGAAGTGGCTGTCGCCGAGAATTCCACCGGCTCTCCCACTGTTTCGGGACCGGGGTTGGTGAAGGTGATCGTCTGCGTCACAGCGGCCTGAACGGTCAGCGAGATCGTGGTGGACGCGGTCATCGTACCGGAGATTCCGTTGACGGTGACCTGGACTGTTCCCGCGGTGGCCGTGCCGGAGGCCGTCAGCTTCAGCACCTGGGTGCCGGCAACTGTGCCGGCGCTGAACACACCGGTTACGCCCGTGGGCAACCCGGAAGTGGAAAGAGTGACCGTGCCGGTGAACCCACCCAACGGCGTCACCGAGATCGTCTCAGTCGAGCTGAGCCCCTGGCCGATCGACATCAGCGGAAGAGACGGAGCCAGCGTAAAGCCCTCTGTCGAGGATCCATACCACTCCGGAAGCGTTGTGGTTGCAGCCATCTTACCCTGCGGCGAGTAGCCTGTGTCGGTGGTGACGTCGGGAGCCGAAACACTCCAATCCCACCAGAAGACACCCTTCATCCACGATGTCTGCTGGCTGAATACTTCAAAAAACGCCTCGTAGCAATTCGCTTGTTCCTGGTCGTCCACGGCATTGTTGACGTTGTAGTTGTACGGCGCTACATTCGACCCGGTTGTGCTTTCATAGCCGATCTCCGAAAAGATCAACGGCTTGTTGTGTTGCGAAGCCACGCCGGAGAGCGAGGTGACGATATCGAAATCGCCGGACTCGCTGGCGTCGGTGCCGTTCCACGCCTCTACCAACTCTGCGACCGTCGGATCGTCCGAATTGGTGGCGACGGGAAAGTATCCATCCACGCCGATAATGTCCACATCGTCCCAGAAAGTTACGGTGGTGAATTCATCGCCGGCGCTGGTCGCATTGGCCCCGTATACCAGCTTGAGGTCGGGATATTGCGCCCGTAACGGGGTGATGACGTACTGATCCCAGTAAGTCCGGCAGCTTCCGGCGCAGTTATTCCCGGTGAGCTGCGCAAATTCGGTGCCGATCACCATGATGCCGACATTGTTCTCCGAAGCGATCTGCGCGAAATGGAGAATGAAGGCTTCGTAGCTGGTAAACCAGGCCGTGAGCCAGGCCTGCTTCTCAGCGGTCGTGGTAGCGCTGGTGGGCCACGTGAATTCGCCTCTCCAGATTCCATCGTCCGAGTCCACGTGCGGCTTCAGAGTCACCGTGATTCCCTGTGCCTGCAGATTTTGGATGGCGGCAACCACCGCAGCATCGGTGGGCGAGTTGCCGCTGGGCGCGATGTCGGTCGAGTCGTAAGTCTGTACGTCCCAGGTGGCCATTACCGCGGTGTAATTGGCTCCCGTTGCCCGCAGTGCGATAGCTCCATTCGGGCCCGCGGGAACTTCCAGGTACTCGTTGGAGCTATAGGAGATGTAATCCATGCCGTTGTAAGTGAAACCGGACTTGCTCTGCGCCGAAGCCCGTGGGGCCGTTGAGGCAAGCAGAAGTCCTGCAACCGTTGCTGTAACGAAGAGGCGAGCCGTCGAATGGGAAACAGTATGAGTCAACTTCATGGCTTCACCCCCGTCTGCGTCAGGCACCAGCTCGGAACAGCAATCTGCTCCCCGGCCTGAACGCCGTTATTGCCGCCCACCGGCTTCGCCTCAGAACAATCCGGCTTGGCCTGGCAGGTGCCGGCGCACCCCACAATCTTCGTTACCTGGATCTGTACCGATCGGATGCTGAACGATTTCACCGTCCCGCAAAATCCGTCGCCGCCCCAGGAACGAACGCATACCGTATCTCCCGCCGACTTGCCCGTCGAACGCGCCCCCGATTGCAGCAGCAGCGCCGCAATCTGCGTTTGACCCGTGTTCTCGGCAACGTTCAAAGCCGTCCCGGTCCCGCGCGAAGTCCAGTTCAGGTTCGCGCCCGCCGCAATCAAAACCTCGACCGCTTCGATCTGCCCGCCCTGGGCCGCGGCAATCAGCGCCGTTCGCCCGTCCGCCGCGGTCGCGTCCACGCCCGCGCCCTGGGCCAGCAGCGACGTGACTTTTGCAGTCTGGCCGGCCGACGCGGCCTCAATCAGCTGCGTAAGCCCTCGCTCGTTCCTGACATCGAGTGTGGCATCGTGCTGCACGCTCGCCTTTGACCCTCCCTGTGCCAAAACCGAGGGTGCAA
>PLSH01000443.1:0-1032 GCA_003165095.1 Acidobacteriaceae bacterium
GATAGAGCATGAGGAACTGGCGGTCGATGCGCGGCTGGCGCAGGTTGCGGCGCACCCAGCGTTAAAGGCTCAGGTCGATGATGGGCGTGAACGACCAGATCTCCTCCTTCTCGACAAAGCGGCCCAGCAGGCCCGCGCCCAGTCCCAGCAGGGCATTAAAGGGCAGGGCCAGGTACTCGTGGTGCAAGAGCGCGGGGCCGGAGAGCACGATCCCGCCCAGCGCGGCCCATCCCGGACCCAACAGCAGCCCCAACAGAATAACCGTCTCGAAGGAGATATCGGCAGCCAGGAAGTTGGGCACGGCAAGCCGTATCCACACGCCCAGCGTGAGCGGAACCAGAAAAAACGCCAGCAGCGCCAAAGTCTGGCGGCGGCTGCGCCGCTCGGCAAAAAAGAGCTTCCGGAATGTTGTGACCCGCGCCAGTACGCTGGCCACCGAGGCAACCACCCCCAGCTTGACCAGCAGCGTAATCAGAATAAGATTGTCCGTCACCCCACCAATGTATCGCGCCGTGGGCGCCGGGAGCGAATTGACCTCTGATAAGAAACAAACGTGGACCGGGAGGTCCACGCTACAGCCGGCCGGGAGGCCGGCGCCACAGTTTCATCCCCCGTGGGTCGGCAACGCCGGTGGGGACTGATCCCTGATCCCTGATCCCTGTAGAATGGAAGTATGGGATTTGCAAGCGTAAGGAAAATCGCGGAAGCTGATTTCCCCACCCGCTGGGGAGAGTTCCGCATCCTGGGATTCGAGGGTGTCCTGGACAGTGCGCAGCCGGGGGAGGGATGTGGGGCTCTCAACAATCCAGGCGCTGAAGTCGAGGGGCAGGTGGCCGTCATCATGGGCGACATTCACTTGGCGCCGCCGGTGGTGCGCATCCATTCGCAATGTCTTACCGGCGATGTTTTTGGTTCGCTGCGCTGCGACTGCCGTCTGCAATTCGAGCTGGCCATGCGCCGCATCGCCGAAGAAGGCGCGGGGATTCTGCTCTATGAGCAGCAGGAGGGCCGCGGCATCGGCCTGATGGCCAA
>PLSH01000443.1:1126-6465 GCA_003165095.1 Acidobacteriaceae bacterium
CGCACCAAGCAGGAAAAGATGGGCCACATTCAGGATTCCAGCCTGTAAAAGCGAGTGCGTCTCGGCGGAATGTGGATCGCCCTTTCCCACCCTTGCGACAAAAACAAATGCGTCGCAAGGATGGGGCGACCAGGCACTCTCGTATTACAACTACAAATCTTAAACCCGGGAAAGATTTAGAGCCTTTTAGCTTTTGCTATAAACTTCCGTGCCCCATCCATTCCGCGTTTTTCTGCGGAATGGGTGGGATACCGACAAAATTCCGGTCTACACAATCTCCGAAAAAGCTCTAGTTGCTCGGCAGGGGCTGCGGCTTCACGCTGCCGCAATCCGCGCCTTTGTAGACCGAGGTGGAATCGATGGTATATTCGACGGGCATCGCGCCCTTGCCGGACTGCACGGTTCCAACAAAGTGAACCTTGCCCTTGGCCGCATTGCCGATCACCCATGAGGACTCGATGGCCGCCTTGCCGTTCATCTGTCCGCTGCAAACCATATCGGCGGTCATGCTGCTGGCGCTCATGACGACATTGGTGATCTGGCATCCGTTCTTTGACTGCGGCATGGGAGCGCCAAACTTGTCGATCTGCGCCTGGGTCAGGCAAACCTGCGTGGTGGTGGTGGTGCCGCTGAAGGGATTTTTCATGCCTGCGGGCATGGTCATGCCGACGGGCATTGGCGATTGCTGCCAGGTCATGACGGCGGTCATCTCCCAAAGGCCGGGCTTTCTGACGGCCTGCGCCCAGGCCAGGGCTACGACCGCGAAAAGGCAGCAGCCCAACAAGAACGAAACTCGGGTCTTGCGCATGAAACCTCCTCAATGATTGCGCAGAATTCCAGTTCTGCGCAGCATCATCTTACGTCAACGGTTGAGTAGCGGGAAAGGGAAATCCGCGTGGAATTCAGGCGACGATTCCCAATTCCCGCAGCAGAAAAGCATAATCGAAGGCGATCTCCTTGAGATAGTCGTAACGGCCGCTCGAGCCGCCGTGGCCGGCCTGCATATTGGTGACTAAAAGGAGCGGATGGCCGTCCGTCTTCAGCGTGCGCAGCTTGGCGACGTACTTGGCCGGCTCCCAGTACATAACCTGGCTGTCGTGGAGCGAGGTCTTGACCAGCATCGCGGGGTAACTCGCGGCGCGCAGATTGTCGTAGGGCGAGTAACTCAACATATAAGTGAAATAAGTCGCTTCATTCGGATTGCCCCACTCCTCATACTCCGCGACGGTCAGCGGCAGGCTCGCATCGAGCATGGTGTTCATCACGTCCACGAACGGCACATGCGACAGGACAGCGCGAAACAGCTCCGGCCGCATATTCGCCACCGCGCCCATCAATAAGCCGCCCGCCGATCCGCCCTCGATGGCCACTCGCTTCGCATCGCCGTACCCCGCCGCGGTGAGATGCTCAACAACCGCAATGAAATCCGTAAATGTATTGCGCTTCAACAGCATCTTGCCTGCGTCGTGCCACGGCTTGCCCAGGTCGCCTCCGCCGCGGATGTGCGCGTACGCCATCACCACCCCGCGGTCGAGCAGGCTCAGCCGGTTCGAATTGAAGCCCAGCGGCAGCGAATAGCCGTATGAGCCGTACCCGTAGACGTAAAGCGGATTCATCTGCGTGCGGCTATCCTTCCGGTAAACGACTGAGACAGGAATCTTCACGCCGTCTGCCGCCATCGCGAGCACGCGTTCGCTGGCGTAGCATGTGCGGTCAAAGCCGCCCGGAACCTCAAGCTGCTTCAGCAGCGTCGACGAGCGCGTAGCCACGTCGTACTCGAAAACCGAACCGGGCGTCACCAGCGACTCGTAGGCATAGCGGAAGGTCGTCGCGTCGAAAACGCGGTTCACGTGGGGATGCGCGCTGTAAGCCGGTTCAGGGAACTTGATTTCACCGGCGCGCGCCGCCTCTGCGCCATCCCCGGCAAACCTCCACAAGCGCAGCCTTGGCAGCCCGTCCTGGCGCTCGCAGGCGACGAAGAAGCTCGAAAACAATTCGATGTCTTCGAGCATCACTTGGTTGCGGTGCGGGATCAGCTCGGTCCAGTGTTCGCGGCCAGGCGTCGCCTCCGGCGCGGATACCAGCCGGAAGTTGCGCCCGCGATCATTGCTCCGGATCAGCCACAGCCCGTCGCGGTGGTCGACCGTGTACTCGTGCTCGTCTTCGCGCGGGCTGATCAGCGTAAACTCTCCGCCTGGCTCACCAGCCGGGAGAACATGGCACTCGGTCGTCGTGTGGCTGGCGGACTCCATCACCAGAAATTCGCCGTCACGCGTGCGCCCCACGCCCAAGTTGAAGCGCTCGTCGTCATCCTGATAAACCAGGGCGCAATCGCTGAGTTGCTGGCCGCGGGCCCTCCACAGTTGGAACTGGCGCTTCTGCTGCTCGTCTTCCACGGTGTAATACAGCGTGCGGTTGTCCGCGGCCCAGCAGAGCGAGCCCACCCGCTCCACCTCGCCGGGCAAGGTCGCCCCGCTCTCCAGGTCCTTGATGTGCAGCGTGTACTGGCGGAAACCCGTGGTGTCGGTCGAGTAAGCCAGCCAACGACCGTCGTCGGAGATGTCGCTGTCGCCGATGGCAAAAAAAGTGTACTCCTCGGACAAAACGTTGCCGTCGAGAACAACCGCCTCGGGCGCATCGGCGTCGGGCCCGGCGGCGGTGCCAGGTTTGCGGCAGTAAATCGCATATTGCAGGCCTTCCTCGGTCCGCGTGTAGTACCACCAGGCGCCGTCGCGATAGGGCACCGAAACGTCCGTCTGCTTCATGTGGCTGAGCATCTCTTCGTAGATCTGGTCGCGCAGGCCGGCAAGTGGCGCCAACCGCGCTTCTGCGAAAGCGTTTTCAGATTCGAGATAGCGCGTGACCTCGGGATTCTCCTGGTCGCGCAGCCACGCGTAGTCGTCCGTCAGGACAATTCCGTGCATCCGGGTTTCCGTCGGATGCTTCGGCGCGATCGGCGGTGTAGGAATCTCACTCATTCCGTTAACAGTGTAGTGGAAGCACAGCTCTTAGCTCCTAACTTTCAGTCTCTCGCCCCTTTGTGGCGGGAATCAGCCTCCGAAGCCGAGCGCGGCTGCCGGGCGAGGCGAGAAGAGCTGGAATCCGCCGTGAGGGAACCTCTGCCCAGCCTTCCACGTACAATAGAAATCGATGAGAGGCCTTCAGCGCGCACAAACGGCCGTTTTTCTGCCCCTTCTGGCAGCGCTTTTCGTCTTTTTGAACGTTCCATCCCGCGCCGAACGAGTCCAGGACCTGCCCCAGCCCACCGATTACGTCAGCGACCTGGCCCACGTGCTGTCGCCGGAGGCGATTGCCCGCATCGATTCGATCTGCGCGCAACTTGACCACTCCCAGGCGAATGCCAAAATCGCCGTGGTCACGATTCACACCCTCGCCGGCGACGATTCCGCGGACTACGCCAACCAGCTTGAAGATCATTGGAAGATGGGCGACAAGGGGCTGAACCGATACGCGATGGTGCTGCTGGCCGTCGACGACCACCAGCGCCGGATCGAAATCGGTTATGGCCTTGAGGGAATTCTGAATGACGCCAAGGCCGGCGACATCGGCCGCGAGATGGTTCCCGACCTGCGCGCCAACGATTTTGACGGCGCGGTGCTGCTCGCCGTGGGTGAGATTGCGCAGGACATCGCGGCCGATGCCAAGGTAACGCTCAATCAAGACGAGCCCATGCCGATGTCAAGCCGGCCGGAGCACCAGGGCTCGCCGCTCGGAAAGCTGATTCTGATCATCATTGTGATGGTCCTCTTTGGCGGCGGCTCACTGCTCCGGATGCTTTTCGGTTTCGGCCTCTTCTTTGGCGGCTGGGGCGGAGGCACGTGGAGGGGTGGCGGTGGAGTCGGGGGTGGTGGTGGATTTGGCGGCGGGTCCGGCGGCGGATTCAGCGGGTTTGGCGGTTCCGGCGGAGGTTTCGGCGGCGGCGGCGCCGGAGGCAGTTGGTAGGCTCCCTGATTGATTGAAAACAAGGCTTTCATTGATGGAAAGCCGGAGGAGACGAAAACGGTATGAGTCGTGGACTTGGAATTACGCTGGCGGTTGTGGGCATTTTGCTTCTGGTGGTCTTCATGGTTTTCGGCAGCTACGTGAGCGCGAAGAACCAGATGGTGGCCAAAGACCAGATCGTCAAGACCGCGTGGTCAGAAGTCGACGTTCAACTGGAGCGGCGCGCCGACCTGATCCCCAACCTGGTGGAGACCGTGAAGGGGTTCACCAAGGAAGAAAGCACGGTCTTCGGCGACATTGCGAATGCGCGCGCCGGCATGCTGAACGCGCAGGGGCCAGCAGCCAAGATTGCGGCCAACGGGCAGCTCGACGGAGCCATTGGACGCCTGCTGCTGCTCACCGAGAACTACCCGCAACTGCGTTCGAGCGACCAGTTCATGCGCTTACAGGACGAGCTTGCCGGCACAGAGAATCGCATCAGCGTGGCGCGCCGTCGTTACAACGACGCGCTGCGCGACTACAACACCTTTGTGCTTCAGTTTCCCAACAGCATCTGGGCGGGAATGGCCGGCTTCCACGCAAACAACGCGTACTTCGAAGCCAGCCCGGACAAGCAGGCAGTGCCCAACGTCAAGTTCTGACCGCTGGCTTGACTTTGCCGTTCCCGCAAACCGCGGGAACGGCAACGGTCAATTCCGCATGAACGAAGTGAAGCTGAGGAAAATAGCCCGCCACCGTTTCAGCCGCTCGAGTAGAAATGCCTGGGTGACGCCGCCGTCAATCTCAAAATCCATGTTGACGATCACGTCATTGTCCGAATCCAGATGGGCCTTCAGAAACCGCTTCTTGGCATTCCACTCGTTTACCTTGGCGGGTGAGGGCTTATCGGCGAAACCGGCGGAAAACTGCAGGCTGTCGCTGCGGCTATTTTCGCAGCCATAGAAAAAGATCTGGCACATCATGCCTTCGACACGGAAGCGGATCAAGGGATCTCCGCCCTTGTCCGTGGTCAGTTCCGGCGCAAATCCCATTTCGCGAATAATATCGCTCAACTCAGGACCGCTGATTGTAGTGAAGATCTTGGGCGCGGATTCCTTATCGGCAAAGAGACCCATTTCAACTCCTCCTCGTTAGCGTCTGCTGCTCACTTGAAAATCTCACAGACTGCCGATTGTCGTGGCCGTGCGAAATGCTTTTTGGACCCGGGCCGTGGCAATGGCGAAAGTGAATGGACAGAATAGTATCACAGCCCCCGATCCACCCGGAATGGTGTGTAAAACCGACAAAAAAGACGCAAAAAAGGCCATTCCACAGTTGCGGAATGGCCTTTAGTAAACGACGCCCAGCGGGAGCGGATCGAGTCAGCTACTTACGCG
>PLSH01000078.1 GCA_003165095.1 Acidobacteriaceae bacterium
ACTGACCACTGACCACTTCCACAATCCCGGCGCTTTACAATGGCTGCAAGCATGGAAAAGAACTGGCAGTATCCGCATCGCCGCTGGAACCCGTTGCGGCAAAGCTGGGTTCTGGTTTCGCCGCATCGCACCCAGCGCCCCTGGCAGGGCGAGGTCGGGCAGAAATTCGCGCCCTCATCCGTCGCCTACGACCCGGAGTGCTATCTGTGCCCCGGAAACAAGCGGGCAGGCGGCGCGGTGAACCCGGCGTACGCAAGCGTGTTTTCTTTTGTGAACGATTACGCTGCCCTGCTGCCCGACTCGCCAGCGCCGCCGCAAGCGCCCGGTACGCCTCTGGAACCCGTTCTGCTAGTGGCCCAGCCGGCGCGCGGTCTCTGCAAGGTGCTTTGCTACCACCCCGACCACTCCCTCACGCTGGCCCGGATGACCCGCGAAGAGATTCGCCCCGTGGTGGACGCGTGGACGCACGAGTACCTGGAAATGGGCAATCTGGATTGGATCGATTACGTCCAGATCTTCGAGAATCGCGGCGCCATGATGGGCGCCAGCAATCCTCATCCCCACGGACAGATCTGGTCCACCGGCTTCATTCCCGACGAACCGGCCGCTGAATCGGCGGCTCAGCGCGATTATCACTCCCGCACCGGCGACTGCCTGCTCTGCGATTACCTTGAAGACGAGCGCTCGGCAGGCGAACGCGTGGTCTTCGAAAACGAGCATTTTGCCGCTCTCGTTCCCTGGTGGGCCGTCTGGCCGTTTGAAGTTCTGCTGATCAGCCGGCGCCACGCCGGGTCTTTGCCGGAGTTCGGCTCCCTGGAGCGGGACGCGCTGGCCGACGCGCTGCATCGCCTCACCACACGCTACGACAACCTCTTTGAGACCAGCTTTCCCTACACCATGGGCTTCCACCAGAAACCGACCACCGGAGAGGCGGCGCCGGAGTGGCATTTTCACGCCCATTTTTATCCGCCGCTGCTGCGCTCGGCCACGGTTCGCAAATTCATGGTGGGCTTTGAGATGCTGGGAATGCCGCAGCGCGACATCACGGCCGAAGACGCCGCCGCGCGCCTGCGTGCCGCCCCAGAGCAGCACTTCTTGGGCAGCACTTCTGGCCCCGCGCCTGAAACGCGGCCCTGAAGCCGGGAAATTCGGCCCAGTCAGTGAATTCTGAGGGGAGTTTTGTCGCTGGAAGACAGATTTGCGCGGCCTGGGGTGGTGAGTTCGCTGGGATTCGAACCCAGGACCCACGCCTTAAAAGGGCGCTAATAACTTGTATTTACAACTACTTACAAGACTTCATGGACCGCCTAAATACGGCGAAATACGTGTAAGACGGGCCAATCACGGGTGAGGATAACGGGTGGAGATTTATACGCCGGACTACGGCTATAAACGCCTCAATGATATCACCGTCAAAATAGACTGCCAAAGGTCAAAACACCGCAGCCAAAGCATCAGAGCAAGAAGCATCCCAACTCTCAGCGGCCCTGACGCGATCTCTTGGAATCCTCGTTAGTGTTTGAGCTTATAGGTCAACTCAATGCTTACCTCTGCGCCGACACTGACGATACCTATGTCTCCCTCGCCTGACACGGCTAGACCAACAGCAATCTCCTCCAGTTCGGCCTTCTCGGCGACACATAGAGAGAGAGCCTTCACGATGTCGGCAATCTGGCCCCTCAGTTCCTCGATCTGTTTTGTCAGGGCCTTCACTGGTTTCTTCTTGACCCAGCCCAAACCGAAATGCTGCTCCGGCCTCTGAGATATAGGCTCACGCGGCAAGAAGTCCGCGTCCGAAGCGCGTGCAACACTTATCGGGCCTGTGATGATCTTGATCTCTCGGGGTAACTTGGGCTTATTTCTGCCTTTTACATTCTTCGCCATTCATCCTCCTCCATCTCAGATAAAGAGATCGATACGTAGGTTGAACTGTGCTTGGGTAAGAAATTGCGATGTGCCCTCCCACACTGAAGCTCCGCCAACGGACCGTGGTACGGGATCGCGTCCAATGTATACGCCGACACCTCTTCCCGTGCGTGCCTCACTGACAAGCGCCCCACTATCTCCGGGGCGGCCAAATTTGTCCATGAAGACTCGCATTGGAAAAATATCCGCCAAGTATGTCGGATGTGAAATCGAGTGTGTGATCCGGGCATTCAAGGTGCCTTTTGTTTGTGCACCTCGAAAAGTGACGGCTCCTCCATCCTCAGGCATGTCCTGCACATGAAGACGCGTAGCAGTTGCTGGAATACAGCCAGCCTTTACGATCAAGGCTGCGTCTACTTGTTTGGTTCCGCGATCACCTAGATGCCACGGCTTCCCTCCGTTGTCCATGTAAACGGTATCTCCCAGGCGAAGGCCATCAACGATATGCGCAGCTGTCAGGATGCCGTCAGCAGCGAGAGGCTCTATCGCACTTCTTTTTGACCTCGCCCAACAGGCCCCAGTCCCACTCCGCGGATATGTCGGATTTGCAACGTGCAATTCTATCTGGCGGCGATTAAATATCAGAGCCACGGGAGCTTGGCTGTAGATAAATCGCTCAGCTTCTTGGATTGGCTGGGTTTCACTCGGGCCCTCTATCTCAAGAGCCACGCCAAACACGTAACCGCCGAAGCTCTCGACACCGTTAGGCAGCCGGGTCTGGCTGGATACGGGTACAAAGCCATAAGTAGCACCTTGGAAACCCGGGATATTGTTGGCCCAATCTGACCAGCGTTCCGCCTCGATGTGCGCCTGCAGAGCCGTTGTCCAGAGGAATATTCGGCGCTCCAACGCTGATTCCAGTTCTGACGCTCGGCGAGCGACTGCCTCAGCCGACACACCCTCAGGGACACGAGGCGGAGGGACTATCTCTGGCAGCACTCTATGGACAATCTCGTCTGTCAGTATTGGCATGTCAGTTCGTGACTGCTGAATTCAATTCGGTCGCCAGTGTTGACTGAGCCTCCGGCGGCAGAGCCGCAACATCTCTAGCATATAGCGGACAGAAGTCAAATGACGGCTTCTGGGTTCCGGTATACTCCAAACTTCCGCCCCAAAACCCGAATTCAATCAACATTTGCGGCCGATCTCTCAGTGATTGCTTAACCGTGGCGTGCGCCTACCTGGAACGTCTGCTCGCCAATGCTAGAGTGGAAAAATATCTGGAACGTAATCATGTCGATACATTGCGGGCATTGCGCCCGTTTGTGGCCGATGTTCGGCTTGGCGACACCAGCCCGGCGTGAATGGATTGCGTCGAGTCGAGCGGCGTCCCTGAGGACAAGGGTTCGAGAAATGCTGCTATGGAGTGAGGAAGATCTAGGCAGGCCATGTATATACACACCCATAGAGGGTTCCCCGAGGACCGTCTGTAGGGAGTTCTCTAGGCATGTCTGTAGGGAATTCCCGGATCAGGAGAGCCGTCTGATGCTGAACCAGGCGATTGCCATGGGCCGGGGCGGGGTGTTCCTGAACCTGACTGATGAGCAGTACGAGAAGCTCAGGCGGTGAGTGGATGCCGATGAACCTCCCGAACGGTTGTTTTTTACAAGTGGAAAGGGTTACAGTTAGCCGTGAATCCCAAGGATGTTGCCAGCAAATGAAGAAGCGCTGTGGTTCTGCCTGCATGCGGCGGTTGCGCGGGGTGTTCTTTGTAACCGGACTGGTGACCGTGGCTGCACCGGTAATGTGGGGACAAGAGGCAGCGAAGGCCACCGAGCCACCGCAGACAGGGGCCGAGCCGGCTGTGAACGTAACGGGCGTGGTTC
>PLSH01000230.1 GCA_003165095.1 Acidobacteriaceae bacterium
GGAACGTGCCGGTGCCTGCAGGGTCCCGCCCCGCAACCCCCAGGTCCCACGGCAGACGAACTGGACATGCTCCAGGGCGCCAACTGGCGATTCCGCGTGCCCGATGGCGAGGTAGTGGAATTCGCCGACCGGAACCTGGGCCCGCAGCGTTATGTGGCCGGCGTTGACTTCGGTGATTTTGTGGTATGGCGGCGCGACGGCGTACCCAGCTATCAGCTTTCCTGCGTGGCAGACGACGCCGCCATGGGAATAACGGAAGTGGTGCGCGGCGCCGATCTGCTCAAATCCACCGCCCGCCAGATTCTGCTCAACCGCGCGCTTGGCTTCAACAATCCCGCGTGGTACCACTGCCGCCTGGTGGTGGACCACAATGGCCGCCGCCTCGCCAAGCGACACGATGCCCTGAGCCTGCGCGCCCTGCGCCAGCGCGGCCTCACGCCCATGAACATTCTGTCGGCGGATCTGCCGCTGGAGGCGTAACCGAAGATCCTGTGTGAGGCTGGGAGACCACGAAGGCTAATAGCTAACCTGCATTTCTCACGGCCAGATCGACGCTCTGTAGCGCCGACCTCCTGGTCGGCTGTACTGGCGGCGTCCTCGCCGCCAGAGCAAAGCCTCGTTCATCTATACAGTTTGCACACACGGTACGGAGCAAACGGAGTCCGGCGTGGGTCGGGAGACCCACGCTACAGCCGGTGAACCACCCCACGGACTAAGACCTGTCCGCGGGGACCCCGGCCAGGAGGCCGGCGCTACAAATTCGTTGACGCGCCATGTGAGAAATGCGGGCTAAAGGCTAGAAGCTGCTCTTACGCGTGCCGGATGAAGTTTCCAGTGTGCAGATCGGCCATCGCCTGCCGCAGTTCTTCCTGCGTGTTCATCACGATCGGCCCATACCACGCCACCGGCTCCTCGAGCGGCTTGCCTGAAACCAGCAGGAAGCGAATGCCTTCAGGCCCAGCCTGCACCACGATCTCATCGCCGCGATCGAAAAGAACGAGCGAATGGTTTTTCGCATCGTAGACCGGCTGCGAATTCGGATCGACAGCCGACTCCGTCAGCACCGCCTGCGGGCTTGAAGCGTCGCGGAACGTTCCCGCGCCGGCAAAGACGTAGGCAAATGCGTTGCGCGTGGTCTCCACCTGGATGCGCTTCTTCTTGCCCGGCGGCACGGAAATATCAACGTAGCGCGGATCCGCTGCCACCCCCTCCACTGGCCCTCGCTGGCCCCAGAACTCGCCGCAGATAATCCGCGCGCGCGTTCCATCGTCCTCCGTCACCTCGGGAATGGCGTTAGCCGGAATGTCCTGGTAGCGCGGATCGGTCATCTTCAGCGCTGCGGGCAGGTTGGCCCACAACTGGAAGCCGTGCATGCGGCCGTGCGCGTCGCCCTTCGGCATCTCCTGGTGCAGAATTCCGCTGCCCGCCGTCATCCACTGCACGTCGCCGGCGGTCATGCGGCCCTTGTTCCCCAGGCTGTCGCCGTGCGCAACCTCGCCCGCCAGCACGTAGGTGATGGTCTCGATGCCGCGATGCGGATGCCAAGGAAAGCCGGCCAGGTAATCGGCCGGATTCTCGTTGCGGAAATCGTCCAGCAACAGGAACGGATCGAACTCTTTGGTCTTGCCGAAACCGAAGGCGCGCTGCAATTTCACGCCGGCGCCTTCGATGGTGGGCGTGGTTTCAATAATCTGCTTCACGGGACGAAGCGACATGGTTGACCTCCTCGTGTCTTACAGTAGATTGGATGCGCGAGGATGATATTCGTTGCAACAAGTACTTTCTCTACAAACACCGAACTCCGCCCGTGCAGACCGCTTCCGCTTTAATCACTGTAAATCGTTCATTGATTGGCGCCGGCCGGCAAATGCACTTAATTGTGCGCTCTGCCGGCGCCGTTCGCGTCCCACGTGAATACCTCGACGAACGGTACCTTGAAGACGTCAGCGATGCGAAACGCCGCCTCCAGAGTGGGGGAGTACTTCCCGGCCTCGATGGCGGCGATCGTCTGGCGGGAAACCCCGATGCGCTGCCCCAGTTCGGCCTGCGACATCTCTCCGTTCAGAAACCGGAGGACCCGAATGCGATTGGATATCGATCCTCCCATCAAGCCTGCCTACGATAACACAGCACGAGCACGCCGTAGTGGACGACTTCGGCCATGACAACCATAAGGATTGCAGCGTTGACGATAGACCATCCGCTCGAGTTGAAAGGCATCACTCCGCCGACTAGGATCATTCCCGCGATGAGCACGTAGTAAGCGGAGCTAATGGAGCGTCGCATAATGGCGCGATCACGTTCATCGGGTGGCGTGCGCGCCTCGTCTGGGGACCTGAGGCCTAAATACAGGTGGCCGGCAGTCAGGATGAGCATCTGGCAGATTGCGGTGGCGGCAAAAACCACAAGCAGGCGCAGGTTCGGCAACCCAGACGTAGGGATGGTACGCGTCGCGACGATTACAAAATAAGGGCCAAAGGTCACTGCCATCGCGATAAGCGACAGCCAACCAGTTTTCTCTCTGTAGGCCAAAACAACCCTCCTTCAACCTCAGGAGGAATGTACTATAAAACAAACCTGATGTAAAGAAAAATTAACATCACGAATAATATTCTAACCATCAGAGCCAGCGCTCAGGCACGCCGGGACGAAGACGCGAGGGGAAAGAAACCCTCACGGCACGGCCTTTCGCCGTGCCGTTTCTTCGGGTTATGGCTTCGCAACAGGGGAGATGCGGAGTTTCAAGCCTTGATGAACTGCACATCCAGGGTCAGCCCGACTTCGTCGCCAACCAGCACGCCGCCGGCTTCGAGCGCCGAGTTCCACGTCAGACCGAAGTCCTTGCGATTGATCCTGGTTGTCGCCGTAAGTCCGATGCGGAGATTGCCCCACGGATCCTTACCCGGCGCGCTCGGGCCTTCCACGGCGAAAGTCACGGGCTTGGTCACTCCGCGCAGGGTCAAATCGCCGGTCACCGCGTATTCACCCTCCCCGGTACGCTTCACCTCATTGGATTTGAAGGTAATCGTGGGGAATTTCTCGGCGTCGAAGAAATCCGCGCTCTTCAGGTGTCCGTCGCGCTGCTCATCCCCGGTCGAGAGGGTGGCCACGGGAAGGAACGCCTCTACGCTGGAGCCGGTCACGTCAGCCTCGTCCAGGTTCAGTACGCCGCTGAGAGCTCTGAAGCTGCCTTTTACGTTGGAGATCATCATGTGCTTCACCTTGAACTCGGCGGCGGAGTGGGCGGGATCGAGGTTCCAGGTGGTTTGAGAAGAATTAGTCACGGGGTCTTGCTCCTTTGTCTATTAGGATGCATCAGGAGC
>PLSH01000337.1:0-2258 GCA_003165095.1 Acidobacteriaceae bacterium
CCCCTGACCCCTGATCACTGACCACTGACCACTGACCACTGACCACTGACCACTGACCACTATCCTTGACCCCGTCCCCTCCCCTTGCGTATGCTTCCAGCGTTTAGCTCGGTGGATGGTTTACTCCAGCCCGCCCAAGGGAGAGCCTGCATGAGCACCGCGGCAACCGCCCCCGCTCCACTCCAGATTCCCAATCCCAGCCCGCTCCTCGTTCGCCGCGCCGCCGTACTCGGCGCTGGAACCATGGGCTCCCGCATCGCCGCTCACCTCGCCAACTCCGGCATCCCCGTCTTCTTACTCGACCTTCCCCCAAAAGGTGAAGGCGCGGAGCGCCTTGCGTGGGCCGCCCTCGCCGCCCTGTCCAAATCCAAGCCCGCCGCCCTCTACGACCCGCAGTCCATCTCCCTCATCACGCCCGGCGATTTCGACCGCGATCTCCCCGCCCTCGCCCAATGCGATTGGGTCATCGAAGCCGTTGCCGAAAACCTTGAAATCAAGACCGCGCTCCTCGCCCGCGTTCTCCCGCATCTCGCCAAAAACGCAATCCTCACCACCAACACCTCCGGCCTTCCCGTTGCCCGCATCGCCGCCGCCCTCAGCTCCCATCGCGACCGCTTTTTCGGAACCCACTTCTTCAATCCTCCCCGTTACATGCGTCTCCTCGAGGTCATTTCCACCCCCGAGTCCGATCCCGCGCTCGTAGCTTCCTTTGGTGCCTTTGCCGACCGCATCCTCGGCAAGCAGGTTGTCTTCGCCAACGACACGCCCAACTTCATCGCCAACCGCATCGGCATAGCCGTCATGTTCAACGCCGCTAACCTGATGCTGGAACAAGGCCTGAATATCGAAGACGTGGACGCGCTTACCGGCCCCGCCCTCGGCTGGCCCCGCACCGGAACCTTCCGCCTCGCCGACCTCGTCGGCATCGACATCCTCGCCCACGTCGCCGCCAACTTTCCCCAGGGTGTCTCCGAAGGCAGGTTTGCATCCGTCCTCGCCGAGCTTGTGAAGCGCCGCTGGCTGGGCGATAAATCCGGCCAGGGTTTTTATAAGAAGACTCGCGGCCCCGACGGCAAAGACCTCCGCCAGGTCCTCGACCTCGCCACCTTCGAATACCGTCCCGCCGCCAAACCCGCCNNCGCCGCCACGCTTTCCGAGCGCCTACAACTCCTGCTCGCCAACGACCCCGCCAAAGACAAAGCCGCTGCCTTCCTGTGGCCGTTTCTGGCTTCCCTATGGAACTTCGCCGCCGACCGCATCGGTGAAGTCGCCGCCGACGCCCCTTCCATCGATCGCGCCATGCGTGCCGGCTTCAATTGGGAACTCGGCCCATTCGAAATGTGGGACGCTGCCGGCGTCGCCTCCACCGTCTCCCGCATGAAGACCCTCGGCTTTACTCCCAGCCCTCGCGTCGAATCCATGCTCTCTTCCGGCCAGACCTCCTGGTACTCAACCGGCGGCCGCGCCTGCTTCCAGCCGGCCACTTCCACCGTCGATCCCGTTCCCGCCACGCCCGGCCACGCCCGCATCGCCGATTTTCGTAATCCAAATGGCTCTCTCCGCGGCGTCGTTCGCGCCAACTCCGGCGCATCGCTCGTAGACCTCGGCGACGGCATCGCCTGCATCGAGCTCCACTCCCTCAAAAACGCCCTCGGAGGAGACGTCCTCGCCCTCATCTCCGCCGTCCTCGACCCCACCTCCGACACCGTGCGCGACTTTGCCGGTTTCGTCATCTCCGGCGACCGCGAAAACTTCAGCGTCGGCGCCAACCTCATGCAGCTTCTGTTGATTGCCCAGGAGGGCGAGTGGGACGAGCTCAACGCCGTCATCAACAGCTTCCAGCAGATGACCGCCGCCATCAAGTTCTGCCCCCGCCCGGTTGTCGCCGCGCCCTTCGGACTCACCCTCGGCGGCGGTGCTGAAGTCTGTCTCCACGCCGCCTGCCGTCAGCCCCATGCCGAGACTTACATGGGCCTGGTCGAAGCCGGAGTCGGCCTCATCCCGGCAGGAGGCGGCACCAAGGAAATGCTGCTTCGCGCCATCGACTCCGCCGCTGCCCTGGCCCCTCCCGATCCCCGCGACCCACCCTCCCGTTTTGCCCAATCCGCCGAGTTCGCCACCGCCCTCAAGCGCTCCCTCGAAACCATCGCCCTGGCCAAATTCTCCACCTCCGCCGCTGAAGCCCGCACCCTCGGCATGTTTGCCCCGTCCGACCGCATCACCATGAATCGAGAACGCTTGCTCCTCGACGCTAAAGC
>PLSH01000337.1:2306-12497 GCA_003165095.1 Acidobacteriaceae bacterium
GGAACCCCGCTAACCGAGCAATACCTCCTCGATCTCGAACGCGAAGCCTTTCTCTCCCTGGCGAGCGAACGCAAAACCCAGGAGCGTATAGCCTTCACCCTAAAAACCGGGAAGCCGCTGCGGAATTAGGGTCTGCCGATGAAATCAATTGCGCTTTTTCTGCTTGCCGGGCTCTCAGTAGCGAGCTGCCGGGGTCAAAGTCCGTTTTCCATCCAGGGGCGCGGTCCCGCTCCATTGGTAGAGTCCGGTCAAATCGTCCTCGACGGCCGCTCCACCCCATACACAATCCGCCATCTGCCCGTCAGCTCCTTCCCAGAGCTCCCAGCCTCCGTCCAGAATCTCCTCAACCTCCGCGGCTGCCTCATTCCACAAACCTACGAAGCCCATCGCCCTGAAAACGTCGTCCAGGCCAGCCTCATGAGCCGCGGCTCTTCCGATTGGGCCGTCCTCTGCTCCGAGAACGGATCCGTCTCGCTTTTGGTCTTCTTCGCCGGCAGTACCGCCCAGCCCACCGTCCTGGCCTCCGCACCCGAAACCGAGCACCTTCAACCCCATGGCCCCAACGGCGTTCTCGGATTCGACTGGGGCATCGATCCCGCATCCCCCGAGCAGGTTCACGAAGCCCAGTCCGGCATGAAGCGTCGTCCGCCGCGCCTCGATCACGATGCCCTCGCCGATTCCATCATCGAACGCGCCACCGTCTATCATTACTTCTCCGGAAGCGCCTGGACCGTGGTTGAAACCCAGGATTAACATTCCTCATCTGTTAGGCAAGGAGCAAGTCCCCATGCAGCAAGCCGTCCTCGTCAGCGCCATTCGCACACCCGTTGGCCGCGCCCCCAAAGGCGCTCTCTCCACCACCCGCCCCGACGACCTCGCCGCGCTCGCCGTGAGCGCAGCCTTAAGCCGGGTTCCAGCCCTCGACAAATCTGAAATCGACGACGTGATCCTCGGTTGCGCGCAGCCCGAAGGAGAGCAGGGCTGGGACATTGCCCGCTGGGCCATCCTGCGCGCCGGCCTTCCCGTCGAAATCCCCGGCGTCACCGTCAACCGCCTTTGCTCCTCGGGACTCGAAGCAATCGCCATCGCCGATCAGCGCATCCGCTCCGGCGGCGCCCAGGTCATCGTCGCCGGCGGCGCGGAATCCATGAGCATGCTCCCCATGAGCGGACTCAAACCCAGTCCCAATCCCTGGATGGCCGAGCACTATCCCGCCTCGCTCTTGACCATGGGCCTCACCGCCGAGCGCGTCGCCCGTCATTACCGTGTTTCGCGTGAGGATCAGGACGCCTTCGCCCTNNACGCCCAGGGAACAGTCACCGCCGGCAACTCCTCGCAAACCTCCGATGGCGCCGCCGCCACCGTTCTCATGGAAGCCGTCCGGGCAAGGGAACTGGGAATCCAGCCCCTCGCCCGCCTCGTGGCCTACGCCGTCACCGGCTGCCTGCCTGAGGAAATGGGCATCGGTCCCATCACCGCCATCCCCAAAGCCCTCCGGCGCGCCGGCCTCACCCTCAACGACATCGGCCTCATCGAATTGAATGAAGCCTTCGCCGCCCAGGTGGTCGCCATCATCCGCGAACTTGACCTCGATCCCGACCGCATCAACGTTAACGGCGGCGCAATCGCCCTCGGCCATCCCCTCGGCTGCACCGGCGCAAAATTGACCGCGTCTCTGCTCCAGGAGATGAAACGCCGGAAGGCCCGATACGGCATGGTCACCATGTGCGTCGGCGCAGGCATGGGTGCAGCAGGCATCTTCGAGCTGCTCTAGCTAAAGGACTGACACCGAATTTGCCAAAAACGCTGTCATCCTGAGCGGAGGTCGCCGGGCGACCGAAGTCGAAGGACCTGCGGCTGCTTCTGCCTTCCAGAGTCTGTCCCTATTAAGCTACCTTAGCAAACAACAACAGCCGGGATCGCTCCCGGCTGTTCGTCGTGCTCAATTCCTTCGCAGCCTCGCGGGCTGCGGCTCCCCTACGTTCTCGCCTTCGCCTTCAACCCCGCGTTCAGCCGGCTCTTGTACCGCGACGCCGTATTGTCTCTGGGGGTACCAAAACACAACTGACGTTCATCCGGTGATAGAGGCGCTAAGTGCGCTTCGTGATTTGATGCTCCGTTCGAGGCCGGCAGCCCGCTCTCGCGGGAGGCGCTCGCAGCAAGTACGCACAATACAAAATGATTCTTCGTGCCAGACCAGCCGCGACGGGTTGAGGCTTATGGTGTTTCGTCCCCGGTTTCTTAGCTGAGTAGACATCTCACATGATCGTTCAGCTTTCTCATCTTCCCTGTCCGCATTTCATTCACAACACCGGTGTCCTAATAAAGACATGTTCTGAGTCGAAACAGGAAACAGATGTGGCCGTACCGTTACCGTGGATCTGCAGCCCAAAGCGGCACAGATGAATGAGCACAGACCCGGTAACACTGTGGGAACCATGCACCCTGGAAGAGTTGGGCTCCCATGTCCCTGGGCATTTTGAATAACCTCAATGCGATCTATTCGGAGAACAACCTCAATCGCTCCAGCAACAGCCTGGCTACTGTGCTGCAGCAGTTGTCCTCCGGATCGAAAATCAACTCCGGCGCGGATGATGCCGCGGGACTTGCGCTGGTCGACGGCCTCCAGGACAACCAGCAGGCCCTCACCCAATCGGAAATCAACGCAACAGAAGGTGTAGGGCTGCTGCAAGTGGCCGATGGCGCCCTCTACATCGGCGCGCAGATCAATACGCTGAATGCGGTCAACGAGGTGTTGGACACGCAGCAGGAGAACGTAACTGCAGCTCAGAACGCGGTGCAGGCTACCGATTATGCGTCGGCCACCTCGAATATGTCGAAGTACGAAATTCTCAGCCAGACGGGTATTTCGGCGCTGGCGCAGGCCAATAGCTTGCAGCAGGAAGTTACCAAGCTGTTGCAGTAGAGACAGGGCGCTGCGGCAACCCACCTTGTCAACGCCTGGGTGGTAGCCTGACCGGCAGGTACCTTTCGGTAAACAGCCTTTTTCCGCAGCCTCTCTAGCCCGCACTTCTCACAGGCGGCGAAAAACTGTAGCGCCGGTCTCCTGACCGGCTGTTCTGGGGGCCTCCTGGCCCCCAGAGACTCCGCCAGACCCTGAATTCTGGGTNNTTCTGGGTTTTCGAGCCGTCTGTGAGAAATGCAGGATAGCCCCCAAAGCGGCGCAACCAGGTTTTTTAGACAGGCTCTCAGGTTGGTTCAAAAAACAAAAACAGCCGAGATCGCTCCCGGCTGTTCGTCGTCCTGAATTCCTTCGCAGCCGTTTGGCCTGCGCTCCCTACGCCTTCGCCGTTGCCAGCGCCTTCAACCGCGCGTTCAGCCGGCTCTTGTACCGTGACGCCGTGTTGTCGTGCAAAATCCCCTTCTGCACGCTCTTGTCCAGCGCCGACACCGTCTCCCGGTACTGCGCCTGGGCGGCCTTCACGTCCCCCTTGATGAGAGCCTCGCGCAAAGTCCTCAGGCTGGTGCGTATCTGGCTGCGGTTGGCGCGGTTTACCGCGCTGCGGGTCTCGGTCTGACGGGCGCGCTTCAGCGCCGATACATGATTTGCCATCGTACTTCCTTTGTCTCTTAGCCCCGTCTCGCCAGGCCCGTTTCAGGTCCTGTTCCCAGGGAAAATGATGTGCTGAAGAATGCAACCCAGTCCGCATCCCTCGCAATTTCCTAGTTTACGGCAAACCAGGCCCAGGGTCAATCCGCCCCCGCCGCCCTCCAGGCCGTATCCGCAGATTCTTTCTGCTTATTTCCACACCCAGGTATCCGCAAAGGCACATGCTTCATCAAATTTCACACAGGCCCAGATTGACGCGCCGCGCCACTCGCGCTACTCTCAAGGCCAGATAACCGGATTTGGTCGCCTACGCCATCCCGCGGTTCTTTCAGACAGCCCAGAGCCTTCGCTCCGTCCTGCCTCTTGTCCTCCGGTTTCATGTCCAGCCAGTCGCCTGCTCCCGCAGCGCATCTGCTCTTTTTGCCGATAGATTGCTGATCCTTACGCCGGTCGCCGCCCCTAAAGGCTGCGGCCGGTCATTTTTAACCCCCAAACGCCGTCCTGGAGGCCGACGAATCCTTTGAAGATCGCTCTGGAGATCACTCCCAACCTCGAGCCCTTGTTTGGGACTCGCGATGAAAACCTCAGGCTCATGGAAGACTCGCTCGGCGTCCGCATCGATCTGCGCTCCGACGCCGTCCGTGTAGAGGGATCGGAGGATGGCGTAGCTCGGGTCCAGCGCATCTTTCAGGACTTCGAAGCCCTCCGACGCCAGGGCATCAACCCCCATAACGGCGAACTGAATGGAATGCTGCGCCTGGTCGTGGCCGATCCTGCCATTACTCTCCGTTCGCTCGCCGACTCCGGCAAGCAGCGCTCCGCCGGCATCAAGCGCACCGTCCAGCCCCGCTCCCTCAACCAGCGCCGCTACGTCGAGGCCATCGAGCAGCACGATATGGTCTTCGGCGTCGGTCCCGCCGGAACCGGCAAGACTTATCTCGCCGTCGCCATGGCCGTCGCCGCCATCAATGCCAAAAAAGTCAGCCGCATCGTCCTCGTCCGCCCCGCAGTCGAGGCCGGCGAAAAACTCGGCTTCCTCCCCGGCTCCCTCCAGGAAAAAGTCGATCCCTACCTGCGCCCCCTTTACGACGCCCTGTACGACCTGCTCGAACCCGAGCGCGTTGAAAAGATGCTCGAGAAGAACGTCATCGAGGTCGCGCCCCTCGCCTTCATGCGCGGCCGCACCCTCAATGACGCCTTCATCATCATGGACGAGGCCCAGAACACCACCATCGAGCAGATGAAGATGTTTCTCACCCGCATGGGCAACAACTCCAGGGCCGTCATCACCGGCGACATCACCCAGATCGACCTGCCCAACCCCCGCAAATCAGGCCTGATCGACGCCATCAACATTCTCGACGGAGTCGAAGGCATCCACTTCTGCCACTTTGAAGATTCCGACGTCGTCCGCCACGCCCTCGTCCAGCGCATCGTCCGCGCTTACGAGTCAGCCAAGCCCGCGCAGCAGGAACTGCCTCTCACCGGCGCCATCGATGTAGACGTTCCCGCCCGCGACGACCGCCCCCAGGCGCAGCCCCTCCATCCCGCCAAACCGCAGTAAGCAAGTTACATGAACACGAAAAGAGTTGTTCGACTGATAGGCAGATTCGGTTTGGTGGGAGCGACCTCCGGTGTCGCTCTCGCGGCCGTTCTGATGACGCTCGAACGGATCAATCTGTACCCGCTCGACGGTTTCATTGATCACCTGACCTTTAGGCTTTGCCCCCGCTACATCCTCGGGTTTAGCTCGATTAGTTGGATCGGTCTTATTGCCGTTGTCATTGTCAGCAATGCGCTCCTTTACGGCGCCATCTTTGCAGCCGTCGGTGCCGTGGTAGGAGCCCTTAAAAAGGGCCCGGACCAATTTCGCGTATCATCGATATAGACCCGGAGCCGCACACGCAGCCGCCCCGCTGCACGATGATCCTTCTCGACCCAGACCTGGACCCTGACCCCTCGCCGCAGGCAACTTCGGTGAAGCGGACGGTCGTGCCCGCCCCTCCTCGGGAAATTCGAATACCTTCTGCGCGCACGTTATCCCGCTTTCTCACCGCCGCGCAGGCAGCCGTGCGCTTACGAGGCCAGGTCACCGTGCTGCTCACCACCGATGCGGTCATCCGCAAACTGAATCGCCGCTTTCGGGGCAAGAACAAGGCTACCGACGTGCTGTCGTTCCCCTCGGAAGCCCCGATCCGCGGATCGCACGCCGAGCAGATTGCCGGCGACCTGGCCATTAGCGTAACCACAGCATTGGGACAGGCTGCCGAGCAGGGCCACTCGCTCTTGACGGAAATCAAGGTGCTTATTCTTCACGGCCTGCTCCACCTGGCTGGCTACGACCATGAATCCGACGCCGGCCGCATGGCCCGCCGCGAGCGCCTGTTACGCGCAAAACTGAAGTTACCCCAGGGCTTGATTGAGCGAACGATCCACCGGGTGTCCCAGGTGCCGCTTTTGGATCCTGGAAATCAACCCAGGAGCCGGGTGCCCCAGGTCTCAAAACTGAGACCTGGGAAACGGCAAACCTCGCCCGCCGCTCCCGCCAAACCAAAGGCCGCCCGCCCATGAGTACGACGGCAATCCTCATGGTTCTCCTGCTGGCCGCGATTGAAACTCTGGCCTCCTACATCAGCCGCGTCTACTCCGAATTCGGCAAAATCCTCAGCCGCGAAGTCCAGGAGAACCTCGATGTCTGGGAGGAGCGGATCGAGCCCTTCCTCGGCCTCAGCCGCGATCACGCATACCTCTGCGCCGTCGTCCTCCAGCAACTCGCCCTCGGCATCATCGCCCTCGAGTTCGGCGCCGTGCTCTTCGATCGCGCGCCCCACTTCGCCCGCCCCACCCTCGCTGAAATCGCCCAGGCCGTTCTCGGTGTTGTCCTCGTCGTCGTCTTCTCCAACCAGGTCATTCCTTCGCTGCTCTTCAACCGCACCCGAGGCCATTGGGCGGTGCGCATCGTCTGGCCCATCCGCCTCCTGCTCTGGCTCATGACCCCCATCTCCGTCTTCATCCGCTTCTTCTTCTCTGTCGCCGCCCTCGCCGAGAAACCGGTCAGCCCTGAAGAAGAAATTGCCGTCGATGTCGAGGCCCTCATTGAAGCCGGCGAAGAAGAAGGCATCCTCGAGCAGAGCGACAGCGATCTCGTCCGCTCCGCCGTCGAGTTCGGCGACAAGCTGGTTCGCGAAGTCATGACCCCGCGCCCTGAAGTCTTCGCCGTCCCCGCCTCCATCACCCTCGAGCGCTTCCTCGAACTGCTCCGCGAGCACAATTTTTCCCGCGTCCCCGTCTACGCCAACTCTCTTGACAACGTCACCGGCATCGCCTTCGTCCACGACCTGCTCCAGATCACCGACGTTGAAGCCCGCACCCGCACCGTCGCCACCATCCAGCGACCCGTCGCATTCGTTCCTGAAACCAAGCGCGGATACGAGCTGCTCCGCGAAATGCAGCGCGAAAAACAGCACATGCGCATCGTCATTGACGAGTATGGCGGCGTCTCGGGCTTGGTCACCATCGAAGATCTGCTCGAGCAGATCGTAGGCAACATCCAGGACGAGCATGAAGAAGAAGACGCGCTCATCGAAGAGCCGCAGCGCGAACCCGGCGGCTCCTGGCTCGTTCCCGGCGGCTTTCCCGTCGACCAGCTACCCGATCTCTTCGGTGAAACCGCGCAGGTCGGCGATGGCTATGAAGCCGCAACCCTCGGCGGTCTGGTCAGTGAGATCGAAGGCCGCATCCCGCTCGCAGGCGAGGTCACCGTCCTCGAACCCATCGGCCTCCGCCTTGAAGTAGTAGCCTCCAACGGCCGCCGCATCGAGCGCCTCCGCATCTCCCCCCCAGTCCACAACGACACCGGCGGCGACTAGAGCACTGCACGAAGCCGAATATCAACCCGCCCTCGGCACCTGTTCCAGCGACAGGATCGAGCTGTACCTGTGTGACGACTAGAGAGGGCAGTGGAATAAGCGCCCACTTGATCTTCCCGCCCCGCTCTACAATAATCCCTTGCCCGAAGATTCCCATCCCGCCCCCCTCCAAATCGTCCTCGTCTCCCCGCGCAACCCCCTCAACATCGGCGCGGCCGCCCGTGCCATGGCCAACTTCGGCTTCACCCATCTCACCGTCGTTGCCCCCTACGCCCCCCACTGGCAGGAAGCCCGCTCCGCCATCGGCGCCTCAGACCTCCTCCAAAACGCAAAAGTGTCCACGACACTTGCCGGCGCGGTAGCCGATTGCACCCTGGTAGTCGGCACCGGTACCCTCACCCATCGCAAGCCCGAGCAGCCCGTCGTCACCCTCCCCGATCTGCCTTCGCGCCTGATCCCCGAGATCGAGCGCGGCGGCCGCGTGGCCCTGGTCTTCGGCCCCGAAAAACACGGCCTCACTCGCGAAGATCTTTCCTGCTGCCACCTGCTCGTCGAGATTCCCACTCACCCTCATCAACCCTCCATGAACCTCGGCCAGGCCGTCGCCGTCTGCCTCTATGAACTGGCGGCAAGACTCACCGCTCCGGCCCGCATAAACATCCAACCGCATCCCTCATCCAGCCATCCAGCCGCTCCCGATGCGCCTTCAGCCGATCTCGAACTGCTCTCCGGAGTCATTGAAAAAGTGATGCTCGCCGCCGCCTACTCCCCGCCTTCCATGCAAGATGCAAACCGGCACGACCTGCGCCTGTTCCTGCGCCGCCTCGCGCTCACCCGGCGCGATGCCCGCCGCGTCCTCGGGTTCTTCCGCCGGGTTCTGCACCGCCTGGAACGCTGGTCCGAATAACCATCCTTTGCCAAAGTCGGCCCTCAAGCCCCAAATCCGCCAGATTATCCGCCCGCCCCCACATTCTTTTCGACGCCCGCATCAAAATCCTGATACAGTGGCGCTCATAAGGCTCCCCCATGTCCTTGTTCATGAAGCGCGATCGCGAAAGGCCTTCAGTTACCTCGGCGGGACCGCTCCGCGCCCTGGCCCTGCTGGCCGCGTTGGTTCTGGCCCTCAATTTCACCGCATCGGCACAGCAGCCCGCGCCGCCGCCTGCAACTCCATCGCAGGCTCAGCCCGCTGCTCCTCCCGCCCCGCAAACGCCGGCCCCGGCTCCCGCCTCAGCCCAGCCGGCTCCAGCTCCCCAGCCGGCCCCAGTCCCCGCCCCACAAACTCCGCCACCAGCTCCTGCCCCGCCCGCCGCGGCGCAGCCCAACGCGCCCTCGGTCCCCGAGCAAGGCGGCGTCACCGATGAAGAGATCAAGCAATTGCTGGTAGGCAAAACCCTCTACCTGCGCGGCGGTTACCTCGACGACAACCTCAGCTTCAACGAGCACGGCGTCCTCGTCAGCCACTCCCCAAAAGGCTCCTACACCCTCTGCGGCGTCGAAATCGACAAGGTCCGTCTCACCAAGCACAAGTTGGAGCTGGAAGGTGCGCGGTACGGATTGCACTTTCTCGGCGCACTCCCTTTTGAAGACCCCTCCACCGCCGCCGACCGCGTAAAAATCACTCCCAAAAAGAAAATGCTCCGGATCACCATTGACCGCGAGTCAATAGTGAAGCCGAAACAGCAGAAGAAGGAAAAGAAGGGCAAGCCGGCTCCCGCCAAGCCGGCTCCTGCGCCCGCCACNNCCGCATCAGCCACTGAAGAACCTGAGGTGAGCGACGCCGATCAGGCCAAGGCCGAGATCGCTGCCGCGCCTCCCGAAGAGCGTCCCGTCGACCCCGCCAGCATCACCACCACCACCTCGCCCGCACACGCCACCGGCCTGCTCAATGATGCCCTCGACAAAATCTTTGCTCACGGCCTCGACGACCGCATGATGGCTTCTATGCCCGGCTTCTGGCAGCTTTACTACCAGGCGGCGGCTGACAAAACCGATTACCGCCCCAAAGACCCTTCGGTGCTGCGTCAGAATACGGTCGACACCAAGGCTAAAATACTCTCCGTCTCCGAGCCGGACTCAAATGAATTCGCCCAGGCCAATGGAGTGGCCGGCATGGCGCTCTATCACGCCGTAATCGGCGTCGACGGCAAGCCGGGTGAAATTGCCGTGGCCCGCCCTATCGGCTTCGGTCTCGACGAGAACGCCGTCGACGCCATCCGCAAGGCCACATTCCAGCCCGCCATCAAAGACGGCAAGCCCGTTCCCGTCATGCTCGACCTCAATATCCAATTCCGCATCTTCTCCAAGCGCACCGCAGTAGCAGCCAAGCCCGAGGAACCCAACAAGCCGCCCGAGCCCACTCTCCCCGGCCCCTACAGCGTCCAGCACCCTTGATTCCGGAGCCTTACAGCGGCTGCCAAAGCTCCACCCGGTTCCCCTCCGGGTCCCAGATCCATGCGAACCGGCCGTAAACATAATCCTCGCGCTTGGGATCCACCTTGACCCCCTTGGCGGCCAGCTCGGCCAGCAGCTCGTCCAGGTCATCCACCCGAAAATTCACCATGAATTGCTGCTCTCCGCCGCCAAAGTAGCCCGTCTCCTGCGGAAAGTGGGCAAACACCGTCATTCCTGTCGATTCCGGCCCATCGAACGCCAATGAACCCCCATCCTGCGCCGGAATCCCCAAATGCGCCGCATACCACGCCGCCAGAGCCTCCGGATCCCGCGCCTTCAGAAATACCCCGCCTACAC
>PLSH01000166.1:0-32604 GCA_003165095.1 Acidobacteriaceae bacterium
AGGGGAGTTCCCAAACCTGCTGGTGCATCAGCGGCGCCCCATTCAAAGCGATTGCCAGCACGACGAACGCCGCCACCCTTCGGCCAAGTGGTGTGCAGAAAATCCAATTCGTTCCACCACTGCCTGCTAAAGATGGACGATACCGCGCTGCAGGGCAGCCACGGCAGCCTGAGTTCGCGCAGAAACGCCAAGACGGCCGAGAATGACATTGACGTGGCATTTCACGGTACCTTCGGTGATACCCAGGTTGGCCGCAATTTCCCTATTGCTTTTGCCTTTCACGATCAACGTTAATACCTCGTGCTCGCGCGGCGTAAGTTCCGAATCGGGTAATCGGTCTGCAAGCTGCCGACTCACCGAATCCGGTATGTACCGTTTGCCCGCCGACACGCGGCGGATCGCTTCGATTAGAACCTGATACGGCATGGCCTTGATGATGTAGCCCATTGCTCCAGCGTCGAGCGCGCGATGGATGTCTTCATCGGAGTCATACGTCGTCAGCACGATTAGTCTGGCATTTGGGTGATTGCGCCTGATTGCCACGATTACTTCAACTCCGTTCATCTCGGGCATCCTGAGATCGACCAAGCCGAGGTCAATTCGTTCCGGATCGAATGCCTTTACCGCAGCCGCGCCTTCAGCAACTTCAACTGCTACTCGCATATCTGGCTGTGCATTGATCATGGTCACGAGCCCAAGCCGGACAACCGGATGATCGTCGGCAATCAGTAAGCGAATCGGATTATTCTTCTCGTATACCATTGGACCTCGCTGACATCGCAGACGGCTTTCCAGGGAGCGGCACGAGCACGGAAACACAAGTACCTTCGCCTGGTGTGCTCGTCGTGGTAAGCGTTCCTCCAATCCTGTGCGCGCGTTCCTCCATTCCAATCAGACCGTAGTGCATATTGTCTCCGGTATCGGGCACAAATCCACACCCGTCGTCTGCGACCGAGAGCGCTATACTGCGTTCGTTCGCAGAAAGATGGAGCGTCACCATTGACGCATGCGCATGTTGCAGAGCATTGGAGGCCGCCTCTCGCGCGATTTGTAAGATCTCATGATGGCTGCGCTCATCAACCACTACCCTCTTGGATTCGCATTCACATGTGAGTTTTACCAAAGCATCATGAGACATGTGTTCCGTAAGCTCCAGCAGGGAGACAACGAGATCATTGTGTGTGAAGTCCTGATGGCGGAGATTCCAGACCGAACGTCGAGCCTCCTCTATAGTTTCATGAATCTGGTAACGGGCGCGCGCCAGCACCTGGTGGCTTACTGCCGGCGAACTTTCCTGCGTGCTCGCAGCGGCCTCCAGAAGTGTGGACACCCCGACACATCCTTGGATGACGGTGTCGTGCAATTCGCGCGCCAGTCTCCCGCGTTCTTCCAGCACTGCCGCGAACTGCCTGTGGATGCGTTCCACACGTTGCCGGTACAAGAGCAACACTATAACGATGAGAAACAATATGCACGCGAGAATGAACCAGCGGGTTTGGTACCACGCCGGTGCTCTGGTAATCGCCATTTCTGTCGTGGCCGCAAGCGCCGGCTGGTCTGAATCGTAGGCAATGACCCGGAACCGATACTCGCCCGGGGGAACGTTCGTATAAAACGCGGTACGCCGGTCACCGGCATCGATCCAGGCATGATCAAAGCCATCCAGCCGGTAGCGAAAGCGTACGCGTTCCGGGCTGCTCAGATTGATGGCCGCATAATGTATCTCGAAGTTCTGCTGATCGCGCGAAAGTATTGCGCGGGGGTGGATGGGAAGTTCCTTGCCTTCCGATTCCAGGTGGTCAATGACAACAGGAAAGGGAGCGGGCTCTGTCACATCGCGGGGCTGAAGACGTACTGCGCCGTTCCCGCTGGCGAACCAGATGGCCCCCGATGCCGCTCGCCATATCGAAGGCTGCACAGAGGCGTTCATTTGCGAGGCGTTGATTCCTTCAGAGACTCCGAAGACCCGAATTGGAATGCGAGAAACATCACCTTCATTCTGTAACAGGTCTTTTCGCCTGACAGAGAAGATTCCCTCCGAACTGCTAATCCAGAGCCTGTCTTCTTTCCCCTCGACGATTCCCAGAATATTGTCGCTGAGCAAACCTTGAGCGGAGCTATAATGCCGCAAGTCACCGCCATGAAATGACCAAAGTCCTGACCCACGCGAACCGAACCACATCACGCCTTCCTTATCTTGAATAATCGCGTAAACCTTCTGTTCCCGCAGCGCTTCGAAGACGCCAAGAGGCATGATGCGCCCATCGTGGATGCGCACCACTCCGCCGTCTGTGCCCACCCACAGGTCGCCCGTCCAGTCGAACAAGAGGGCGCGCACGCTGTCGCTCAGAAGTCCCGATCCTGCGTTAAGGTGGTTTGACCTGCCGATTTGAGACAGCCCACTGTCCATACCGACCCACATGCTTCCGTCCGGAGCTTCACAGAATGCCCGCACCAGATCCAACTCGGGGTACCGGTGTACCCTACCTGCCGAGAGAACAAAGACTCCCTGCCCCACGGTGCCCACCCATTTCCTATGTTCCCGGTCTTCGAAAATCGTGCGCACTCCCAATCTGCGCGGAATTCCCGGCAATGCGGCGGGCGCCAGCACATTTCCCTGCACCTGCATCAACTGATCGCCGGTGGTCGTGACCCATACGGCGCCGTCGCTGTCTTGATAAACCGTTTTTACGTTGACGGGCGTGTTATGCGCAGCCATGACAACTCTGCCCGCGTTCTTTGAGAGGCGAGCCAGTCCATTGGCAGTGCCTACCCACAAACCACCGCGCGAATCCAGCAGCAGGCTCAGCACGTTATTATCGGGCAGAACGTTGGGCGCGTCGAAGTGAGTAATGCTGTGAGCCACCACGCGGAAGACGCCGTCATTCGAAGTTCCCAGCCAGAGTCCGCCTTCGGAGTCTTCCTGGAGCGCTGTTACAGTCAGGGGTCCGTCCGGATCCTTATTCGAGATTGCCGTGGAGGCTAAAGGCCGCACGATTCCTTCTCGGGCCTGGAGGTCGCCGGTATACCGAGCCGGCCAGTGCCATAGGTTTCTTCCCGCCCCAATCCAGAGGCTACCGTCACGGGAGCGATGCATTAACCACGCCCTGCGATCTCCACCTACATGCAAAGGTAGGTGCCACGTACCGTGATGGGAAGCATCGAGCGCGAGCAATCCCACGGTATTCGCTGCGTCGGTGCAGCCAATCAGTATCCTGTCTTGAGGGCTCTCTGTGATGGAATAGACATTGATTGAGGGCACACCGCTGCGATCGTCCACGCGCTCGAACCTGCTGCGATGCAAAATGAACAGACCGCGATCGGTGCCGATCCAAAGTTGGGAACGGCTATCTTCGAAGATCGCACGCACAAATCCATTGGAAAGGCCCTCGCGCTCACCGTATCGCTGAAAGAGGCCTTCACTATATCGAACCAGGCCTCCACCTTCGGTGCCGATCCACAAAGCGCCATCGCGCGTGACGTAGAGTTGAAGAATACTGTCTTCAGTCAGCGCCAGAGTGTTGGTGTGCCCGAAGGAGCGGAACTCGAAACCGTCGAAGCGCACCAGACCGCCGGTTGTCCCAATCCACAGATATCCGTCGGGCGTTTGAGCAAGCGCCTGGACCGTGTTCTGCGGTAATCCATTTTGCATCTGCCAGATGCGGGATCCAATGCTCTGTGCGACAGCAGAAAGAGCCAAGAAGAGCAAGCCATGTGCCAGCACAAACCTGGATACGATGCGCAACGATGTCGCCTGCAAACTGCTCATGATCCATCCCGACACGGGCGAATCATAGGCGATCGAGAGTTCGTGACGCAACTCGATTGGCATTGGCAACCGAAAGAGCGCCAGGTTGATGGATAGGCGTTTGGCTCGGGCTTAAAAGAGCGGCAGGGGCCGTAACCCAGCGGAAACGTATACTCCCGGAGACCACTTGGAATGCGTTCAAGTCCGCGCCTCATTGAATCGTGCGCTCCCCTTGTTCCTTCTCTTCCTGAAACTTTTCTAGCACTAGATTCTTCAAATCTTCGCCTTTTCCGCTCAAGATGTAGCTGCGCGCGGGAGTCCCTGGGCGCCTCTACCGCATCGATTGCGAGTTCTGGGCAGTCCCGCCATGGATTATTCGCTCTCATCTATCGTTCGATAGATGCGCGTCGTGGATATCGTTTGGTACGTTTCTCCCGGCTGAAGAACAGCCTTCGAATCCTCATCGAAACCGGCGCCGTGCTCCAGAGCGATCAAGAGACGAGGGTTCGCTTCTCACGATTGAGTAAACGTTCTCCCGGTTGTTGAGGTATGGGTTGGTGAGATCAGCAAAGCACTCGTGTGAGAATGCCGAGGCGTCAGATGAGCACTTTAAGCAGGACATTTTGGAGATCAGCATGACAAAAACGCGGTCGATCATAACGGCAATCGCAGTAGTTCTAGCGCTGGGGAGCTTCTGGCCAGGCAATTTGGCCGCCCAGGGACTGTTCGGCACCATCAGCGGAGCGGTCACAGACGCAACCGGAGCTGTGATTCCGAATGCAGCCGTCACCATCACCAACGTGGGCACGAATGTGGCAACGACAATCACCACAAACGGCTCCGGTGACTATAGCGTTTCCGGCCTGAACCCTGGCATCTATCGCGTGGAAGCCAGCGCCAAGGGATTCAAGAATGAAGTTCAGAATAGCATTGTTCTCGAAGTCGACGGCAATCCCAAGGCAAGTTTCAAGCTGCAAATTGGTGCGGCCTCTGAAACGGTGACCGTCACGGGTGAAAGCGCGGTGATGCAGACTCAGGCTTCGTCACTTGGCCAAACAGTGGATGAGCAACAGTTGAGCGATTTGCCAATTTCCGGATCGGCGGGCACAGGCCGCAGCGCTTACAGCCTGGTTGAGCTCTCTGCCGGAGTTACCCAGCAGACCGGCGAAGGCGGTTACGCCCTGGACAACGCGCGCCTGAATGGCGGCCGGCCTCGCATGGACGATTACCTGATTGATGGAACCAGCACGGAACAGCCGACCTTCGGCGGTCCGGACGCCAACCCCTCGGTCGACTCTGTGCAGGAGCTTCGCGTTCAGACCAATGACTTCGCCGCAGAATACGGCAAAGTGAGCGGCGGCGTCATCGAACTCACCACCAAGAGCGGCACCAACCTCTTTCACGGCTCGGCGTATGAGTACTATCAGACCTCCAAGCTGGACGCGAACAGCTACTTTAGCAACCTGGACGGGATTCCCATCCAGCCTTCGCATTTCGACGAGTTTGGGGGCACCGTCGGGGGGCCGATTCTGAAGTCCAAACTGTTCTTCTTTACCGACTTTCAGGGAGTGCGTTCGGCTGGGTCCACGACGGAAACCGGCCAGATTGTGCCAAACTCCAGTTTCCTGAAAGGCGATCTCTCCGCACTATGCACTACGGGGACGTTTTCGTCTGGGATCTGCACCAATACAAAATTTGGCTCTCAGCTCTACAACCCGGCAGCCGGATATGCGCCTTTCCTTAACAATCAGGTTCCCATCAGTACAATTGCAGGGGATCTTGAGGCCTTATGGCCAGGGGGAAACGCCGGAAGCGCAAGTGTGACGGGCGGGGATTTGTGGAACGGTATCTATCAATATGGAGAGAGGGCAAATCGCGTCAATCCCCGCGTGGATTGGTTCCTGGGACAGCACGATCACATTTTTGGCGTCTATCACTATGAGAGCTCGTATGCTCCCGGCAATACAGTTGGCTGGCTCGACGACGCAAGTTATCAGAATCTTCCTGTCACCACCGTCACGGCCGGCTGGACGCACACCTTCACTTCCTCCCTGCTGAATGACTTCCACTACGGCTACGATCACCGTCATCCGCTTCGGACCACCAATGGATACGGAGAAGCGGGTGACAGCGATTTCGGCATCTCGGGCATTCCTGCCTGCAACTATCCCGGTGCAAATGGTAAATGCGGGCCGCCGTCAGTAGGCATTACCGGCTTCAGTGGACTCGGCGCGGGGGGCAACATGTTAATCGAGCCTGCCGGCTACAATGAGTTTCTTGACTCCGTGACGCTGGTCCGGCGCGCCCATAGTTTCAAGTTCGGCGGAGAAATTCGCCACGCCGCTATCAACAACATTCAACCCAACCAACTGGACGGAAGCTTCGACTTCAATGGCAACGGCACGGGAAATGCGTTTGGGGATTTCCTGATCGGATATCTCTATAAGAGCACCGTGCAGGTACAAACCGACTATCTTCAAGTCCACACCTGGGCCGATGCTCTCTACGGGCAGGACGACTGGAAGGTAAGCAGGAACCTGACTCTCAATCTCGGCGTTCGCTGGCAGTTCGACCCGTCCTGGACGTCTCCTAACAAGGAGTTGGCCAGCTTCGATCCATACCACCTCACATGGATACAAAACGGAGTGAATGGAGCTCCGGCAGGTTCGATCGAAACCCACTGGAAGGAGTTCGCTCCGCGCCTTGGCTTTGCGTGGACCCCGCGCAAGGATCTGGTGGTGCGCGGCGGTTATGGCATTACCTACCCCGGCGTCCTGGGTCATGGGCGCGGTGGAGACGGCAACGTTTCGCCGAATCTGTTGGCCCAAACACAGATCAACCCCGGCACCTACATTTCGAGCCTGCCGACGATTGGCCTGCCTGCGGCGACCGGCGCCGCCCCGCTGGCAGACTACCAGGGCGAGTATTTTTATTACACGCCCAACCATCAGGCGGCTTCATACTCCGAGATGTGGAATTTCGCGGTCGAACAGCAACTTGGGCCGAAGTCCGCATTGACCATCGCGTACAGCGGAAGCCATGGAGTGCATCTGCCCGTCAACTACGCTTACAATCTCTGCCAGCAATCTGCCGCCAACATCACGGAGTATGGTACCGCGATTGAGGGTGGAACCATAGACAGTCCCTATTGCGGGGCGGGAAATATCACTGCGCTCGGAGGACCCTATGGGTTCTATGACGACTATGTTTATCCCGGCTGGTGGGGTCTTTCGAGTTCGGTATACAACGGATTGCAAACCACATTCGACAGGCGATACTCTAACGGTTTCGCTCTTCTGAGCACGTTAACCTGGAGCAAGCTGCTGGACGATGCGTCCTCTGACTGGAGCGGCTTCGGCTCACTCGATGTGTACGGGCAGGACTTCTATCATCGGTCGGCGGAGCGTTCGGTGAGCGCCGGCGACATTCCGTTGCGCTTCCTTATCTCGCCGAATTACGCTCTGCCCCTCGGTCCTGGTCACAAGTTGTTGAACCACGGGGTCGCGGGCCAGGCGCTTGGAGGCTGGCGTGCAAGTGCCATCTACACGCTCAGCAAAGGGGATCCGGTCGGCATCAACGACGGCGGATACCTCTATTGCAATCCCGCAATGACGGTTGCGACGCGGCCCATGCAGATCGGCAATCCGGAAGCGGGATTCACCCGCGGCGTCGGCTCCAAGGGAACGTGGTTTAACACCAATGCCTTTGACTGGAAGGGAACCTGCTCCTATTACAGCAACCTGTATGACTCCGGTAATCCTTACTCAGGAAATCCAGCCGATTCCTTCGGAAACACTTCTCGGTATTCGAGTGAGATACGGGCTCCCGATGTCGACAATCTGGATGCGTCGCTGCAGAAGGAGTTCAGCCTGCCACACATTGGCGAGCAGAGCCGCTTGCGGATTCAACTGGACGCATTCAACACGCTAAACCACCCCGAGTTCTCACCGCCCGTGGGCGCCGCTAGTGCTCAGTTCGGTCAGGTTCTCAGTACGCGCAACGGTGGAAGAGTGGTGCAGCTGGGAGCTCACCTGGCTTTTTGACGCTTTTTCCCAGCCTTCGCGAGGGATCGCCTGCCCGGTGGTCCCGAGCGTGGCCTATCTTCTCTCAACCCCTGCGATCCGGTTCCCATTGCCACGCAATGGCGTGAACTCCGACTGCGAAGATTCGATTTTCAATACCTCGATCCATGGAAACTCGATGAAATCACAATTCCATTCCGGAATGCTTTTTATATTTGCGGTTTTTCCGCTTCTTACGAGTTCTCCGATGCTCATGGCGCAAACGTCTGCCGCTGTGTGGAGTGTGGCTGAAAGCTCCAACCCGATGCCCCACTTCGAAACCCTTAACCATCACCAGGTGCTCTATGTGGACGGCCAGCCGTTCTCGATGCTGGCGGTAGAGATTCCATGGTGGGACCTCCGGGCGGGGCATTACCGTGAGGATGAAACTGTCTATGACGGGCTTTACTCCAAGGCAAAGGAACTCGGCGTCAATACGCTGAAGGTCCCTGTCAAATGGTCCATGATCGAGCCGGAGAAAGATCAGTACGATTTTTCGTACGTCGATCATGCCATCAGGATGGCCCGTGAAAATCATCTCCACCTGGTGCTGGACTGGTTTGGGCACTATGCGAGCGGTGACGGCAACATCTACGAGAACCTGAGCAGCGAGCTATATGCACCCATTTATGTAGTGAAGGATGAGAACACTTATCCGCGCGCGATTGATGGAGACGGCGTTCTCCACCACAATGCTGTTTCGTATGACTCTCCAGCCGTAATTGATCGCGAGGTGAAGGCTTTCGGCGGGTTCATGGCGCATCTGAAAAGAACGGATGTCGACCACGTGGTTGTGGGAATCCAGTTGGAGAATGAAATATCTGTTTTTGGAGCGGATCGCCATAACCCCAAGATGTTCCGCGATCACTCGTCTGCGTCGAACCGGAGGTTTGTTGAGCACGAGTTCACGGACGACCTGAAATATAGCGCCTGGGACATGAGCACTGCATGGATCAAGCCGATGACCGAAGCCGGTCAAGCCGCTTATCCCATTCCGATTTTTCTTAACTACGTCAACGGTTCGTTGGAGGCAGGCATTATTGGCGGTTCTCCGGGAGAAGATGTTCGGACATACCTTGAGGACTGCCCCGACCTATCTTTCATTGCCGTCAACTCATATTTTTGTGCAAAGTGGCATGGAGATCGCTGCGAATCACCATCACAGGGCGCAACCGGAGAGCTTCGAGCAGTGTTGCAGCAATATGCAACCTCGCGAAACGTGCCGGCGGTGACTGAAACCAACAGCGGCGACTCGGCTGTGGCGCCCCGATTTGCGTATATTGCGCTGGGCGAGTTCGGCGCGCCCATCTTCGCTCCCTGGGCGCTCACGATGTCCTATCCCGAGTCGAACGAACCATATGTCTTGCATGATGGCCGCCTTGCCGATGGTGCTTACGAATTGCAGGGGGCATACCAGTCTCTGGAGATGGCTCTGCCGCAGATTCTCATCTACGCGGGAACAGACAAGCTCAAAGTATTCCAGGCGCCTACGGAGGGAGGCCACTTTTCATCAAGCACCACGATCAACGGACTGCCCCTGGACATAACCGGATCAGCCGACGGCCAAGCCATCGTGATTCACCCCTCGGGAAAGCAGCTTCTAATTGTCGGGAACAGAGTTGAAATCTCGCTGGAAAAGCCGGAGTTGGTGTGGCCGGCAATGCAAGGCCTGCATGTGCAACGAGTCCATTGGACACCAACTGGCTGGATGGTTGACGGCGATCCATTCTATGGCGTTGACCAAGCCGATCGGACGTTGTGGATTGATTTGGAATATCCGCAAGCTGTTCTGGTGACGCTGCCTTAATCAAAGTGGTAAATGGCCTCAAGAGCATTTGGATTTTGAAGAAAGACGGAGATCTATGGAAAGCGGCACATGCGTAAGAATAGCGTCTCCACTCCTGGTCGGCACGGCGCTGATGATTGCGCTCGGATGCGGCGGCGGTCAGCCAGGCAGCAGCTCTCCGCAGCCACCTCCCAGCAGTCCAGCCACGATAACTGTTTCTGGCACTCCATGGGGAACCAGCACACAATACATCGGCGCCAACGAGGGAGACCAATACTTCAATGCGGCGGACATTAAAGATTTGGGAATCAATACTTATAGGATCTATGGCTCTGTTGCCCGCTGGGAGTACCAACCTGATTCCGGCACCGTCGGCTCGCCGACCGAAGCTCAGATCCAAGCCAATCCGAATGTTATCAACTGGAGTTGGTGGGACACGGTGATGACAACTCCGCCCGGTGGCAGCGATTACAGCTGGGATGGCGACACAACAGTCTGGCAGGGAAACGCTCGCACCATCTTCCAGACATTGCAGCAAAACGGGATTCGCACGGTGGTGGTATTGCGCCCGGTAAGCCCCGGCGGCACACCAACCTGGGCCGATCAATCGATGAACCCTCCCAGTACAACGACCGGCCAGAATGCGTGGTGGGAACATGTGTTTGCGCTTGCCTATTGGCTCAACGTGCGCAACAAATACGTCGTGGACGATTGGGAGATCGAGAATGAGCCGGATAACTCCACACAAGGCTGGAGCGGTTCGCTCAGCGACTATGTTTCGTTTTCGGCGCTCACGGCGAATGCGATCAATTATGTTTATTCGACTTACCTGCCCGGACGCACGCCACACATCTACGCGCCCGTGACGACCGGAAGCAGCACTTGGCCTCAAAGCCTGATGCAGCAGGCGCCCGGTTCGTTCGACTCCGTAGATATTCACGACTACGACGCAAACATCAGTACGTATGTCTCTACAGTGCACGGTTCGATGAGCGCGAACGGATTCACGAATTCTCCTTTGTGGGTTACGGAGTGGTCCACTTATGCAGCAAGCCAATATGAGAATGCTTCATTCGGCGTCAGCGATGTAATTTCAAATCTTATCCTCAGCTCGCAGCCGGGAAGCAATTATGTCTACGGAAGCCACATATACAGCCTTTACGACTGGGGAAGTGGAGCCTACGGTCTCATGGGTCCAGGGGATACGCCGCGAGCGGATTATTACGCCATGCGCATGGCCATCCGAGGATTGCAGGGCGGCCGCACAACATTTCAAACCACCTGCAGCGTGCCCGGCTTGCTGGCAATAACAACCAAGGACATATCTGGTCACTACTGGGTCCTCATTGCCGACACGTCGAGCAGCGCAACCTCTGCCACGGTCAATCTCAGCTCCCTCATCTCCAACGGTCAGGGAATGATGTGGCAGTTCGATTCAAGTCACAATGATGTGGTGGTGGCAAGCCCCACGCTCGCCAGTGGCCAGGTGACTCTCAGCCTCTCTGCCAATACGGCCTTTCTGCTTGAGTTCTGACGCCTTGGTTATTATTTAGTTGGTAAATAATTGACCGGAACTCGAAATCGCTGGCTGCAGCAGAGCTGGAAGCGCGGTTTGAAGTCGCCATTCGAGGAGATGGATCAGGCACCTGTGGCAAATTCAAGGCGACTTCTCGAGGAATAGTCAAGACTTGCTGACTGGCGATACGATGAGTGGCAAGATCAGTAGCAGGAAGAGGACGAAGGTGTCGGAGCGATCAGGAACCCTCGCTGGCGATCCATTCGGTGGTCGACGCCCAACCAGTCACGAACGGATGACGGGACTGCCTTGGGATGCGTCTTACCAGGACGGCCCTGCGCCTTGGGATATTGGCCAGCCGCAGCCAGCAATCGTGCGTTTGGCATCCGATGGAGGATTCACCGGAGCGGTGCTGGATGCGGGCTGCGGGTCTGGCGAGAACGCTCTTCACGTCGCCTCGCTGGGATTGTCGGTTCTGGGTGTTGATGTGGCTGAGACGGCGCTGGCGATCGCTCGACAGAAGGCCTACGATCGTGGGATCGAGGTTGAGTTCGCTGCGGCTGACGCATTCCAGTTGGAGCGTTTGGAGCGCAGGTTTCAGACGGTGCTCGATTGCGGATTGTTTCACACCTTCAACGGCGACGAGCGGCCAAAGTACGTGGCGAGTCTGGGGTCGGTGACTGAACAGGGTGGAACCCTATATGTGTTGTGCTTCAGTGACGATGGACCCGATACTGGCCCACACCCCATCAGCCGGGAAGAGCTGAGAGCGGCGTTCGACGCCAGCAATGGATGGAACGTGGCCGCAATCCATCCGGGCCGGATTCAGACGAGATACCACGACGACGGTGCGCCGGCCTGGTTCGCGACCATCAAACGGATCTAGGCCGTGGAATTGGTCGTCTCCGCAAGAGATGCCGTGCCGTCGCACATGACTCAATTGGCGAAAATTGCCTAGCTCCAAAGCTTGCCCCCGGCGGCTGGAAACGCGATTTGGTCTGTCATTGGCGTCAACTTGTGCTGATAGCCCCTAGACTCGGTCCTCTCTATACCGATCGAAAGGCACAATCCGGTCGCAGGGGATTTGACGGGGAATCTCTCGAAAGTTGGGCACGGGAGCATGGTGCTCCGGATCATATTCTCTGTCCTGTCAGAAGCTGAACTTCAGTGCCCCCTGCAGAACGCGTGGCGGCGCCGCACTGATTGCGTTGCCGAAGATCGAACTGCCGATATTGCCATCGACTGAAGTGGGACCGTTGAACTGCGTGTGGTTGAAGACGTTGAAAGCCTCGGCACGGAAGACCAGCGACTTCGAATCAGTGGGCGATAGCTTCTTCGCGACCGCCATATCGTAATTTTCCGCTCCGGGGCCGTAGAAGAAGCGCCGCTTCGAAGTGCCCGGAGTTCCCAGTGCATTCATGCTGAAGTCCGCTGCGTCAAAGTAGTTGTTTGCGTTGGTGCGCGGATTGTGATTGAGACGCAGCGGGGCGCCGTTGTAATCGGGCTCGTCAATGCTGCTGTTGTTGACCCCATTCGGATTTGTCCCAATCAGCGAGTTGTCGCCATTGTTGATTATGGTGATGGGAAAGCCAGTCGTGAAGCGGGTGATCCCGGAGAGCGACCAGCCGCTCGTGAGCCGGTTGGGGTGCAGGATGCGGTCAACGGGAAGCTGGTATTCGTAGCTGAGGACGAAGTTCTGCTTCACGTCGAACGAGGAGACAGCGTAGCTGAGCGCATGGTTGAAGGGATTGACCTCCTCGCCGACATTCGAGGACTGATCGAGGGATTTGCCATAGGTGTATGCGCCAGAGAACTCCAGTCGCCCGCTGGTGTGGCGGACGCTGAGTTCAAGAGCGTTGTAGTTGGCGTAACCGATATTCGACTGAAGCGCATTGCTGCCGAAGTTCGATCCCAGCGGCCCGCGCGTGCCATTCACCTGCCCGCTGCCAATCGGATAATAGACAGTGTCCTCGCCATAGGCGCCGCAGGTCAGCGTTCTCGGCTGCACTTCGTTCGGTTGGCTGAGGCTGAGGCAAAGCGCCGGGTTGCCGGGATTCGACTCGACCAGAACGCGCTGGCGGTGGCTCGCAGTTCCGACATAGCTCGCGCTGAGGACCGTGTTGGGACCGGCCTGGCGCTCGATGGAGAGCATCCACTCTTCTGTGTAGGGCGCGCGGTTGTGGATGTCGTAGCCCGGAATGCCGCTGATTGGCACAAAGTTGCGCCAGTCAAAGCTGCCGTCGGGATGGTTGCGCGAAGAGTTCAATGGGGCGAAGGTGTAGGGGAAGGGCTGTCCGAAGTTCTGGCCGCTGGCCGCGGAGATAAACGGTGTTGCAAATAACGGCGGCGCGGGACTGGTGTAGGTGGTGCCGTAGGGCGCATTCGCGGCCAGTACACCAATCGATAGCGCATCGATGGCCGTATAGAAATTGCCGAAACTGGTGTGGATGCTGGTGGTTCCGGGTGCGCCGAGAAGCTTCTCGATCCAACTGCCAGTGGCTGCCTGCGGTGACCAGGCAAGACCGACGCGTGGCGCGAAACTCAGTTCGCCGATGGGAGCCAGTGTATTGGGAACACAGGGATCTCCGGGGTAGAGAATGCCCGCCGGTGCGCCGGGGAAGACATCTGACTGCGCGCCCGGGACAAATGTCGAGATCTGGTTGTATTTTTCCGACCAGGGTGCGACCCGATCCCAGCGAAGGCCGTAATTGAGTGTCAGGTTGGGCCGAAGGCGCCAGCTATCCTGGGCAAAGGCCCCGACATACTTGTTTCGAGCGTAAAAGGGGTTGAGCTGGCTCTGGTTGTATTGGCTGGGCGCGCCGATGAGGAAATCGGCGAAGTCGACACCGGTCTCCGTTCCCGAGAAGACAAAACTGCCGTTGAACTGCGCAATCGCGTGGGCGTTGACCTGGTCGGCATGAAACTCCGCACCAAATTTCACGGTGTGATTACCGAGCACCTTTGAAAACGTGTCGGTGATCTGATAGGTGTTGTTGGTCTGGATCAACTGATTGGCCGTGGCGCCGGTCGAGTAGCCATTGAAGTTCAGGTTCTCGACGCTTTGGCCATTGTGGTCCAGCGCGACAATGCTCGGGCTGCCGTCCGCATTCTCAAAGCCCTGCGAAACGAGGCTCACGTTGCGGCCGCCAACGGGCTGACCGAGGTTGGTGAAATCGCGCAGGTAGCTCAGGTGAAGTTCATTGACGGCGGTTGCGCTCAGTGTCTTCGTATCGCCAACAGCAATCAGTTGTGCGCGACCCGTCGTGAGAGCATCGAAGCCGGGAACGCTGGCGCCGCTCTGGGCCACAGGATAGGGATTGTCCAGGGTGAATCCGTCGATGAAGTAGTATGCCGATAGCAATCCCAGGTGCGTGTTCGCATCCAGACGTAGAGCCTCTTTGTCGTCGCGAACGGTCTGGTTATAGGCAGAGGTGGCGAATTCATTGGCGGTGTTGGGAGTTGGGATGTATTGAAGCAGCCACTGCGCTGGGATCGACCATGCAGTTGTCGGAATGGATCCGGTTGGGAATACGGCGGGCCTGCCGGGCATGCACCCGACGGACTGCGGGGAGTAGGGATCGTTCGATGCAACGCTGGAACTGAGCTCCTTTGACAGCAAGCCTGCCAGGTAGGGTCCGCTCACACATCCGGTCAGCTGGCTGAGACCAGTTGAGGGATTTATGAAGCTGCCTCCGCGCTGGGCTTGGGTAGGGACTGAGATCTCGCCGGTATCGATGCCCTGTGTCTGGCGTGTCCCTTGGTAATCCGCAAAGAAGAAGACCTTGTTACGGCGAAGCGGTCCGCCGAATGTGCCGCCGAACTGGTTCTGGCGGAATGCGCCGCGCGTTGGAGAGAAGTAGTTGCGCGCATTCAAGTCCGTGTTACGCAGAAAGTTGAAGGCGCTGCCGTGGAATCCGTTGCTCCCGGATTTGGTAATCACGCTGATCTGGCCGCCGGAAAATTCACCGTACTCGGCGTCAAAGTTGCTAGTGATGATGCGGAACTCCGCGATCGCATCCAGATTGGGGATGATCGCGGTGCCTGCGTTCACGTCTTCTTCCACATCGCTGCCGTTCACACCGAAATAGTTGGCAAACTCCCGCTGCCCGTTGACCGAGATCGTGCCGGGATTCAACGTTCCCGAGGGAGAAAGAGTGGTTGCGCCCACATCCTGCACGGTGCTCGAGGTAATGGAGCTGGCAGGAGCTACGCCTGCCTGCAAGGAGAGCAGATCGGTAAAGCTGCGGCCATCGAGAGGAACAGCCTCCATCTGACGGCCGGTGATTACCTGGCCCAGCTGCGTCTCAATGGTCTCAACGTGCAGCGCATAGTCGTTCACGCTCACCGTCTCACTCGCGCTGCCGACTTCGAGGGGCGCATCGAGGGTGAGGGAGGCATCCGTATCGAGCACGATGCCTTTGCGGCGGTAGGCGCGAAAGCCCGACGCCTGCACTTCCAGGTCATAGCGGCCAACCGGCAGAACAGGCAGAGTGAAATATCCCTTGCCGTCGGTCTGCGTGCGGTAAACGAGGCCGGTATTGACCTCCTGGACGGTCACTTTCGCGCTGAGAACGACGTTTCCGGACGGGTCTTTCACCGTACCGGAGATACTTCCGGCCACGGCTCCCCAGGTACGGGCGGCAAAAAGCAAGAGAAAGCAGCTCATGAGAATTGCAAATTGACGATTGTTCTTCGACGGTCTCACTTGGAATTCCTTCAGTTGTCGCTGGCCTCGCGGAGGAGCCGTTGAACAGGTCCGCCGGATTGGGCCGCAATATACGACCAAATTAGTCTTCATTCAATATACGACAAATTAGGTCCGATATTATTGCAGTGATTTAAATCACATCAGATTGTGAGAGGAATCGCGATAAGAGAACGGCTCGATTACGCAGAATCGACGGGTGTCAAATCGAGCGGCTTCAGGTTGGAAACGTTCATTGGGCTGTTGACCGGGTGAGAATTGCCAATGAGATTCTCCGTGTCCCAGCCTCAAACCTGCCTTTGCCATCCCAGTGGAATGCGAACGCGGCCATCTTTGTGAACGGCAACGCCCACTACATCCTTGGGATCAACCCGTCGTAAAATGAAGCTGCCATGACCGACGCAGAGAAAGCCGCCCTGATCGCCAAAGTTGCCTCCATGACCAACGCTGAGAAAGAAGCTCGTGTTGAAGAGATTTACGCCATGCCCGCCGACGAACGTCTCACCGATGAAGTCAGCCTTGAACTTCTCGAAATTTTGATTTGAGCCCCGAGGACGAGGGTTCACCAGGTGCGCGTATTCTCCTTTGTGGACCTTGCATCACAACTAGCGAATGTCGACCACGCCCTGACCGTTCCCGAGGTGGCCAAGCTGCTCGGGTTCTCTCGCTCGGCTCTCTATGAAATGGTCAACGACTGCCGCATCCCTCACCACCGTATCGGCTCCAGCATCCGCTTTGACCCGCAGGAGCTGGCCGATTGGTGGCGGGGCCGCCTAATGCTAGCCGCCTAACGATCCCACCGCACCGCGTTGACTTTTTTCCTGGCTTCTTCCCCGGCTGCGGGCCGCAAGTACCGCATCGTACTGGCCAGGTCTTTATGCCCCGCGTAGGCCTGCACGGTCCTCAGATCGATCCCACTACGAAGCAGCGTCGTGATGTAGGTCCGCCGGAACTTGTGGAGATCGAACTCCGCGCACTCATGACGCCTAGACTTGCACCCATCACAACGACCACAGTTGAGTTTGCTCCGCCGCGCCAGCCCCTTGATGGCCAGCAGCATTTTTGTGTTCGGTTTATTGTTCCGTGTGGCTAAGATGAGGTTTTTCCCCTTGCACGATTTCTTCCGGGTCTTTAATTCATCGAGCAGATCGTCGGGGATGGGAATGTCCCGCTGCTCCCAATCCTTAACCTTGAACTTGTAATGTGACTTGCCTTGAACCCTAAACACTTTGTCCGCAATTATGATGTCCGTGAACTCCGCGTGGCGCAACTCCTGATCGCGGAGCCCGAGCTTCAACGCCATGGCAGCAACTATATGTGTGTACTCGTTCGCATCGGCGAGCAGCGTGCTGATCTGGTCTGGCGTGTAGATGGTCGGCAGCGCAAGCTCGTACCGGGGCTTCACAGGGACCTCCTCAGCTTGGATACCGGCGAAGTGCAGCCAGGAGACCAGCCGCTGATGTTTATTCGCAACCGTGCGGTCGCCCCGCCCTATTTTTCGGAGCGAGTTGTGGTAGCGCGTGATGTCCTCACTTTTCAGCTCATCGATGAAGCGCTTCTTCGTCGTGGCCATGAACTCAGCCGTGACGAGTCGCGCCTGCGCCTCCGCCTCTGTGAAACCACCATCAACTTTACTCTGAATGTAGGCTGCAGCCGTGGCCTGGAGAGTCTTCCGCTGCGGCCCTTCCACGATCGTCAGGTTCGCCGCTGGTGCTTCGGATTTAATTCTTCTCTGCTGCTGCAGGAGTTTACGCTGCGCCTCAGCCTCAGTGGCATTGGTTCCCACGTTTGAGTACGCGGCCTGTCCATCCACGTAGAAGCGAACCTGGTAGGTGTACTTCACGCATTGAATCGGTTGACCATCGACCAGAGCGTACCCAGCCCTGACGCGCCCGTTACCTGCTGTTGCAGCGAGGGCCCGACGCCATGTACCCGCGCCGTCCCTGTACCGGATCATCAGTGTTGCTGCTTTGTTGTCCATGCACGGAGTATAGCCCTAAAAACATGACCATGACATGACCATGGAGGAAAATGCTTCATTTTACTGGGTTTTTAGTGGTATAGGGAGAATCCCACTCTCTCCGCCAGCATTTCAAGCAAAATCTTTAATATCATCTAAGTAGCTTAAATTTCATATGGATGCAAGAGACTCATGAAGTCTCAATAGTCTCCCTGATACCCCGTTTTTACCCCTCTTCTCCCTATTTTTAGAGCTAAATCGAGCTAAACTTTCGCTGCGGGATGCCTGAGATCCGACCGAAGGAGGCATTGAATTCGAATGTGCGGCAGATACGTCAGGCGGGCAGGCAAGCAGAGCGTCATGAATTCGACACTTCAACTGCCGGAAACGGGTCGAGTCAAGCTGAAGGTATTCCGCTGGTTTGTGCTTGCGGTTGCGGGCAGTGAGCGATTGCGCACGGAGATGACGGAAGCGGTATAGCGATCCCCGCGCAACAAGGAACGGCTGTATTCGATTGCAACGCGGTCGCTGTCGTAGGTAGTTTCACGGATGAGCAGCAGCGCGCTTCCCGGCGCCGTTTCAAGGATAGTTGCCTCATCTTCAAGCGCGGAGACGGCGCCGATGCTTTCCTCTGCCCAATTCAGCTTGCGCTTGTAAACATTCTCAAAAATCGCATAGAGCGAGCGCTCTTCGAGGTTCTGCTTTTCGATGTTTGGAAAAAGCCGGGCCGGCAAGTAACTGGTCACGACCGCGACGGGGTCCCCGTTTACCAACCTCAAGCGCTTGATGCTGTAAACGGATTCACCGTCTTCAAGGCGAAGCGCCTGCGCCACTTCCCCCTTTGCCTTGACGATTTTCTTCGATAGCACCCGGGCGGACGGAAGCAGCCCGCGCCGGCGCATCTCCTCGCTGAATCCTCGGAGTTCCTGAAAGTTCCAGGGCAGGCGCCCGGAGCCGATCACGGGGCGTTTCCCTTTCTCGATGATAAGCAGACCTTCAGAACGAAGCTTCTGATATGCCTGGCGGACGGGCATCTTGCTGATGCCAAGGTGCCGGGAAACATCGGTTTCCGACCAGAAAGTCTCTCCTTCCTTTACCTGTCCAGCCTTCGCCAACTCGCGAATCTGCTCCACAATCTGTTGGTAATACGGAACATAGCTATGGTGGTCCAGCGCTAGTTCTACACGGTCAACCGCAATCGCCTGATCTGTCACGTCCTCTTCTCCTGCATCCTAATATAGCATGTGTATAGGTTAGATCAATTCAAGATAGAATATCGAGAAACCTGGAGTTCTTTTCTCGATGTTGTTCCAATATATTATTGATATTAAATCAATTAACAACTATCAAACCCGTGTATGAACGGCGGCCTCCCGCTGTAGTTCCAGATTTTTCTATCCACGCCTTGACACATATATGCATATGTAGCCTTATTGATTTGTCTAGAGCTTGAGGTTGTCAGGGCAACCCAAGATGAATGCTCAGGCGAGTGTGGAGGCGCAGATGAACGCATCTTGTTTCGTACAAATGATTCCGGGGAAGACGAAGAAGGCATGGTTGGCCTTCGGGAGCTTTTCTTTGCTTCTGGCAATTTTCTTACCGGTGGCTGCGCTCGCGCAGGTGGAGTCGGCCCGCGTTGTCGGAGCCGTCCATGATCCATCCGGGGCTGTGATTCCCGGGGCAACGGTGACAGTGATCAACACGGGTACCAGCATTCGTCACGCGGTGACGACAGACCCGAACGGCGAGTTCGTGGTTACGGATCTGCAGCCTGGAACTTATACTGCGACCTTCGAGCATCGGGGATTTGAGAAGGCGGTCGCGATTCCATTCGAGCTCAATGTGAACCAGGTGCTGAACCTCAACATCGCGATGGCTGTTGGAGCGGATACACAGCAAGTCACGGTGACCACCGCCGAGCCGCTTCTTGAATCGGAATCGTCGTCCATCGGTCAAGTGGTAGCCGCCGAATCTATTTCGGCGCTGCCCCTGAACGGCCGCGACTTTATTCAGCTCGCCTATCTCACGCCAGGCGTCAATCAAGGGCCCACGGGAGCTGTGCAGCAAGGCAATATTCCCGAAGACGAAAGAGCCAGCGGATCAATCGAGGCCAACGGTCTAACCACGACAAACAACAACTTTCTGCTCGACGGATTCGACAACAACGAACAGCAGATCGGGTTCGAGGTAATCCAACCGTCGGTTGATGCAATCGCGGAATTCAAGATGCAGACGAACAGTTTTGGAGCGGATATCGGCAAGGGCGGCGCAGTGGTGAATCTCGCGCTGAAATCCGGCACCAATCAATTCCATGGCGGCGTCTTTGAATTTGTCCGCAACTCAGCCTTCGACGCAAAGAACTATTTCGATAGCGCGACAACGCCCATTCCTTCCTTCCGGCAAAACCAGTTTGGCGGCACTTTAGGCGGTCCGATTCTAAAAGGCAAGACGTTCTTTTTTGTCGATTATCAGGGCACACGCGTGGATCAGGCGGAAACGGCGATCAGTTCCGTGCCGCCTGCGAACGTAAATGGAGTTGGGGAGCGTACTGGGAATTTCTCCGACCTGCTGACAGGAACGCTGGGGCCAGACGGCTTTGACACCGGCCAGATATTCAATCCTTTCCAGTACAACTCTGCCACAAACGTTCGAGCGCCCTACCCGGGCAACATCATTCCTGCAGGCACCGCGCCGGGGGACCTCGATCCAGCGGCTCTCAATGTGGCTGCGCTGTATCCCAACCCCAATCTGCCGGGCTATGTAAACAACTATCTATCGAATCCGGCTCGCGTCAACAATCAGGATTCCTTCGACGTGCGAGTCGACCACCAATTGACGAGCAGGGACAGCACCTTTGCGACCTTCAGCTTCGGGAACGTCAAAGAGACCCAGCCCGACCCATTTCCCGAGCCGGCCGGCGGCGGGTTCTTTTCTGGAAACATCAGCGATCTGGCCCGGGCGGCCGGAATCAGCGATGTTCACACATTCGCGGACAATAAGATAAACGAGTTCAAAATAGGTTATATGCGTTATGCCGTGCAGGCGATTCCGCTGCTTGCAGGTGAAAACATCTCCGGCCAGGTTGGGATTCCCGGAATATTCGATCCCAATAACTCTCTTGAGACTGGCGGGTTGCCGAGCATGTTCATTAACGGGTGGAGCTCGCTGGGAACCACGGATTGGTTCCCGGAAGTGCTGACCGAGAACAATTATCAGTTCATTGATTCCTTCACTTACATCCGAGGCTCGCACGCTATCAAGGCCGGCCTCGATATTCGCCGCAGGCTCAACGGCTTTACGCAGGTCCAAAATGCGCGCGGCGACCTGTACTTCAACCAGCAGTTTACACAGGACCTGGTGACTGGAGACGGGGGATCGGGCCTGGCTACCTTTCTCATCGGCACTCCGAATTCCGCCTCGCGAGAGGTGCAAAGCGGAGAATTTGGAATACGCTGGCTGGAACTTGGCGGTTATTTCATGGACGACTACCGCGTGACTCCGCAGTTGACACTGAATCTGGGACTGCGCTACGACCTCTACACGCCTTATGTCGAAGAACATAACCGGCTGGCCAACTTCGACTTCTCTACGGGTGAATTTGTTTCACCCCAAATGCAGGGCGTGAGCAGAACCGCCGATGTCAAGACGGATCGCAACGGCTTTGCACCCAGGGTGGGATTCGCCTGGACCCCCGGGGGACGCAGTGTGGCAATCAGAGCGGGGTTTGGGATTTTCTACGATCGGCAAGCGACACAAGGAGATTCCGAACTTCCCTACAACCCCACCGGCTTGTTCGCCAGCCAGAGCTATAGCTACCCGGCGAATGCACCGGGGATCCTGCTCTCGACGGGATTCCCCGCGGAAGTGGCCCCGACGCTGACGAATCCAAGCGGATACGCCAGTGCTGCGCCTTTCAACGATCCAACGACTTCGATCCAGGAATGGAACCTCAATGTGGAGCAGCAGATCGGAAAAGACGCGGCTCTCCAGATTGCCTATGTAGGGACGCACGGAGTGCATGAATCCTATATCTACAATCTGAATCAGCCCATGCAGCCGCTCGATAGCAACTTCGGCCCAGCTCCCAATTACGGCCGCCCATATTTTGGAACTGTTCCGAATATTGCAGCTATCAGGACAAATTCAAATATCGCCAACCAGCACACGCATCAGCTTCAAGTGAAGTTTGAAAAGCGGTTTTCCTCCGGTTGGAGCGTGCTCAACTCCTATACGTGGCAGCACACGATTGGCCAGACTCCGCTGAATGAGGCGGCTGGCCCTCAAAATGACTACAATCTGCGGGCCGAACGCGGAAACCAGGATCCGGATTTTCGAAGTCAGTTTTCTTCAGCCTGGTCTTATGTTCTGCCCTTTGGCCCTGGACAGCGCTTCCTGAAAAGCAGCGGGCCGATTCGCTACATCGCCAGCGGCTGGAGGTCGCAGGGAATCCTCTCGATGTTTTCCGGCGAGGCCACGACTCCCGAATTGTCCTACGATCGAACGAATACCGGATCGGGTGCTCCGCGACCGGACTTGACCGGCAACCCGCTTGACTTTTCCAGCGCAACAAGCTGGGGATGCCCGGCGAATAAGCAGAACATAACCTGCTGGTACAACCCGGCAGCCTATGCGGTTCCGGCTCTTGCGCCCGGTCAAACGTTCGCCACGGAGTTTGGCGATGCCGGTGTTGGCACGCTTCGAGGCCCAGCGCTGTACAACCTGGATTCATCCCTGTTCAAGAGCTTCGATCTGCGCGAGGGATCGAATCTGGAGTTGCGCGGCGAGGTATTCAATCTCTTGAATACGCCTGAATTCGGTTTGCCCGATGTGGATGTGGACACCCCGCAAGCAGGATCAATCACGAGTACTGTTCATAGCTCGCGGCAGATTCAGGTTGCATTGAAGGTAACGTTCTAGTTTGTGGGCCCGGTCTCAATATCTGTCGAAGAAGACGGGCATGCCGCTCCCGCGGTCAAACCGCGGGGGCGGCAACATATTAACTCTCAACCTGAACCTGGAGGGGGCTCGTGACAGGCTTCACTCATGATGAAGCTCCGGCGAAAACAATCGACCCTGCTCCGCACGGCCTCGCTCTGACTGCTGTTGAAGTGGAAGAAGGGTGTGCGCTTGCGGCTCGACATCATATTGCAAGCGTCTGTATTCTTCCCCGTTGCATGTTTCGCTGATGTCTCGGTGCGAAATTTGCGGAGCGATTGGGGAAGATTGGGTCATGGATTCGTGTGGGTGCGTCCCCGAACCGGCAGATCTCTTGGAACTGGCGTTGAATTCGTGCAGAAGGCAGGCACATTGATTAGCACGGCACTTTGGATGCATCGGGTGCGCGAAGGGAGATTTTGGAATGAAAGGTATAGATCGTCGTTTTGTTGTCTGGATATGCGCGTCGGTTTGTGCTGCGGCGTTTTTTCCGGGGCAATCGTTTGCTCAGGACCGGCCCTCAGATGCTGCCGCGAAAACGGGAACCCCGGCGCAGGAGAGCCAGCCTCCAGTCAGGCTCTCCGGCGACTACTTCGAGCGCGGCGGAAAGCGCTTTCTGCCCGTGGGCGTAAATTGGGTTCCGGCGAAGGCGGCGATGGAATGGCCTTATCAATGGGATCCCGCATCGATTGAAGCCGATTTTGCGCAAATGCACGAGCTCGGCGTGAATACCGTCAGGCTTGATCTGGTATGGTCCTGGTTCGAGCCGCGTCCAGGCGATTACAACCCGGAGGCATTCAAGGAACTGGACTTCCTCACTTCCCTGGCGAGCCGCTACAACATCTATTTGAATCCCATGCTGCTCATAGGCGGCGAGGTGGGCGAGGCGTATTGGGACGTTCCATACCGCCATGGCCGCGATCCTCAGTCTGACCCGTACATGCTGCAACTGGAGACAAACTTTGCGGCGGAATTGGCTCGGCACTTTGCGAAGAACAACGCAATNNCGCCGTTACGACCCAGGGCATCTGCTGGTAGTGGGAACGTCGATGGAAGATGTGGGCCATGGCCCATTCCGGCCGGACCTGCTGGGGAATGAAGTGGATTTCTTCAGTGTTCACCCCTATACGATCTACGCTCAGAGCCTCTTCCCGGATGCAATGCTCTCGGAGCGCCAGACATACGGGGCGGCATTTGAAACCGCACTTACGGGGGGTGCGGGCCGGCCTGTCATGATTCAGGAAATGGGAGCGTCTTCGGCGCAATATTCTCCGGAGGCCATTGCGCAGTACGAGCGAACCGCGCTTTATTCCAGTTTTGCCGCGGGAGCGAACGGTTTCCTCATCTGGTGTTACACAGACGCGGCGCTCTCTCAGTATTCGAAGGTACCCTATCTGCGTTCGCCGCACGAAACTCAATTTGGCATTGTGACCGCAGATCGCAAAGAGCGGCCGGCCGCGAAGATGCTTACCGCGTTTTCGAAGGACATGGGCAGTCTTGCTCTCGAGGGCATCGAACCAGCTCCGGCAGAGGCGGCGATTCTGGTCCCCGATGAGTGGTCGAAGCCGTATGGGGATGAATCGCATTTTGGATTGACCGGGCCTGAAGTCGTTCCTTATACCTCACAGGACGAGGGAGGGAGCGTGGCAGGACAGCCATTGCCCAATCAATCCAGCGACAATTCGCGGCTCGTGGGCGCCTGGCTCTCGGCGTATATTCTCTCGCGGAGAGCCGGAGTGAAAACCGCATTTCCCCGCGAATACGCCGACTGGCAAAAGTACCCGATGCTGATTCTTGCTTCGCCGCTGACCAGCACCGATTCGATGATGGTTCACCTTCATTCCGATTTCTTGAGCAAAGTTCGGACTTACGTCGAGAACGGCGGGGTTCTCTATGCGTCTGTGAGCGGAGACGCGGCGATTCCAGAGATGGAGAGCGTCTTCGGCGCTCGTCTTTTGGATCATTTGCCGGTAGGAAACGTGACATTGAAGATCGTCGCGCCCTTCGGCAATCTCAAGCCGGGCGATACGTTTACCTATTCGGCATCTGCCAATGTGCCCGAACAGTGGGCAGCAACGCTCGAGGTGAAGGGCGGCCAGGTGATTGCGGTCGATCAGGACGGAAGACCTGCACTGGTGGCCAACCAACTCGGTAAAGGAAAGACTCTTCTCTGTGCCTACCCGATCGAGATTTACCTGGCCAATCTGCCCTCTGCGTTTGAAGGGAATGACCAGACGTACCGCATTTATCAAAGTCTGGAAGAGTGGGCAGGCTTGAAGCGGACGGTATGGACAGATCAGTCCTCGGTGGAGGCCGCAGCTTTGAATGCCACAGACCACGGCTATATCGTGCTCGTCAATCACTCTGCGCAACTGAAGCATGTGATCCTCGGTTCCTCGTTGCCGATCAGTGCATTGGGACAGCTCGACGCGCCGGAGGCGAATTCAATTCCCCGGCACAATTCGGGTTGGGAGATCGACGTGCAACCGTACGATGCAGAGGTGCTCAAGTGGAGATAGTCGATAGCGTATCGGCCAGGAACAAGAAGGCAATTGCCGGTATCGACATTGGAGGCACGAAGATTGCCATTGGCATCGTCGACGGCAGAGGGGAAGTCCTGCTTCGCGGGGAAACTCAAATCCAGGTTGAAAAGGGTCCCGAAAATGCCTTGACCAGAATCGTGGAGATTCTGAAAGCTCAGACACAACAAACCGGCTTGGCAATCGGCGGGATTGGAATCGGGTGTACAGGCCCGGTCGACCCTATTACCGGGGAACTCGGCGATGTAAATACACTGCCCAACTGGCAGGGATGGAATCCGGTCGAGGGGCTCTCTGAGGCTTTGGGCGTTTCCGCTGCCCTTGAAAACGATGCCGACGCCGCGGCGCTGGGCGAGGCACGATGGGGAGCAGGCAGAGGCAAGGGCAGCCTGATCAGCATCACCGTGGGTACCGGCATCGGCGCCGGGATCATCTTGAACGGAGAGATATACCGGGGCGTTGGGCATGCCCATCCCGAGATTGGCCACCACATTGTCGAGCCGAGCGGTCCACTGTGCACATGCGGCGCGTCCGGTTGCTGGGAAAGCCTGGCGGCGGGGCCCGCGTTTGAACAGTGGTATGCCGAGCAAAACCCGGCCGGCGAATATCGAACCGGCGAGGAGATCTGCAAACTCGCCCGCCAGGGGGATCTTGATGCGCGGCGCGCAGTCGATCGGCTGGCGAATTATCTTGGGCTCGGGGTGGCTAACGTGGTCTCCATGTTCATCCCAGAGGTAATCGCGTTGAGCGGCAGCGTCATGCATAGTGCAGATCTTTTTCTGGACCCGATTCGCGCGATCGTCCTCAACAGGTGCCGCCTTGTTCCCGCGGAGAGCTGTGAGATTGCGGTTTCGTCTTTGGGCGCCAACGCTGGACTGATCGGCGCCGCACAGGTATGGCACAGCCGCTTTAACCGCTCATTCCAGGAGAACTTGTGAAGCACACTGCGCTCCGTATTATTGAAGGCCCTTACCTACGCGACATTCTGGACCAGCCGCGGGCACTGGAAGCCACTCTTGAGAGCTTCCGCTCGAACACGGCTTTGTTTGGACAAATCAGCAAATTTCGCCAACAGGCGCATCAACGCGTTGTGCTGACCGGCATGGGGTCTTCGCTGCACGCGCTTTATCCACTTGAGATGATGCTGACAGCGCATGGGGAGAATGTCACGCGCGTAGACACGTCGGAACTGATTTACTCCATGCCCAGCCTGCTGGCCGGCGGCACGATCATTGTGGCAGTATCGCAGTCGGGCCAAAGTGCGGAGATGGTTCGCCTGCTCGAGCAGAATGCGCGGCGGGCAACGGTCATCAGCATTACCAACACTGCGGATAGCTTGCTTGCCACCCAGGCGGAGTTCATGATGCTGACTCAGTGCGGCGAAGAGTTTTCAGTCTCCGCCAAGACCTATGTTGGAACGCTAGCCGCCCTGGAAATCCTGGCAGCGGCATGGTGCGGCGAGGCGGCAGACGCGGTGTATGCCGAACTCCAGGCAGGCCCGGCGCTGGTGGAAGGCTATTTGGCGCAATGGCGCAAGCATGTGCAATCGCTGGCCGTCGAGATGGAAAACATACGCCAGCTATTCTTCGTGGGACGGGGGCGGTCACTGGCTTCATCCGGAACGGGGGCGCTGGTCACGAAGGAGTCGACGCGCATCGCCGCGGAAGCCATGAGCAGCGCGGCCTTTCGGCATGGTCCAATTGAGATGGCAGGACCGGAAACCATGGTGCTGGTGCTGGAGGGCGAAGCGGTTTTCCGCGCACTGCACAGCAAGCTGGTGCGCGACATACACAATAGCGGAGGACGGGCAGAGCTGGCCGGGCCCGCCGCGAAGATTCCAGCCCTGCGCATTCCCGACAAACTGACACGCCTGCTTCCCATTATGGAGTTTCTGCCAATCCAGATGCTGACACTGGCCCTTGCGGCAAGCGCAGGCTTCGAAGCCGGACGCTTCCGGCATGCAACAAAAATCACGGCCGAAGAATAGCAACCCGAGGACGCAAACCAAATGAAGCGCAGCAAGTACCTGGTCGCGATTGTCTTTGCAGTCTTCTTTGTCATGTCGCTGGTGACAAATATACTGGGCCCGATTGTTCCGGATATCATCCAGAGCTTTCATCTGAGCCTGTTCGCCGCCGCGCTGCTTCCTTTCTGCTTCTTCATCGCCTACGGGGTATTTTCGATTCCTGCCGGCTTCCTGGTAGAGCGGTGGGGAGAGAAGCGGGTCATCCTGGCAATGTTTTCCATCGCGCTGGCGGGGTCGCTTTTGTTTGCGTGGCTGCACATCTTTCCCGTCGCGATGGTCTCGCTCTTCATGATCGGAAGCAGCATGGCCGCGTTGCAGGTGGCCATTAACCCTCTGCTGCGGGTGGCCGGAGGAGAAGAGCACTTTGCCTTCAATTCGGCATTTGCGCAACTCATATTCGGAATTGCGTCCTTTCTGAGTCCCCAGATCTACTCCTACATTGTCCTCAATCTGGAACAAGAACCGCAGAAGAACATTTTTCTATCGACGCTGGCCGCGCTCGTGCCGGAAACGATGCGATGGGTGTCAATGTACTGGATCTTTGCGGTTGTGATTGCCGCTATGCTGCTGGCTATGGCCTTCTCGCGGTTTCCGGCGGTGGAGCGAAAAGCCGACGAAGCCGCGGGCACCACAGGAATGTACCGCTACCTGCTGCACAAGCCAGTGGTCTGGCTCTACTTCTTCAGCGTGTTTTTCTACGTGGGGTCGGAACAAGGTACGGCCAATTGGATGTCGGAATTCCTGTGGAAGTACCACGGCTTCGATCCGCACACGACGGGGGCATCGGCGGTGGGATGGTTCTGGGGCCTGCTGACGGTGGGGTGCTTCCTGGGCATGATTCTGCTCAAGCTGCTCGACAGCCGCCGCGTCTTGGGAGCCTTTGCTATCGGCGCACTGACATGTCTTTCCTTCGCGCTTTTCGGTCCCGCGGCCATCTCCAGGTTTGCGTTTCCGTGCATTGGTTTGTTTGCGTCGGTGATGTGGCCGATCATCATTTCTCTGGCACTGAACTCGGTGCTGGAACACCAGGGAGCGCTGGCCGGAATTATGTGCTCGGGAATCATGGGAGGAGCGATTCTGCCATTGATCACGGGCCGGATTGCCGACTCGTTCGGCCTGCGCACAGGCATGTGCCTGCTGTACGTGACATTCGGGTGGATCTTTGCAGTTTCGTTGTGGGCAAAGCCGCTCATCACCAACCAGAAGTTTGGTGTGAAAAAGCCGGACAACAGCGCGGCGTAGAGTCATGCGGAGGCGCGCGAACGGAAAACCCTCTACGGGGTTGCGGCCTGCGGAGCGCGGCCCAGCTTTTCCAGATAACCGCGATAGTTCTGGTAGAGAACTACAGTGGGTTGCCCTCCGGGAGTGATGCGCGACGCCGGTGCATTGAAGATGCCCGAGTACTGGTAGCAGAGAATCTTCTCAAAATTGGGGAACCGTTGCATGTCCTGAAGAAGCCCGTCGATGGGACGTGGGACAAGTGCCTTGCCCTCGAAGAGAAACGCCTCCATGTCCATCCACAGATGCGCGCCGGCTTTGTCGCACATGGATTGCCAAAGCTGCGCGGCCTGCTCGCCGGTGATATCGCCGTCGGGCATTCGATGAAATCCAAAGGGGCATACGATGTCGAGATGCTTGAGGACGAGCGGCCAGACATCGCGCGACTCGAGCATTCCATGGGTATTCGGAGCCAGCATGAGCGGCTTCTCCGGGGCAAGTCTGCGGCAATAGGCCTGGAATTCGCGGAAAAAGGCAATGACCTGTCGCCGGTAGCGGTCCTTCTCCTGTTCCCCCTGGTCGGGGATGAGACTACCGTAAGCCTCCGCGGAGACATACCAGCCATAGAAAGATGGATGATGGCCATAGCGGCTCCATAACTCCGCGGCAATCTGCTTGGACCAGGCGAGTGCGGCAGGACTGAAATCAAACCAGGCATAGGCGCCGACGCCGAGAAAGACGTTCATGTTGAGCCGGTCAGCTTCAGAGAGGATCGCTTCAATGGGGTCACGGGAGGTCATGGACACGCGTCCGGGAAAAAGGGCGGAGGGATAGTAAGCGAGCCCGTGGTAGCCGGCGCAGGCGATCTTGTTGTCGCCGTAATAGGCCTCGTTGCGAAAGACCTCCTGAATCACAACAGTATCCATGCCCAGGTTGTGCATGGCGACGATCTGCCGACGCCAGTCGTCTTCGGTTAGCTTGCGGATGTCCGCGTTCCAGTGGCTTCCCTCTTCCTCGCTCCAGTGGACAATGCCAATCCAGGCGCCGTCGATGGTGCGAGTCGAGCGGAAGGAGGAAGACAGCACCTCGACTTCGCGTTCTGAACGGATCTTGCGGACCCCGCAGGCAGCAACGAGAATGACGCGGTGGCGGCCCGTCCAGCCTTGAGTGGAGCGGCGAAAGAAGATGCCGGCGCTGGCGTGGGCAGGAATGTCGAGCACCTCCGTGCGCACAAGCGCGGAAGGCGACTCCCGATCGAGATAGAGAGCGAGCGCGAACCTGCAACTGCGATTGGAAGTGTTTTCAACCGCACCGCGGATGTCGAGCGTGATTTTGTCGGTCACCGGAGAGGGCGGGATCAGTGCAAGCCGGGCCACAGGCTGCTGCCCGCAGGCAAATGTCCACGCCATGCCGCCGAACAGCAGCGCCGGCAACCACGGCAGGCGATTCCTTCTCATGTCATGCCTCCGCTTATGTGAAGGCCCGCAGCCAGGACGCGAGATCCGCTCCAAAGGGCTACGGTCCCATCGCAATCCGACGAATCGTCTAGTAGCCCGATTCAAACACCAGCGCAGCCGCGCCTTGTACGCCGGCGAGTTGTCCTGCCTTGGCAGCGAGCACCTGGGGCTGGCGCTTTGCTCCGAAGTGCAGGAGCTTTGCCACCTGCTCTTGCAGGGCGGGAACGAACTGCGCGTAATCCTCAATAAGACCACCTGAGAGGAGCACGGCCTGGGGATCGACGAGGTTGAAGAGATTGGCGATTCCCTCAGCCAGGTATCCAGACAGAACCGCGTAGGCTTTTTGCGCGGCGGCATCGCCCTGGCGTGCGAGTTGGTTGATTCTCAGGGCAAGGGCTGCGTCGTCGATGGTGCTCTCGGGGACGGCCCCGCCGTGTTCGCGGTATTCGCGGAGCAGTGCGGCGGTGGAGACATAGGCTTCCAGGCAGCCGTTACGGCCACAGTTGCAGGGCCGTCCGCCGGCGCGGATCACATGGTGCCCGATGGTCCCGGCAAAGCCGTGCTGTCCGCGCAGCAGTTTACCTTCGGCTACGATGCCGCCGCCGACGCCCGTGCCAATGGTGATGACCACAAAATCGGAGAGGCCGCGGCCAAGGCCGAAGTGCAGTTCCGAAAGCACGGCAGCCTGTGCATCGTTTACGACGAAGACCGGCAGATGAAAGCGTTCCTCGGCAAAACCGCGCAGTTGGAAACCAGTCCACCCAGGAAGATTGTCGGTTGCGGCGAAGATGCTTCCATCGCGACGATCGACGGCGCCCGCAGTGGCGATGCCAAGCCCCCGCGGCTCGATGTGCCTGTCGCCGCAGGCCCTCAGCACCTGTTCGACAGCCTGGACCAGTCCGGCTGCGATGGCGTCGCGACCACTCCCCGCGCCGGTGGGCGTCTTGGCAGGAAAGCAAACCTCTCCGCTCCGCTGCACCAGGCCGGCCTTGATGGAGGTGCCCCCGATATCGACGCCAATGGCAGGAGCCGAGGAGGCGGATTGCTCAACAGCATGCGCAAACCTGGCGGCGATGTATCCGGGGCGGGTGATGGCCGAGCCGACGATGACGCACCAGGCCCCACCGGCGATAGCGCGGCGCGCCTCTTCGGGAGTGGAGATATGCCCCTCGGCCATGATTGGGACATCGAGCTGTTGCGCCAATTGCGCGAGCAGGGTCCAACTGAAGCTGTGATTGTCGCGGGTGCGCTCAGTGTATCCGTTCAGGGTGGTGCCCACGCAGTCGGCGCCGGCCGCGGCCGCGGCCAACGCCTCATCGAGGGTGGCGATGTCGGCCATGATGGGCAGGTGCAGCTCCTGGTGAATTCGCTGGATGAGTTCCTGCCAATGGTCGCCATCGGGCCAGGCGCGATCGGTACAATCGAGAGCTATGATGGAGGCGCCGGCAGCGGCCAAGGCGGCGGCGGCGGCGAAATCGGGCGTGATGCGCGGTCCCGCAGGGCCATACCGCTTCTGGATGCCGATGATGGGCAGCTTTGTATCCTGCCGGATAGCCGCTATATGTTCCGCGCTGTTGAGGCGCAGGCCGGCGGCCCCTCCGCCAACCGCGGCCATTGCGATGCGGTGAATGGCGTTGGTGTCGTCCAAAGGATCGCCGGGGGAAGCCTGGCATGAAACGATCAATCTTCCTTTCAACTGGTCAAATGTCGCGAACATTACATCTCCCTGTTTTGCAAGCGTGGCAGACGGACGGCAGTTTGCCTTTCGATTGCCAACCTGTATTATTGTATAGCCTACCATGGTATTGGCAGGTAATTGAGCAAATGGGTTGGGCCTGAGCGACAGAACCTGGTTCCGGCAGAACAGCGGGGAGCGCGCAATAGGGCAGCCAACAGACCCTGGGCTCGGGGTGGAACGGACGCGAAAATGAACAGCATACTTGTTGCCGGGGCACTCCTGGCGATTCTGTCGGGCATGATGAATGGAAGTTTTACCCTTCCGATGCGGTTTCTGGGACGGTGGGAATGGGAAAACGTATGGTGCCTGTTCATCGTGGTTTCATGCCTGCTGATGCCGGCCGCGATCGTGAGCGTAATTGCGCCGCAGAGCTGGGCGATTATCGCCCACGCGCCCGCGCACGCCGTATGGATTGCAGTCCTGACGGGTTTTGCGTGGGGGTTTGGGGCGTTGCTGTTCGGCCAGAGCGTGAGCGCAATCGGCATTTCGCTGGCCAACACGCTGGTGTTGGCAATCAGCTCGGCGCTGGGTTCTCTGCTGCCCATGGTACTTCTGGCCCCTCAGAAATTGCTGAGCCCAACAGGCGAGAGAATCCTGATCGCGGTGGCGGTAGAACTTGCAGGCTTTGCGCTGTGCGGCTGGGCGGGCCGAATGCGCGAGCGGGCTGCCGGCGTGGACTCAGAGAGGGGCGGTATGGTGGGCCACGCGCGCCCGGTTGGCGTGGCTCTGCTGATGGCGGCAGGATCGGGCGTGTTGTCGGCAGTGTTCAATATCGGGTTTTCCCTGGCGCACCCCATCGCCGACTATGGCCGCGCCGCCGGGCTGAGCGAGTTTTCCAGCACCAATCTGATCTGGTGGATCATGCTGGCTGCGGGTTCGCTGGCCAACCTGGGATTCTGCTTTTACCTGTTCCG